>NZ_JBGSOZ010000091.1:0-19015 GCF_041738905.1 Aestuariivirga sp.
CAGGGTCGTGAAGCTGGCCTTGGATGAGCCAACCTTGTCATCCCGGGAGTTGGCCGTGCGCTTCACTGACACGGAAAGGTATTTTGTGTCAGAAGCTTCGGTCTATCGCATCCTCAAGGCCCATGATCTGATCACCAGCCCGGCCTTCATCGTCGTCAAGGCGGCCGATGAGTTCAAGGACAAGACCACGGCACCAAACCAGCTCTGGCAGACCGACTTTACCTATCTCAAGGTGACTGGCTGGGGCTGGTTCTACCTGTCGAGCGTGCTCGATGACTTCTCCCGTTACATCGTGGCCTGGAAGATGTGCACGACGATGAAAGCCAGCGACGTCACGGACACGCTGACCATGGCGCTCGAAGCTTCAGGCCTCGACAGCATGAATGTCGTTCACCGCCCACGGCTGTTGAGCGACAACGGTTCGAGCTACATCGCTGGCGACCTCGCGGACTGGCTCAAAGACCAGGGTATGGATCATGTCCGCGGCGCGCCGCTGCATCCCCAGACCCAGGGCAAGATCGAGCGCTGGCACCAGACGCTCAAGAACCGCATCCTGCTCGAAAACTACTATCTACCCGGCGATCTGGAAGCCAAGATCGGCGACTTCGTCGCCCACTACAACCACCTGCGATACCACGAAAGCATAGCCAATCTTACACCCGCTGACGTCTACTTCGGGCGCGGTCAGACCATCCTGCTGGAACGAGAAAGGATCAAACGCGACACATTCAAAACCCGACGCTTGCAACATCGCGGCCAAGCCGCATAACATCAAAACCAGATGCGCCAGATCCTCTCTTCGATCATGCAGCCATCAGTCTCACATCATCTGACGACGGACAGACAATGTGGGAAACTTCTATAAGTCTTTGAAAAGAATGGCGCGCCCGACAGGATTCGAACCCATGACCCCCAGATTCGTAGTCTGGTGCTCTATCCAGCTGAGCTACGGGCGCTGACCGGGCCGTTCTCTAGTCTGTTGCGGCGCTAATTGCAAGTGTTGAACCGCTAGAGTTTGTCATGCCGCAGCCGGGATGTCGTCAACGCTGAAAAACACCGGAATTCCGCGCTCCCGGGCGATGCGGACGTCATTGTCCGCACCTTTGGAATCACCTGCAAGGCGGAGCACGGCATCGCAATGTTTCAGCAGTCGTCCGGCCGTCGGGTGCAGTACCTTCTCATAGAGGTCATCGCCGACGGTCGATCCGCCTGCCGTATGCCAGATCGGCAAGGCCACCCATTCGCCAATCATCGGCACATGGCCCTTTTTGAAGATTGGCCAAGACGCCGATTCGAGGTGATTGAGGTTGGCGGCCATCTTCGCCGGATCATCGCCCGTGCCAGAGCGATAGGGGCCGGCGATCAGGATCAGCATGGGTTTGGCGGACATGGGAAACTCCTCTTTGGGGAGCAACATGACATATCGTGACAATTCGTGCAAGTTCGTGCATTATCGTGTGATGCTCACAGACCAGAGAAAACACTTCTTGCTGCAACGCCTTCACCACGACGGGCGGATCGTGGCGAAGGAGCTCAGTGCCGAATTGGCCCTCTCAGAAGACACCATCAGGCGAGACTTGCGGGAACTGGCGGCGGAAGGCCTGTTGCTGCGCGTTCACGGCGGGGCGCTGCCGTCCTCGCCCACTGTCGCCAGCCTTGACGTGCGCCGCGGGCTCGCGATGGATGAGAAGCGGAAGCTGGCGCGCGTCGCGGCCTCGCTGGTTGATCGGGGGCAAACCGTTTTCATCGATGGCGGCACCACCAACCTTGAACTCGTGCGCTGCCTGGCTCTCGATCTGGTGGCCACCATCATCACCCACAGCCCGTCCATTGCTTCCGCGCTCGAACCGCACCAAGGCATCGAAGTCATCATGGTGGGGGGCACGCTCTTGCGGCATTCGATGGTCAATGTCGGGGCGATTGCCTTCGAGACCATCAACCGCCTGCGTGCTGACCTCTGCTTCATCGGGCTCACAGGCCTTCACGCGGGCGAGGGCGCAACGACGGGCAATTTCGAGGAGGCGGCCATCAAGCGTCTCATCATCAGCCGTTCCGCCGAGACGGTTTCAATCGTCACGACGGAAAAGTTGGGCGCTGTCTCGCTCCATGCCATCTGCCCTGCAGCATCACTTGCCACCATCGTCGTGCCATCTCAAGCAGACACCGGCCAACTTGCCAATCATCTCACCATCATAAGAGCATGAAAAAACCCCGGTGTTTCCACCGGGGTTCTGTCTTTTCAGCCTGAGGCTGAGCGTCGGACTTAGAAGTCCATGCCGCCCATGCCGCCGCCGGGCATGCCGCCGGGCATGCCGGAGGTGCCGGACTTGTCCTTCGGACGCTCGGCGATCATGGCTTCCGTCGTGATCAGCAGCGAGGCCACCGAGGCGGCATCCTGCAGAGCGATACGGACGACCTTGGTCGGGTCGATGATGCCGGCTTCGACCATGTCGACATACTCTTCGGTCTGGGCGTTGAAGCCGTAGTTGCCGGTCTTCTCGAGGAGCTTGCCGACGACGATCGAACCTTCGACGCCTGCGTTCTCGACGATCTGACGGACCGGGGCTTCAAGAGCCTTCGACACGATGTTGATGCCGGCCTGCACGTCGGCGTTGGCCGACTTCAGACCTTCAAGCGCCTTCTTCGCACGGAGCAGGGCAACGCCGCCGCCCGGAACGATGCCTTCTTCAACGGCTGCACGCGTGGCGTTCAGCGCGTCGTCGACGCGGTCCTTGCGCTCCTTGACTTCGACTTCCGTCGAGCCGCCGACCTTGATGACGGCAACGCCGCCCGCAAGCTTGGCAAGACGCTCCTGGAGCTTCTCGCGGTCGTAGTCCGAGGTGGTTTCCTCGATCTGCGCCTTGATCTGCGCGCAACGGCCCTTGATGTCGTCCTTCTTGCCGGAACCATCAACGATCGTGGTGTTTTCCTTCTCGATGCGGACGCGCTTGGCGCGGCCCAGCATGTCGATGGTCACGTTCTCGAGCTTGATCCCCAAGTCTTCGGAGATGACCTGGCCGCCCGTGAGGGTGGCGATATCTTCCAGCATGGCCTTGCGGCGATCGCCGAAGCCCGGAGCCTTGACGGCAGCGACCTTGAGGCCGCCGCGCAGCTTGTTGACAACGAGGGTGGCGAGAGCTTCGCCTTCGATGTCTTCAGCGATGATCAGGAGGGGCTTCGAGGTCTGGACGACGGCCTCGAGGATCGGCAGCATCGCCTGGAGCGACGACAGCTTCTTCTCGTGCAGGAGGATGTAGACGTCCTCGAGCTCGGCAACCATCTTGTCGGCATTGGTGATGAAGTAGGGCGAGAGATAGCCGCGGTCGAACTGCATGCCTTCGACGACGTCGAGTTCGGTCTCGGCGGTCTTGGCTTCCTCAACCGTGATGACACCCTCGTTGCCGACCTTCTGCATGGCCTGGGCGATCATGTCGCCGATGGCCTTTTCGCCATTGGCTGAAATCGTGCCGACCTGGCCGACTTCTTCCGAACCCTTGACCTTCTTGGACTGCTTCTTGATGTGCTCGATCGCTGCAGCCACGGCCATGTCGATGCCGCGCTTCAGGTCCATCGGGTTCATGCCGGCCGCGACGTTCTTGGCGCCTTCGCGCACGATCGCCTGGGCCAGAACGGTGGCGGTGGTGGTGCCGTCGCCGGCGAGGTCGTTGGTCTTGGAAGCGACCTCACGGACCATCTGGGCGCCCATGTTCTCGAACTTGTCCTCAAGCTCGATTTCCTTGGCGACGGTGACGCCGTCCTTGGTGGTGCGGGGAGCGCCGAAGCTCTTGTCGATCACGACATTGCGGCCCTTGGGACCGAGGGTGACCTTCACCGCGTTTGCGAGAATGTCGACGCCGCGGAGCATGCGCTCACGGGCTTCACCGCCGAAACGGACTTCTTTAGCAGCCATGGGATTACCTCAACTGTACTGGTTGACTGGAATTGTGGAGGGCAATCGGCTTAGCCGACGATGCCCATGATGTCGGACTCTTTCATGATCAGGTACTCGGTACCATCGATCTTGACTTCGGTGCCCGACCACTTGCCGAACAGAACGCGGTCGCCGGCCTTGACGTCGAGGGCGACGATCTTGCCGGAATCGTCACGGGCGCCAGCACCCACGGCGATGACTTCGCCCTGCATCGGCTTCTCCTGGGCGGTCTCCGGAATGATGATGCCGCCCTTGGTCTTGGTGTCTTCCTCGACGCGCTTCACTACAACGCGGTCGTGCAGAGGACGGAATTTCATGCGGTAACTCCTCGTAAACATTTTACTTTTTGAGTTTTGGACTGACCGTCTCCCGAAGGTGGCCAGCTGTGTTAGCACTCAAGTTTGGCGAGTGCTAACAGCTGGCTGTTGAAATAGGTCGGACCGCGCCCTTCGTCAAGAGGCGGATTGCCTGAATCGTGAAGTGCCCCGTTCTCACGCGACCTGCGTGAAGCGTTCGGCGGGGTCCTCGTCGAGGAGCGCGCCGATCGCGTGGAAGGCCTTTCGCAGGTCGTCGCGGGAAGAGGTGCCGCCGAAACAGATGCGGATGGCGCGGTCATCGGCGCGGCGGTCGATGGCGAAGGCCGTGCCGGAACTGATCTTGATGCCGCAATCCAGCGCCGCACGCACGAAATCGCCCGGCTGCCAGTGGTCGGGAAGCCTTAACCACAGGAAAGGCGCTCCCGGATTGCAGAGAAAATCCCGGCCCCGCAGCACGTCGCGGGCGATGTCGCGCCGCGCCGCGTTCTCGGCAATGATGGCGGCCAGTATCCTGTCGGCCGTGCCGCCTTCGATCCAGTGGCGGGCCACCTCGGCGGCCAGCCCGACCGAGCGGCCGTTGGTGATGGTCTGGTGGCGGATCAGACCATCGGTCTTGCCCGCAGGACCCACGAGGAAGCCGACGCGCAGCCCGGGTGCCAGTGTCTTGGACACGCTGGTGATGTGATAGGTGCGCTCTGGCGCAAGGCTGTAGAAGGTGGGTGGCTGCAGCCGCGGATCGAGCAGCCGGAAGATGTCGTCCTCGATGAGGGTCAGGCCATAGCGGCGGGCGATGTCGGCGATCGCCAGCCGCCGCTCCAGATTGAGTGTGGCGGTGGTCGGGCTTTGCAGCGTCGGCACCACATAGAGCGTTCGGGCCTCGCCGGCCCTGGCGGCGCGCTCCAGCGCTTGTGGCACCAGTCCGCCGGCATCGACTTCCAGCGGCACGAGTTCGATGCCGAACTGGCGGGCTATGGGCTTGATCGTCGGATAGTTCAGGCCCTCGACGAAGAGCCGGTCTCCGGGCTGGCTGACGAAGGACAGCGTGGCGATGATGGCGGCCTGCGCCCCAGCGGTGACCACCACCTGCTGCTCGTCCACCACGATGCCGCTGCGCGACAGCCATTGGGCTCCCATGGCGCGGTGGAGGGGGAAGCTCTCGGGCGGCGGATATCCCAGAAGGTCGAGCCGCCCGGGCGATGTCATGATCTGGGCCAGCGCCGAATCGAGATCGCCCGTCTCCTGCACAGCGGGCGGCGAGGCCAGGGACAGGTCGAGGATGCCGGCCGTTCCCCGCGCCACCGGCACGAAGGGCTGGGCTTGCGGACCAGGCGCCTTCAGGAAGCTGCCGCGCCCCACTTCACCCACCAGAAGCCCCATTTTCTCGGCTTCCGCATAGGCCCGCGTCACCGTGCCGGTGGTGACACCGAGGCGGAACGCGAGGTCGCGCTGCGGCGGCAGGCGGTCGCCCGGCTTGAGCGTGCCCACTGAAAGATCCTGACGGATTGCGTCAGCGATCTCGAGATAGAGTGGGCGTTGTCGGCGAAGCTGCGGTAGCCAAATTGTCATGAGGACAATGTTTCCCTTGTCGGCAATTGGATGCATACAGTATAGAATTGAACCCGTACAATCAAGTTGTTTGATTGATACAATAGAGACAATCGGTGATCCCCATGCGCGACTACATTTTCCATCAGGCTCTCTCCCGCGACAGTGCTTTCGTGTTCCCGAAGCTGCGCCGCCTGTTCCGCAGCTGGGTAGCAAAGAAGAAACTCAAGCGCCTGGAGCAGCTCGACGACTACATGCTGAATGACATCGGCCTGACCCGCGATGACCTGCGCTATGTGACGCGGCTTCCCTATGACGTCGATCCCATCGAGGAGATGACGAGGCTGCGGGACGCCCGGATGCGCAAGGGCATCCGTTCGCGGTGAGGCTGGGTCAGAACAGCGGCTTCACGGCCTTGTAGAGCGCGCGGAATTTTTCCAGCCGCTCTGCATAGGCTTGCCTGAGCGCCGGATCGGGCGCGATCTCGGCGGCGATCTCGGGCTTGACGCAGACGGTGGCGGGGTCTTCTCCCGTCGCCGCCAGCCGTGCCAGCCGCGCGGCGCCAAAGGCCGGCCCGGTTTCGGCACCCTCATAGAGCACCACGGTCTTGCCCAGAGCGCTTGCCACGATCTTCATCCAGAACCGGCTCTTGGCCGCGCCGCCATTGACGGCGATGCGATCTGGGAGCGCGCCGGTCTCGGCCACGTAAGCCTGGCAGTCGGCGAGCGAGAGGGCGACACCTTCGAGCACGGCCTGCGTCACCTGCTGCGGGGTGGATGACGCCGTCAGACCGAACAGCACGCCCCTGGCATGGGGGTTGTTGTGAGGTGTGCGCTCGCCCGTCAGGTAGGGCAGGAACGTTATGGGCGAGGGGCCCGAGAAGGCCTCTTCGGCGGATTGCAGCAGCTTGCCGATGTCGCTCTGGCCCAGAAGCTCCGCTGCCCAGGCGAGGCAACCCGCGCCGTTGAGAATGGCGGCCATCTGGAACCAGCGGCCGGGCAAGCCATGGCAGAAGGTGTGGATGAGGTGGTCGGGTGCTGGCGCGTACTGGCCGCGCACCACGAAATATTGCGACGCCGTGCCGATCGAGATGAAGGCATCGCCCTCGTTGACAGCCCCCGTGGCTATGGCGCCCGATGGCGCATCGCCGGCACCCGCCGCCACCACGAGGCCGGGCGTCAGGCCCCAGGCTTTTGCAACAGCGCCGCTGAGCTGGCCCGAGGCGACCGAGCCTTCGAGCACGGGCGGCAGCAGGTTCAGGGAAATGCCGCAGGCCGCGGCGATCTCGGGCGACCATGTGCGGTGCCCGCAGTCCAGCAGCAGCGCGCCCGACCCGTCGCTCATGTCGGTGGCATAGCTCCCTGTCATGCGGAGGCGCACATAGTCCTTGGGCAGCAGCATGTGCCGCGCCCGCGCCATCACCTCCGGCTCATGGCGCAACAGCCACATCAGCTTCGGCGCGGCGAAGCCCGGCATGGCGGGAACGCCCGCGATGGAGCCGATGGCCGGAAGGCGCCGGTTCAGTTCCCGGGCCTCCGCATGGGACCGTCCGTCATTGTGGAGGATGGCGGGGCGCAGCGGGTTGCCGTCAGCATCGAGAAGAACCGCGCCATGCATCTGGCCGGACAGGCCGATGGCCTTCACCCCGGACCATGCATCACCCGCCTCGGCCCGCAGCGCATTGACGGCACTTCCAGTGGCCGACCACCATTCCTCCGGGTCTTCCTCCGACCACAGGTCGTGAGGACGCAAGACGGTTAGGGGAGCGGACGCGCGCGCCAGAACGCGCTGGTCCTCGTCGACCACCACGGCCTTCACCGCGGAGGTGCCGATATCGATGCCGAGATACATATGAAATCACGTCCGGTTGCTGGCGATCAGGCTAGCCAGCAAATGGCTGGATGCCAAGCGCCGAACCTAGAGCAGCTTCTCCATAATATGGTTGTGCACCGCGACTCCATCGAGGGTGAAGTCGTTCCGGCGCAGCAAGGTGAACCCCTTGTGCTGAAACAACGGCCTGGCGAGTTCGCTCGCCTCGACACGAAGCCTTGTCATGCCGCGCCGTCTCGCGTCCGATTCAAGATGATCGTATAGCGCCGACGCGATGCCACGCCCCGACCACTCCGGCAGGCAGAACAGCATGTCGATATGGCCGTCGTCTTCGAGGTCGATGAAGGCGACCGCCGTATCGGACCCATCGGCGGCGACCCACACGGACCGGCCGTCGCTGCACCGGGCGTGCGTCTCGCCGGCTTCCATGCCGCCGCCAAGCCATGCCGCGATCTGCTCGGGGTCATAGTGCCTGGATGCCGTCTCGGACACAGCCCGGTTGAAGATTTCAGCCAGCGAAACCGCATCACCTGGCCCGTAACATCGGATGGGCATCACGGCCTCCATCGAACGACCAGTCAGGAGGCCGCCTTCTGCCCCACCACCATGTAGTTCACCGCCATGTCGCGGCTCACACGCCATTGGCGGGAGAGTGGATTATAGGTGACGCCGTGCTCTTCCTTCGTGGCGAGGCCGTTCTCGCCCAGCCAGCCCTTGAGCTCGTCGGGCGTGATGAACTTCTCCCACTGGTGCGTGCCCTTCGGCAGCCAGCCTAGCACGTATTCCGCCCCGATGATGGCAAGCCCGAATGACTTGAGGGTGCGGTTCAGTGTGGCGACGAACATCAGCCCGCCCGGCTTCAGCATCGAGGCGCAGGTCGCGGCGAACGCCCTTGGGTCGGCCACGTGCTCGATCACTTCCATGTTGAGGATCACGTCGAAGCGCTCAGCCGCGTGGGCGAGGTCTTCGGCCGTGCCCGCGCGGTAGTCGATCTCAAGCCCCACCTCGGCGGCATGGACGGAAGCCGTCTTGATGTTCCGCTCCGAAGGGTCGACGCCCACGATGGTTGCGCCCAGCCGTGCCATGGGCTCGGTCAGCAGGCCGCCGCCGCAGCCGATGTCGAGGAAGCGTAGGCCTTCGAAGGGATAACGCTCCAGCGGGTCACGGCCCAGCCTTGCGCAGACCTGTTCCTTGATGAATTGCAGCCGGACGGGGTTGAACACGTGCAGCACCCCGAATTTGCCTTTCGGGTTCCACCATTCGGCGGCCATCTTGGAGAATTTCTCGACTTCCGATGGGTCGAGGGAGGGGGCAAGGGCGGTCATGTCATGTTCCAAATTTCTGCTGGGGCATTATTGCATAAGCGAGGCCTGTCATCTATGAGTACGCCGCGCCGGACCCTGGGGTTCAACCGTCCATCAGACTTGACCGCCAGCCGGACCTTGAAAGGGTCACGGGGCGCGGGGGATATGAAAGGTTTGGCCGATGGGCCGTTTGGTCATGAAGTTCGGCGGGACGTCAGTTGCGGACATTGCCCGCATCAGGAACGTTGCCCGCCACGTCGAGCGTGAAGTGAAGGCCGGCCATCACGTGGCCGTGGTTGTCTCCGCCATGTCGGGCACGACCGACAAACTCGTAGGCTGGTGCCGCGAGGCCGCTCCCGTTCACGATGCCCGCGAATACGACGCTGTTGTCGCATCCGGCGAACAGGTGACGGCGGGCCTTCTGGCGATCGTGCTGCAGGATTTCGGCATTCCGGCCCGCTCCTGGGCCGGCTGGCAGATTCCCTTGAAGACCGATGGCGTCCACGGCGCGGCCCGAATCGCCGGAATCGACGGCGACGAGATCCGGAAGCGCATGGAGCAGGGCCAGGTGGCGGTGATTGCCGGCTTCCAGGGCATCGGCCCGGACAAGCGCATCACCACGCTGGGCCGTGGCGGGTCTGATACCTCGGCCGTTGCCGTGGCGGCGGCACTCGATGCCGCCTGCGACATCTATACAGACGTCGACGGCGTCTATACGGCCGACCCCCGTATCGTGACCGGCGCCCAGAAGCTCGACCGCATTTCCTATGAGGAGATGCTGGAACAGGCTTCGCTCGGCGCCAAGGTGCTGCAGACCAGGTCAGTTGAACTGGCCATGGTTTACAAGGTACCCTTGCAGGTGCGCTCGAGCTTCGAGGCACCCGATTCGCCGAACCAGAACAAGCCCGACGGCACGGGGCCCGGAACACTCGTATGCGATGAGGAACGTATCGTGGAACAGCATGTAGTGAGCGGCGTCGCCTATTCGCGCGACGAGGCGAAAGTGGCGATCCGGCGCGTCAAGGACCAGCCCGGCGTCTCGGCGGCGATCTTCGGTCCGCTGGCGGAAGCCGATATCTCGGTCGACATGATCGTCCAGAACATCTCGGCCGACGGCGCCTTCGCCGACATCACCTTCACGGTAGCGAGGAAGGACCTGCGCAAGGCGCTGGAAGTGCTGAACGGCGTCAAGGACAAGATCGGCTTCGACAACATCGTCCACTCGGCCGATGTGGCGAAGGTCTCGATCGTCGGCATCGGCATGCGGAGCCATGCGGGCGTCGCCGCCAAGATGTTCCGCTCGCTGGCCGAGAAGGGCATCAACATCCAGGCGATCACGACGTCCGAGATCAAGGTGAGCGTGCTCATCGACGAAGCCTATACCGAACTTGCCGTCCGCGCCCTTCACACGGCCTATGGCCTGGACGCCAAGGTCGCCTGATCAGAATGCGCGTCATCGTCAGCCACGTCTCCCGCTTCGCAGGCCGCCTCAAAACGGCCCGCGTGGCCATGCGCGGGGACACCGGCTGATGGGAACCTCCGCCCTCGGCCCGCGTGTCCTGCTCAGGCGGCTCCGCGAGGTCATGGCGGAGCCGGTCACAGCGCAGAAGCGCCTGGACAAGATCGTCCAGATCATCGCCGCCAACATGGTGGCGGAGGTCTGCTCGATCTACGTGCTGCGCCCCGGTGATTTTCTCGAACTCTACGCCACCGAGGGCCTCAAGCGTGAGGCCGTCCACCAGTCGAAGCTGAAGAGCGGCGAGGGCCTCGTCGGCACCATCGCCAAGGAGGCCATCGGCCTCAACCTGTCGGACGCGCAGAACCATCCGGCCTTCAAGTATCTCCCGGAGACGGGCGAAGAGATCTACAATTCCTTCCTTGGCGTGCCGATCATGCGCGGCGGCAGCGTCATCGGCGTGCTCGTGGTGCAGAACCGCACGCGCCGCCACTATACCGAGGAAGAAGAGGAAGCGCTGCAGACCACGGCCATGGTTCTGGCCGAGGTCATCGCGGCGGGCGAGCTCCGCGAGGTCGCAAGCGAAGTCGCAGCCGATGTCGCCCATGTCAGAAGCCATCACCTGCGGGGCGATTCCCTCGCTGAAGGCGTGGCATTGGGCCATGCCGTGCTGCACGAGCCCCGCGTCGTCATCCAGAACCTCATCGCCGAGAATGTTCCGCAGGAACGGAAGCGGCTGGAAGATGCCGTGGCGCAGCTCCGCGCCCATGTCGACGAGTTGCTCGATGGCTCCGATGCCCAACGCGGCGCCACCGAATATTCCGACGTTCTCGAAACCATCCGCATGTTCGCGCATGACAAGGGCTGGATGAACCGGCTGCGCGAGGCGATCGATACCGGCCTCACGGCGGAAGCCGCCGTCGAGCGCGTGCAGAACGATAACCGCGCCCGCATGGCGCGGACCCCCGATCCCTATCTGCGCGAGCGCATGCACGATCTCGACGACCTGTCGAACCGGCTATTACGCATCCTGACCGGCGCCATCGCCACCGCATCCCGAACCGACCTGCCGGCCAATGCCATCGTTGTCGCCCGCAACATGGGTCCAGCCGAACTGCTCGACTACGACCGCAGCAAGCTGCGCGGCGTGGTGCTTGAGGAGGGTGGCCGCACCAGTCATGTGGCGATCGTCGCACGCGCGCTGGGCATTCCGGCGATCGGCCAGGCCGAGGGCCTGATCGATCTGGTCGACACCGGAAGCCCGATCATCGCAGATGGTGGCACGGGCGAAATCTTCGTCCGCCCTTCGTCGGACCTGCAGCGCGCCTATGCCGAGAAGGTCCGCTTCTATGCCAGGAAGCAGGCGCAATACGCGGCACTCCGCGACGAGCCGGCGCTTCTCAAGACCGGCGAGAAGATCGAGCTCAACATCAATGCGGGCCTTATCGTCGACCTGCCGCACCTGCATGATTCAGGTGCCGATGGCGTCGGGCTCTACCGCACCGAGCTGCAGTTCATGCTGGCCTCGCGCTTTCCCCGGCTCTCCCAGCAGGTGCGCCACTATTCGCAGATCATCGAGCAGGCCAGGGGCAAGCCCGTCACCTTCCGCACGCTCGACATCGGCGCCGACAAGGTGCTGCCCTATCTGCGCCAGCCCAAGGAAGAAAATCCTGCCCTTGGCTGGCGTTCGATCCGCATGGCGCTCGATCGTCCGGCCCTTCTCCGCCTGCAGCTCCGCGCCCTGATGCTGGCGGGTGAAGGCAAGCCCATGAAGATCATGTTCCCGATGATCGCCGACGTCGAGGAATACAAGCGCGCGCTGGAGGTGGTCGAACTCGAGAAGGCGCATCTCCTGAAGCGCGGCCATGTGCTCCCCACGCCCCTCAAGCTGGGGGTGATGATCGAGATCCCGTCGCTGCTCTGGCAGCTCGACCATCTTCTGCCTATCGTCGATTTTGCCTCGATCGGCTCGAACGATCTGGTACAGTTCCTGTTCGCCTCGGACCGCGGCAACCCGAAGCTCGCGGGCCGCTACGACCCGCTGAGCCCGGCGGCCCTGGGGGCCATGCGGCTGATCGTCGAGAAGGCGATGAAGCACAACAAGCCCGTGACGCTTTGCGGCGAGCTCGGCGGAAGGCCGCTGGAGGCCATGGGCCTGCTAGGCGTGGGCCTCACGTCGATTTCGATGGTACCCTCGGCCATCGGCCCGGTGAAGGCCATGGTCCGCACGCTGGACCGCGAAAAGCTTTGGAAATTCATGGAGCCGCTGCTCAACAGCCCGCTCCACACGCTGCGCCCCGAGCTGCTGGAATTCGCCCAGCGCAACGGCGTGGTGCTATGAACCGGACGGCCCGTTAGCCTCCCGTTCACCATTCTCGGTCATTGTCGGTGAAAAGCTCGTCGAGTGAGCATTAACCTTACCAGTTCCGAGAGTGTATCATGCGTGAAGAAAGCGTTGACGTTAGCGGAGAGTTCCAGGCTGCCGAAGCTGCTCTTGAGCACGGCCGCGAGAAGCCCGATGGCGCGTCCGACCCTGCGGGAGAGGCCGGCTGGTATCTTCAGCATGAACGCGAGAACCGGGGCGAGAGCCTTGAGGATGTCAGCGCTGCAACCGGTATCCATCCCTATCACCTCGAGGCGATCGAGCTGGGGGACATGACCCACATGCCCGAGCGTATGGAGGCGCTCGAGATGATCGGCACCTATGCCCAGTACCTGGGCTTCGATCCCGAACCGCTGGTCGAGCACTATGCCCATTTCCTCCCCGCACCCGCCCTGGCGCCGCAGCCCGTTCACCCGGCCAATCCCGCGCCGCTCAGCAGCGCCAAGGTGCTGATGTTCGGCCGATTGCCAAAACTGCCGAAGTTCAGCTTCCGCCTCACCGGCGTTCCGGGTGGTGCCGGCGGTCTTGTCGCGTCGCTCGCAGGTGCCGTGTTCCTGTTTGCCGGTGTGAGCTACATGCTGATGCCCGGCGCCGACGATGCCCAGCCCAGGCCGGAACGCGGCGCAGTTGCCACGACGGGGATGGATTCGGATGCCGACCCGATGCCGACCGCCTCGACCGGCGGGCAATCCGCCGATATCTCGGTCGGTGACGAACCGATGCCCGACGACCAGGCGCAGGCCACCGCGACAGCCGGCGAAGACGACCTGGCCGGCACCAATCTCGATGGTATTTCCTCGCTCATCCAGGACAATGTGCCGGGTGCCAAGGAAGCCGCGACCACGCTCGACGGCATGGTCTCCGCCGCCGATGTGGCCTTGACCGACGAAGGCCGCCAGTTCGGCAATGGCAATGACGAAAGCCGCCTGACCCTCAAGGCGCGGGCGCCCGTCTGGGTCCGGATCGAGGATGCCCAGGGCAATGTGGTGATGACCCAGATGCTGATGAAGGGCGATACCTACAAGGTGCCGAACCGCCCTGGCCTCGTCGTCATCGCGCGTGATGGCGGTCTGCTCAGCTATGTGATCGACGGCAAGGAAAAGGGCATTCTCGGAACGCCCGGCGAAATCCTTGTGGGTCGCTCGCTCGACCTCAAGTCCTTCGAGGGCTGACGGCAAGGCTCTTGCGCGCCGTCGTCCAGAGAGTTTCGGAAGCCTCCGTCACCGTCGATGGCCGGATTACCGGCGCCATCGGCGGTGGCTTTCTCGTTCTCGTCTGTGCCATGGCGGGCGACACCGAGGCGGACTCCCTCAAGCTCGCCCGCAAGATCGCGGCGCTCCGGATTTTCAAGGATGATGCCGGCAAGATGAACTTGCCGCTCTCCGCGGTGGGCGGCGCCATCCTGGCAGTCAGCCAGTTCACGCTGGCCGCGCATGGCATGGAAAGCGGCAACCGACCGGGCTTCTCGAAGGCGGCCCCGCCCGGCAAGGGCCAGACGCTCTATGAGCATTTCTGCGCCGCGCTCCGGGCCGAGGGGATCACTGTCGAGACCGGCATCTTCGCCGCCGACATGAAGGTCGCGCTGGTCAATGACGGACCCGTCACCATACTGTTCGACACCGCTTCGATCTGACGGCTGGAACGGAAACCTGTCCGTCAGGTCCAGAGTTCGATGTCCGTTGCCACCATGGTGGTGACGCCCGTGAGCGTTGCGACCCTCACCGCCGCACCCGCTCCGGTGCCATCGGCATCCCAGAACAGGCCCTTGGTGTTCGCGTTGAAGAAGAACCACGAGCCAGCACCGCCAGCCGATGCTCCAACATTGAAGCGGACCGTGGCGTCCATCCCGTTGAAATCCGGAACATGGAAGGCAATTCTGTCCGTGCCGGTCTTGAAGTCGGTGATGGTGTCGCCGAATGCCGCGGTGCCGTTGTCTCCCCAATAGGAAAACACATCGCCGCCGGCACCGCCCGTCATCTGGTCGGAGCCTCGTCCGCCTTGCAACTCGTCAGAGCCTCCGCCACCGTTGAGGATGTCATTTCCATCGCGGCCCATGAAGAAGTTGTTGGCCGCGTTGCCGGTAAAATTGTCGGCAAGGTCCGTTCCCTCAAGCTGCTCGATACTGACCAGTTTCTCGACATTGCCAAAGCCGTCATTCAGTACTTGGTTGGTGGCCAGCGCAAGGTTGACCGTCGCACCCTGGGACTGATTCTCCCAGAAGCGGAAGATGACCCGGTCCTCGCCAAGCCCGCCGTCATAACTGTCCTTGCCGGCCTGGCCCTGGAAGTGATTGTTGCCGCCATCACCCTTGAACTTGTCATTGAACCCTGTGCCGATGACCCGCTCGAAGCCCGAAACCGTGTCGGTGTTACCGAAGCCATCGCGGATCGTTCCGGCCACGAGATCGGCATTGATACCGCGTGAGCCGCCAAAGCGGGCATCGCGGTGATAGAGAACTTCATCATATCCGTTACCATCTCCGCCGATCAGGATATCGTTGCCGCGAAGGCCGGAGAGAGCATTGTCCAGATCATTGCCGGTCAACCGGTCGGCAAACTTTGAACCGATCACTTCCTCGATGCTGCTCAGCGTGTCTTTTCCACCCCAGCAGTCAGTGACGGCGCCGGTATTGAGATTGGCGGCAACGCCCCGGAAGGCTGCGAAGTCATAGAAACTCTCATCATAGGTGACCGTATCCCAGTCCGCCCCGCCGTCGATTGTAGTGTTCCCGGCACCGCCGTGGATGTAGTCGTTGCCGCCGCCTGCGTTGATGATGTCGTTGCCCCCGCCGCGCGCTCCACCGATTTCTTCGGACTCGTTCGATCCATTGAAGACGTCGGATTCATTGAGAACTGTGGAAAGGAAGTTGAAGCCATCTCCGTTCTCCCGGCGTCCATCGTCGCGCTCATATCCAAAGGCAACAAAATAGAGGTTCTGAGCATCCTGCTTGAGGCCCGTGATGGTGTAGAGAAGGGTTCCGCCACTGTCCCGGACCCTGATCGTGGTGATCGTGCCCGAAATGGGCTCACCGCCATCATAGGCAAGGCCTGTCCCAGCCAGCTCCACCTTGCTCCCATCCGGATTGGTCCAGGTGATTTTCGTGGCCGTCCGTGCTGTGATCAGGCTGCTGTCGTTGGGGCCAAAGTAATCCGGTATCCACTTATAGTCGGGTAAAGCTGCAGCATAGGTCACTGTCGCCATGATGTTCCTCCCACAACTGACCGGAGATCAATATTTCACATTGATGGTTGACCCGCAACGGGTGCCCCTTCCTGTTCGCTGTCCGCTCGGCTAAACGCCGCTGCATGGCAACCATCCCGCAAGAAAAACTCGACCGCATCATCCAGCGCTTCGCGACCGTGGAGCACGACCTGTCGTCGGGCGCCGCCGGCGGCGAGGCCTTCGTCAAGCTTTCGAAGGAATATGCCGAGCTCGAACCGACCGCGCGGAAAGCTTTGGAACTCCGCAAGGCCTATGGCGAGCTCCGCGATCTTGGCGAGATGCAGGCGGCGGGCGGCGAACTGGCCGAGATGGCGGAAGCAGAACGCCCCGTGCTGGTGCAGAAGATCGAGACAATGGAGCAGGAGGTTCGCATCCTGCTGCTGCCGAAGGATTCGGCCGACGACAAGAACGTCATCCTCGAAGTCCGCGCCGGAACCGGCGGCGACGAGGCGGCGATCTTCGCGGGCGACCTGTTCCGCATGTACCAGCGCTACGCGGCCTTCAAGGGCTGGCGCGTCGAGGTGATCTCGGCGAGCGAAGGCGAGCATGGCGGCTACAAGGAAGTGATCGCCAACATCTATGGCGCGGGCGCCTTCGCGCACATGAAGTTCGAGTCGGGCGTGCATCGCGTTCAGCGCGTGCCGGCCACCGAAACGCAGGGCCGCATTCATACGTCCGCCGCCACGGTTGCCGTGCTGCCGGAGGCTGAAGAGGTCGACATCAAGATCGAGGACAAGGACCTGCGGATCGATGTTTTCCGCTCGTCGGGCCCCGGCGGGCAGTCGGTGAACACCACGGATTCCGCTGTGCGCATCACCCACATCCCGACGGGCCTTGCGGTCGCCCAGCAGACCGAGAAGTCGCAACTCAAGAACAAGAACGCCGCCATGAAGCTCCTGCGTGCGAGACTTTATGAGATCGAGCGCCAGCGCATCGATTCCGCGCGTTCCGCCAACCGCAAGGACCAGGTGGGTTCCGGCGACCGCTCCGAACGCATCCGCACCTACAATTTTCCGCAATGCCGCTGCACCGACCATCGCATCAACCTGACGCTCTACAAGCTGGACCAGATCATCGAAGGCCCGGCGCTTGAGGAAATGCTGCAGGCGCTGATGACCAACCACCAGGCCGAACTCCTGGCTGAAGCGGACAATGCCGCCTGACCGCGTGAAGCCGCTTCTCGACTGGGCGGCGCTGAATCTCACGCTTGCCGGCTGCGAGACGCCTGTTCTGGATGCCCGCCTGTTGCTGCAGGCTGCATCTGGCCTGACCCGCGAGGACATCATCCTGGAGCCGGAACGCGAACTTGACAGGGATGCCGCCGAACGATTCCGCCACATGATTGAGCGCCGGGAAGCCCGCGAACCCGTCTCGCGCATCCTCGGCGAGCGCGAATTCTATGGACGCGTGTTTGAGGTGACGCCCGACGTTCTGGACCCCCGGCCCGACACGGAGACCTTGGTCGATGCCGCTCTCAAGCAGATGCCGGCGAATGCCCGCATTCTCGATCTGGGCACAGGCACAGGCTCCATCATCCTCACGCTTCTGGCTGAACGGTCCGATGCGGCGGGAACCGCAGCCGACATTTCGCCCGCAGCCCTTGGCGTGGCGCGCATGAATGCCGCGCGGCTGAAACTGGAAAACCGCGTCACCTTCCGGCAGGCCAGCTGGTTCGAGGGTGTGGCCGGCCAGTTCGATCTCATCGTGTCGAATCCGCCCTATATCCCCGCTGCCCATATCGCCGGACTTGCCCCGGATGTCCGCAACTTCGACCCCCATCTGGCGCTGGTGGGCGGGACGGACGGCCTGAACCCCTACCGCGCCATTGCCGAAGGAGCCCGGGACCATCTCGCGGCGGGGGGCCATGTGCTGGTCGAGATCGGGGTTGGCCAAGCAGATGACGTTACAGCGATTTTCAGAAATCAGGGCTTTCAGCTCGCTCAAAGCCACCAGGATCTCGGAGGCCATATCCGCTGCCTCGACTTTGTGCAGGCCAGAAAACCCTGAGCTTGTGGACAGGCTGTGAAAATACCAATTGGAAATTGGGGTTCAGTGGGCTAAATACGACTCGGAAACGCTTTCTGCCCTTTGTGATGGTGCCGGGAACGACGTTGCGGCGATAGTGTTCAGACACACTCCAGCCCAATCGAAAACTGCACAAGCCGGGGTATTGGCCGACTTCTTCAAGGAAGTCTGCTGGTGGCAGAAGCTTTCTGTAACCAAGGGTAAATCTTGAAGCCGCTCGCCGACTGAGCAGAATTGAAGACCGGTTGACAGGGCGCCCGACAGCGCCGCTGTCCGGCGCTCGCGACCAAAGCCAAATCTGGAACATGGATTTTCGATGAGACCTACTCACAAGAACCGCAGCCGCAACCGCCATCGCAGCGGAGGCGGCAGCAGCGGAGGCGGCAGTGGCGGCGGCGGTGGCAATCCGCTCAGTCGCGTCTATGAGAGCAACGGCCCGGACGTGAAGGTGCGCGGCACCGCCCAGACCGTCGCGGACAAGTACCTGCAGCTGGGCCGCGATGCCCAGTCCTCGGGCGACATCGTGATGGCCGAGAGCTATTTCCAGCATGCGGAACATTATCTACGCATCGTGTTCGCCGCGCAGGCCTACAATCAGCAGTCCCAGCAGCAGTATCGCCGCCCGGACGAGGAGTTCGACGACGAGGAACTCGAGGATTCACCCGAAGCCTCGATCGAGCAGCGCGGCGGCCAGCAGGCCTCAGACCCCGATGGCCTTGGCGATCAGCCCACCATGGAAGGCGGCGACCGCCCGCCGCAGCAGAACCAGCCCAGCCCGCCCAATCGCCAGCAGCGCGACTATCGTGACAACCGCGATCAGGGCAATCGCGATCAGAATCGGGATCAGAATCGCGATCAGGGCGGCCAGCCCTACCAGCCCCGCGACCGCTTCAAGCCGCGCTGGCAGGACCGCCGCAATGAAGGTCAGCAGCCGGGCCAGCAGGGCGAGCCGCGCCAGAACAATCAGAACAACCAGCCGCAGCCCCGCGTGGACGAGCAGCC
>NZ_JBGSOZ010000169.1:0-11788 GCF_041738905.1 Aestuariivirga sp.
GCGGCAACGAAATCCTGCCGTCGCTTCAGGCGCTCCATGTCAGGGGAAGTCCGGCGCTCAGGCCGAAAGGCGCTTGCGGCCCTTGGCGCGGCGGCGGGCCAGCACATTGCGGCCACCGACGGTTGCCATACGGGCGCGGAAGCCGTGGCGGCGCTTGCGGACGATCTTGGAGGGTTGGTAAGTGCGCTTCACGTTCTTAACTCCGTAATGTGGCCCGGGGCCAATGATTTCAACAACATGGCCCTAAAACAGGTCATGCCCTGAGGAGATTTCTCTGTCACGTCAGGAATTTGACGGGGCTTATAGGGTGAAAATCGCAAGGAAGTCAACGCACCGGCGTCCCAGGCCCTGTCACGCTGGGCGCACGGCCGCTGAACTGTTGTCACGACACGGTGACACCCCCTACCCCGATCCGCCGCGATGGTCCATGTGTAACTCCAGCCTTGTAGCTTCACATTCAATGCACTGACAAAGAAACTGCTTTAGATGGAAAAGTCCAGCCCGGTACCGGGCACCGCCTCCGATCACGCCGGCCCGGTCCGACGGTGGCTTCCGGCTGCCGCCTTGCTGGTTCTCATTGGCGCGGGTTATGCGCTGGGACTGCATCGCTACATTTCACTCGCCGCACTGGCCGAGAACCGCGAAGCCCTCCGCACCTTCGTCGAGGGCAATCTCGCCTTCGCCCTGCTGATCTACATGGCCATCTATATCGCTGTCGTCTCGCTGTCGCTTCCGGGCGGTGCGGTGATGAGCATTGCCGGCGGCTTCCTGTTCGGCTGGATGCTGAGCGTACCGGCAACGGTGATCTCGGCCGTCATCGGATCCATCATCGTGTTCCAGATCGTGCGGACCTCCTTCGGCGCCGCTCTGGCCGAGAAAGCCGGGCCGCTGGTGCAGCGCCTGTCGCGCGGCTTTGCGGAGAACGCCTTCAACCTGCTGCTCTTCCTCCGGCTGGCGCCGGTCTTTCCCTTCTGGGCGGTCAACGCGGTTGCGGGCCTGTGCCGGGTTCCCCTCCGGTCCTTCATCACCGCGACCATCATCGGCATCATTCCAGCCTCGATCGCATTCGCCCTGATCGGGTCGGGGCTGGACGGCGTGATCGACACCCAGATGGCGGCCTACGCGGCTTGCGTGGCGGAGAAGGGCGCCTCGAACTGCAGTTTCACGCTGGAGGCTTCATCCCTCTTGACCCGTGAACTGATCCTCGGCCTCGCGGCGCTGGGCGCCGTCTCCCTGATCCCGCTCGCAGTGAAGTTCTGGAAGGCGCGGCGCACATGAGCAATCAACGTTTCGACATTGCGGTGATCGGCGCCGGCTCGGGCGGATTGACCGTTGCCGCGGCAGCAGCCCAATTCGGGCAGCGCGTTGTCCTCTTCGAGAAGAGCGAGATGGGCGGTGACTGCCTCAACACCGGCTGCGTTCCCTCAAAGGCGCTGCTGGCGGCTGCGAAACAGGCGCAGGCCATGAGGTCGGGCGCGCAATTCGGAATTGCCGCCGTCGAACCCCAGGTCGATTTCGCGGCTGTGCGGGCCCATGTGAAGCGCGCCATCGCCGCCATTGCCCCCAACGACAGTCAGGAACGCTTCGAGAAACTCGGCGTGACAGTGGTGCGGGCGGCTGCGGCGTTTCGTGACGCGCGGACGCTCGTGGCGGATGGCGTGCCCTATGAAGCGCGGCGGATCGTCATCTCCACCGGATCGCGCGCGGCGGTGCCTCCCATTCCGGGGCTTTCGGACATTCCCTATCTCACCAACGAGACGATCTTCGAAAACGAGACGCTTCCCGAGCATCTGATCATCATCGGCGGCGGCCCTATCGGGCTCGAAATGGCGCAAGCGCATCGCCGCCTCGGATCGCGCGTCACGGTGATCGAGGGCGCGGAGCCGCTGGGCAAGGACGATCCCGAACTCACAGCCGTAGTGCTGGCGAAGCTCAAGGCGGAAGGCATCGTCATTCACGCACGGACTGCGGTGGCATCCGTGTCCCAAGACTCAGGCGGGATCGCGGTCGAAACGGGCGCAGGCGTCATCACGGGCTCGCACCTGCTTGTCGCCACGGGACGGAAACCCAACATCGAGGGCCTTGGCCTCGAGGCTGCGGGGATTGCCTTCACGCCCAGAGGCGTCACGGTCAATGCCGGGCTGCGGACGAGCAACCCTTGTGTCTATGCCGTCGGCGACGTCGCGGGCGGCCTGCAATTCACCCATGTGGCGGGCTATCATGCGGGGCTCGTCATCCGGAACGCACTGTTCGGCCTGCCGGTGAAGGCCAACGCCATCATTCCCTGGGTCACCTATACTGATCCGGAGCTCGCGCATGCGGGCCTGACCGAGGCGCAGGCGCGGGACACCCACGGGACCGGGATCAAGGTGCTGCGCTGGCCGTTCCACGAGAATGACCGGGCGCAGGCTGAAGGCTCGACCGCCGGTTTCGTGAAGGTCATCACAACCTCAGGTGGTCGGATTCTTGGCGCGTCCATCGTGGGGCCGCAGGCCGGCGAGCTCATCCAACCCTGGGTTCATGCCATGTCGCGCAAGTTGAAGGTGGGCGCGATGGTGTCTCCGGTGGCGCCCTACCCTACGCGCGGAGAAGCCAGCCGCAGGGCC
Organism: Aestuariivirga sp.; assembly: GCF_041738905.1. Lineage (GTDB taxonomy): Bacteria > Pseudomonadota > Alphaproteobacteria > Rhizobiales > Aestuariivirgaceae > Aestuariivirga. The sequence goes on from NZ_JBGSOZ010000169.1 coordinate 2,607, forward strand.
GCCATTACCTATTTTGCCGATTATGCATCCAATCCTGTCGTGAGACGCGTTATAAGGGTGATCAGTGCACTGAGACCATGACGGGAACAACAGAGACGCCGCGACGTGACAGTCCGGGCCTCCTGCGGGGGCTTTCCGGAAAGGTTCTCGCTTTGACCATTCTGTTCGTCATGCTGGGCGAAGTCCTCATCTTCCTTCCGTCCATCGCCAATTTCCGCATCCAGTGGCTGAAGGGCCGGGTGGCGCAGGCCGAGATCGCGGCACTTGCCGCCGAGGCCGCGCCCGACCGCATCCTGTCCAGCGACCTCCGCACCGAAATCCTGAAAGGAGCGGGCGTGCTGGTGGTTTCGCTCACGCGGGGCAACAAGCGGCAGCTGATCCTGAGGAGCGAAGGCGATCACATGATCGACGCCTCCTACGATCTCCGCTCGACGCGCTGGCTTGACGCCATCACCGATGCCTTTGGCACGATGCTGCAGACGGGCCCCCGTGTGATCGGTGTCATCGACTACCCACCGAACATGTCTGGCGACATCATCGAAGTGGCACTCCTCGAAGAACCGCTGCGCAAGGCCATGTATGGATATGGCATCAACATCCTCATCCTGTCGGTGATCCTGTCGGTCATCGTCGCCAGCATGGTTTTCGCGGCGCTCAACATCGTGCTGGTGCGGCCGATGAAACGGCTGACCCGCAACATGCTTTCCTTCCGCCAGAACCCGGAAGACTTGTCGCGCGTCATCGTACCCTCGGGCCGGCACGACGAGATCGGGCTGGCCGAACGCGAGCTGCACGACCTTCAGGCCGAGCTCGCCTCCATGCTGCAGCAGAAGAGCCGGCTGGCGGCGCTGGGCCTTGCCGTCTCCAAGGTCAGCCACGACCTCCGCAACATGCTGTCGTCCGCACATCTCATTTCCGACCGTCTGTCGATGGCAGAGGACCCGACGGTAAAACGCTTCGCACCGAAGCTCATCAGCAGCCTCGACCGGGCGATCGAGTTCCTGTCACAGACGCTCAAGTTCGGGCGCGCACAGGAACCGCCACCGGCGCGCGAGCGGCTGAAGTTGCGCGAGCTCGCCGACGAAGTGATCGACAGCGCCGTAGTGCAGGCCTCGAGCCGCGTGGTGCTGTTCAACCAGGTTCCAGCCGACACGCTCATCGACGCCGACCGTGAACAGCTCAACCGGGTGCTCACCAACCTGCTGCGCAATGCCATCCAGGCGCTGGAAGGCCTTGAGGACAACACCTCCGAAGGCCACGTCACCGTGCGCTCGTGGCGGGAGGGCAGCGTGGTGACGGTCGAGATCAAGGACAATGGACCCGGCATTCCGGAGCGGGTGCGCCCGCGCCTGTTCGAAGCCTTCCAGAGTGCGGCGAAATCGGGCGGCGTGGGACTGGGCCTTGCCATCGCCTCGGAGCTGATCCGCTCGCACGGTGGAGAGATCCGCCTTCACTCCACCGGCCCCGGCGGTACGGTGTTCCATGTGGTGGTTCCCGATGTCGTCGCGGAATTGCGGTCCGGACGGCGCGGCGAGCGCCAGAGGGCCGGTTGAACCCCTTTCGGATCGGCGCTTGACGCCGGACCCCCATTCAATGTCTATAGCGGTCGCAACCAAACAGGGGCCGAAATCATTTCTGCCCCGCCCAGCAGGAGCTATTGCCCACTTGAGCATGCCACCCCGGAGGCCAACTAATCGCGGAGCCGCCCCCCCGCAAAAGGAAGAAGGACACAGGATCAACCACCGCATCGACGCGCGCGAAGTGCGTCTGATCGCAGCAGATGGTGCGAATGTCGGTGTCGTGCCGATCCGCCAGGCCATCATGATGGCGGAAGAGGCCAATCTCGACCTGGTCGAGATCTCGCCCGATGCGAAGCCCCCCGTGTGCAAGATTCTCGATTACGGGAAGTTCAAGTTCCAGGAACAGAAGAAGGCCGCCGAGGCCCGAAAGAAGCAAAAGGTCATCGAGATCAAGGAGATCAAGATGCGCCCGATGATCGACGATCACGATTATGACGTGAAGATGCGGGCCATCAAGCGGTTCTTCGAAGAAGGCGACAAGGTGAAGATCACGCTCCGCTTCCGTGGACGCGAAATGGCTCACCAGGAACTTGGCCAACAGCTTCTGGACCGGGTCAAGAAGGATACCGTCGAGATTGCCAAGGTCGAATCCGAGCCCCGCTTCGAGGGCCGGCAGATCGTCATGGTTCTCGCACCTCGCTGACAAAACGCTGACAGGCGCGTTCACGGGCCTGTCAGATTGCATCAATTAGAGCTATTTTCACTTCCGCCGGAAACGCTTCCGTTCGGCTTGTTCTTGCCGCGTGTTGTTGAGTTGGAATCTTGAAATGGCCTCCCGCCGACTTTTTCTCGCACTGTTGCTCCTCGGGATCGCCGGTCCCGGGGCGACCGCTTCCTTTGCCAAGGACAGTGATGGTGGAGGTGAGGGCGGCGGCGGTGGGGGCGGCAAGGGTGGCAGCCGCGGCGACAATGATGGCGGCAAGGACGATAACGACAGGGACGATAGCGACAGGGACGACAACGACAGGGACAACAACGACAAGGATGACAACGACAGGGATCACAACGACAAGGATGACAACGACAGGGATCACAACGACGACAAGGATGACAACAAGGACAGCAAGGAGAAAGACGACGCAGGAAACCGCATCCGCGCCGCGGTCCGCCGCGGCGAGGCCGAGCCGCTCCGTGACATTCTCTTGGCCGTCCGCAAACGCTACAAGGGCGAGGTCGTCCGCATCCGCCTGACGGGCCGGGGACGCAACATGCAATACAGGATCCGTATCATCGATGCGAAGAACAAGCTGATTGAAGTCCGCGTCAATGCCAAGACCGCGCGGATCGTGGGAGCCTCTGGCCTCTGATGCGCATTCTGGTCGTGGAAGACGAAGCCCGGATCGCTCAGGACTTGGAAGAAGCCATCAACAGCAGCGGCTACGTTGCCGAAATCGCGACCGATGGCGAAGACGCCTGGTTTCGAGGTGGCACTGAAAACTACTCGTTGATCATTCTGGATCTCGGCCTGCCGAAGATCGACGGGATCACCATCCTCAAGCGCTGGCGGCAAGAAGGCGTGACCACACCCGTGCTGGTGCTGACCGCGCGCGGCACCTGGACGGACCGCGTGGATGGCATCGATGCCGGTGCCGACGACTACCTCCCCAAGCCCTTCCGTATGGAAGAACTGTTGGCCCGGGTGCGAGCCTTGTTGAGGCGCTCGGCAGGACGGGCGGAGCCGTCGATCTCGGTCGGCCGCATCATCCTCGATCCCCGGACACGGCAGGTGACGGTCGGCGGCATCCCCGCGAGCCTGACGCCACTTGAATTCAGGCTTCTCAACTACCTGTTCCATCACCGCGGCAAGGTCGTCTCGCAGGCCGAACTGAGTGAGAACCTCTATTCCCATGACAGCGAGCGCGATTCCAATGCCATCGAGGCGCTGGTCGGACGGCTTCGGAAGAAACTGAAGGCGGATGTCATCGAGACGCGCCGCGGCTTTGGATATATCGTTCCCGCCGCTATCCCATGAAGAAAGGCTCGCTGCGGCTCAGGCTGTTCGTCGCCGCAGCCATTTCGATCGCCGCCGCCCTCTCCCTCACCGGCTTTGCTCTCGTTCGGCTCTTCGAGGCGCAGGTCCGCGAGCGAGTCATCACCGGCCTCGAAAACGACCTGCTGCAATTGGCGGGCTCCATCAGCGTGGCGGAGGACGGCACGATCAGTGCCGGAAAGGCGCTTTCGGACCCGCGGTACCAGGAGCCCTATGGCGGGCGTTACTGGAAGATCGAGTTCATGCCCGCGCCCGGCCAGGCGGCGCCAGAGTCCATGCAATCGCCCTCGCTGTGGGACTATGACCTCGATTCCGCCAATCCCATCGGACCCGAGGGCGAAGCCCTGGTGTTCGCACGGCGTGAACTGAGCATCGACCGCAACGGCAAGCCGCTGGAACTGACGCTGATCGCCGCGGCTCATGAGCAGGAGGTGCAGCGGCCGATCGAGGAGCTTCGAGACCAGCTCATCGTGTCGCTCGGCATCATCGGGTCTATCCTGTTACTCGGCGCGTGGCTTCAGGTGACAGTGGGCCTGAGGCCCCTGCAGCAGCTTCGCCAGAAATTGGCCGACATCCGCACCGGACAGGCGAGCCGGCTTTCAGGTCCGTTTCCCGACGAGGTTTCACCTCTGGCAGGCGAGCTGAATGATGTTCTCGATCTCCGGGACCAGTCACTGGAGCGCGCGCGGCGACGAGCAGGCGACCTCGCGCACGGCCTCAAGACGCCTCTCACGGTCCTCTCGTCCATCGCCCGCGACCTCCGCAAGGATGGGCGCATGCAGCAGGCCGACGACATCGACGAGCAATCGGACGCAATGCTGCGCCATGTGGAGCGTGCTCTTGCCCGGGCGCGGCTTTCGAGCGGCAAGGGTCACGCGGCGACCGGGCTGAAGCCGGTGGTGGAGCGCGTGATCAAGGCATTGGAGCGGCTGCCCGGCGGGGATGACCTCGACTTCGATGTCCATGTCCTGAACGACGTGACCGTGCCGATGGAGCATGGCGACCTGACAGAGCTTCTCGGCAATCTGCTCGACAATTCCCGAAAATGGGCCAAGGCCATGGTCCGGGTCCGCTATGCGCCGCCCTGCCTGGTCATCGAGGATGACGGGCCGGGCGTACCTGACGAGAACCTCAAGACCATTTCGGAGCGCGGCCGAAGGCTCGATGAATCGAAGCAAGGCTCGGGACTGGGACTCTCCATCGTCGAGGACATTGCGGATATCTATGGATTGACGGTCACCTACGGGCGCTCGCCGCTGGGCGGGCTCATGGTCGAAATCCGCGTCTGACTTGCTTTTCTGGCCCACTTTTGCTTAATCAGCCTCGTTCAAGCCGCCTGGCCTGTAAAGGGCATGCCATGGCGGCTTATCTAATGCTTTGAAAGGAAAAGCCAAAATGCCCAAGATGAAGACCAAGTCCTCGGCCAAGAAGCGGTTCAAGGTTACCGCGACGGGCCGGATCAAGGCTGGTGCCGCTGGAAAGCGCCACGGCATGATCAAGCGCACCAACAAGCAGATCCGCAATCAGCGCGGCACGATGGTTCTGGCACCGGGCGATGAACGCCTCGTCAAGATCCACATGCCCTATATCGCCAAGTAAGCGGAGTACTGACCCATGCCACGTTCAAAGGGCGGTACCGTTGCCCGCAAGTCCCACAAGAAGGTGATCAAGGCGGCGAAGGGCTATTTCAGCCGCCGCAAGAACATCTTCCGCGTCGCCGTTCAGGCTGTCGAGAAGGCTCAGCAGTATGAGTATCGCGACCGCCGCACCAAGAAGCGCAATTTCCGCTCGCTGTGGATCCAGCGCATCAACGCCGCGACGCGTGAACTCGGCCTCACCTATGGCCGATTTATCTATGGCCTGGACAAGGCCGGGATCGAGGTGGACCGCAAGGTCTTGGCCGATCTCGCCGTGAATGATCAGGCCGCCTTCGCCGCTCTCGTCGAGAAGGCAAAGGCCGCGCAGGCTTGATTGCATGTGCCGGAAAAAGTGCGAAGCGCTTTTCCGATAGGCACAGGCAACACTAAGCCTTCAGGTTTTCACGTCGAATTCCGAATGCCTTGACCGGGCCATCGGTGTCTTTCACAGGCACCCGTGCCCGGTCATATTTTTTTCCAGAGGAACCCCATGAGTCTCTCAGACCTCGAAAAGGACATCTTGGCTCAGGTCGAAGGCGCCACCGACGAGGCTTCGCTTGAAGCCGTCCGCGTGGCCGCCCTCGGCAAGAAAGGCTCGATCTCGGAGCGCATGAAAAGTCTGGGCGGCATGAGCCCGGACGAGCGCCGCGAGGCGGGTGCGGCCTTGAACGTGCTGAAGGACAAGGTTGCGGAAGCTCTCTCGACACGGAAGGCCAAGCTGCAGGAGATCGCGCTCGAGGCACGGCTCGCATCCGAGAGAATCGACGTGACGCTCCCCGTCAGGCCGCAGAACTCAGGCACCGTGCATCCCGTCTCACAGGTGTGGGAAGAAGTGGTCCAGATCTTCGGAGATCTCGGCTTCTCGGTGGCGGAAGGCCCGCACATCGAGGACGACTTCCACAATTTCGATGCGCTGAATATTCCGCCCGAGCACCCGGCACGGCAGGAGCACGACACGTTTTTCTTCAACGAGAAGGCGGACGGCTCGCGCATGTTGCTGCGCACGCATACGAGCCCGGTGCAGATCCGCACCATGCTGGCATCGAAGCCGCCCATCCGCATCATCGCGCCGGGGCGCACCTTCCGCTGCGATTCCGACATGACGCATACGCCGATGTTCAACCAGGTCGAGGGCCTGATCCTCGACGAGACGACGACACTCGCCAATCTCAAGTGGATTCTGGCCGAGTTCTGCAAGGCGTTCTTCGAAGTGGACGATGTGAAGATGCGCTTCCGCGCCTCGCACTTCCCTTTCACCGAGCCGTCGATGGAAGTCGACATCCAGTATTCCCGCGAAGGCGGGCAACTGAAGATCGGCACCGGCGACAAGTGGCTGGAGATCCTGGGCTCGGGCATGGTGCATCCGAACGTGATCCGTAGCGGCGGCATGGACCCCGAGAAGGTTCAGGGTTGGGCCTTCGGCATGGGCATCGACCGCATCGCGATGCTGAAATACGGGATTCCGGATTTGCGCGCCTTCTTCGAGGCGGACCTCCGCTGGCTTCGCCACTATGGCTTCAAGGCGCTGCAAGTGCCGACGCTCAGCGGTGGGTTGTCGTGATTACTCCCGGGGTCCCTCACCTATCTCATCGCTTTTGCGACGGGCCCCTTTCCTCTCCCGTGCTGCGGGAGAGGACGTCCTGGTCTTCTCCCGTGCAACGGGAGAAGAAGGGGACCCATTGCGCAGCAATGGGGGAGATGAGGGGCCGCAAATGAGAGAAGGGCAGAAGACGTTCACGGCGCGCCGTCTCCGCAGGGATGAGACCTTTGCGGAGAAACGCCTATGGGAACAGTTGCGCAACCGCGCGCTGGATCGATGCAAATTCGTGCGCCAGGCTCCCGTTGGACCATTCATCGCAGATTTCCTGTGCCGCGAGATGAAGCTCATCGTCGAAGTCGATGGCGCCACTCATTCCACCTTGGAAGAGATTACACGCGATCACAGCCGAACGGACGCACTCAAGAAGCTTGGCTATTCGGTGCTCCGTTTCCAGAACGATGATGTCATCAACGGCATGGATGACGTGCTCGGCTTGATCCATGGCGTCCTCACCCTTTGTCCCTCACCTCCCCCGGCGCAATACGCCGGGTCCCCTTCCTCTCCCGCAGGCGGGAGAGGACCAAAGGAAAATCACTCATGAAATTCACCCTCTCCTGGCTGAAAGAATATCTCGATACCACTGCCTCGCTCGACGAGATCTGCGAAGGGCTGGTCGGCGTCGGCCTCGAAGTGGAAGAGGTCTCCGACATGACCAAGGCGCTGGCCCCCTTCAAGGTGGGCTATGTGCAACATGCGGAGAAGCATCCCAATGCCGACAAGCTGAGGCTCTGCAAGGTCGAGACCGACACCGGCATGATCCAGGTGGTGTGCGGCGCGCCCAATGCTCGGACCGGCATCAAGGGTATCATCGCGCTTCCGGGCCACTATATTCCCGGCACGAAGATCACGCTGGAGACCGGTGTTATCCGTGGCTCCGAGTCGCAAGGCATGCTGTGTTCGGAACGCGAGCTGCTGATCTCGGAGGAACACAACGGCATCATCGAAGTCGATGCGAGCTGGCCCATCGGCACGCCCGCCGCCGTGGCGCTGGGCCTCGATGATCCGATGATCTACGTGAAGGTGACGCCGAACCGCCCCGATGCACTTGGGCTCTACGGCATCGCGCGCGACCTTGCTGCCAAGGGACTGGGCAAGCTGAAGCCGCTTGATTCCGGCAAGGTGGAAGGCAAGTTCGACTCGCCCATCACGGTGTCGCTCGATTTCGCGGACGGCGATACGAAGCCCTGCCCGCTGTTCGTCGGGCGCACCATTCGTGGCGTGAAGAACGGGCCCTCCCCGCAATGGCTGCAGCGCAGATTGCGGGCCATCGGGCTGCGCCCGATCTCGACGCTTGTGGACATCACCAACTACATCACCTTCGCCTATGCGCGGCCGCTGCATGTGTTCGACGCCGACAAGGTGAAGGGCAATATCCGCGCGCGGCTGGCGAAGGATGGCGAGACGCTGGAGGCGCTCGACAACAAGACTTATATACTAAGTGCCGACATGACGGTGATCGCGGATGACGCAGGCCCTGAGGCCATCGCCGGCATCATCGGCGGCATTCCTTCGAGCTGCACGGATGAAACCGTGAACGTGTTCCTCGAAGCGGCCTATTTCGACCCGCTGCGCACGGCGGCGACCGGCCGCAAGCTCGGCGTCACCTCGGATGCGCGCTACCGCTTCGAGCGTGGCGTCGATCCGGCCTTCACGCCCACAGGTGCGGAAATCGGCACGCGGATGATCCTCGATCTCTGCGGCGGCGAAGCCTCGCATGTGGTGATGGCAGGTGCCGTTCCCGATACATCGCGTAGCTTCAGCCTGAGGAAGACGCGCGTGAAGACCCTTGGCGGTGCCGACGTTCCACTGGCACAGCAAAGGCAGATCCTGAGCGATCTCGGCTTCGGCGTCGCCGAGACGGCGGACACGCTGGATTGCTCGGTTCCCTCATGGCGGCCTGACGTTCACGGCGAGGCAGACCTCGTGGAAGAGGTCTGCCGCATCTTCGGCCTCGACAATATCCCGCCTCAACCCATGGACCGCCCGAGCGCCATCGCGAAGCCGGTGCTGAACCCGCTGCAGAAGCGCATGCTCAGCAGCCGCCGGATGCTGGCCACGCGCGGCTTCAACGAGGCGATCACCTGGGCGTTCCTGCCCGAGGACCATGCGAAGCTGTTCGGCGGCGGACAGCCGGAACTGAAGCTCGCCAATCCGATCTCGTCGGAACTCTCCGACATGCGGCCCTCGCTGCTTCCGAACCTGATTGCCGCCGCGGGCCGCAACATGGACAGGGGCTTCGCCGACATGATGCTCTCGGAAGTGGGCCACGCCTATGCCGGTGATCGTCCGCAAGACGAGACGCTGCGGGCCGCTGGCATCCGCCGCGGCGCCTTCACGGGCCGCAACGTGCATGGCGGTGCCCGTGCCGTCGATGC
>NZ_JBGSOZ010000146.1:0-45369 GCF_041738905.1 Aestuariivirga sp.
GGCGCGTGCGTGCGGAGCCTGCCCTTGGCGTCCCACCAGAGCTCTTCCGTCGTCAGCCAGCCCATGCCCTGCACATAGGCACCCTCGACCTGGCCCTTGTCGATCGCCGGATTGAGCGACTTGCCGACATCGTGGAGGATATCGGCGCGGTCGACCATGTATTCGCCGGTCAGCGTGTCGATCGACACTTCGGAGACCGAGGCGCCATAGGCATAGTAGAAGAACGGCCGGCCCTGCCCCCGCGCACGGTCCCAATGGATCTTCGGCGTCTTGTAGAAGCCGGCGGCCGAGAGATGAACGCGGGCCATGTAGGCCTGCTTGATGAAATGCGCAAACGGCACTTCCTCGCTGCCGATCCTCACCCGGTTGGGCAGAAAATGCACATCGGCGACCGGCACCTGCCAGCGCTCGGCGGCGAAGGAATAGAGCCTGTCCTTGATCTGCCGGGCCGCATCGTAAGCCGCCATGCCGTTGAGGTCAGAGCCGGACGATGCTGCGGTGGCCGAGGTGTTGGGCACCTTGGCCGTCGTGGTCGCGGTGATCTTGACCCGGTCGATGTCGATCTGGAACTCGTCGGCCAGAACCTGCGCGACCTTGGTATAAAGCCCCTGCCCCATCTCGGTGCCGCCGTGGTTCAGGTGCACGGAGCCATCGGTATAAACATGCACCAGCGCGCCGGCCTGGTTGAGGTGCGTCATGGTGAAGGATATGCCGAACTTCACCGGGGTAAGGGAAATGCCCTTCCTGAGAATCTGGTTCCGGGCATTGAAACCCGCGATCTCGTTCCGGCGGGCGCGATAGTCCGACGACGCCTCAAGCTGCTCGATGACGGCGAGCGCGATATTGTCCTCGACCTTCATGCCGTAGGGCGTCGTGTCGTTTCCGTCCGTATACAGATTGATCTTCCGCACATCGAGCGGGTCATGCCCCGTGCGGATGGCGATAGCTTCGATCATGCGTTCGGCGAAGACCATGCCTTGCGGGCCGCCGAAGCCTCGGAACGCGGTGTTCGACACGGTGTTGGTGCGGAGCCTCCGCGTGGCGATGCGGGCCGCGGGATAGAAATAGGTGTTGTCCGCATGAAACATGGTGCGGTCGCAGATGGCGTTGCTGAGGTCCGCCGAATAGCCGCAGCGCGAGAGGAAATCGACATCCACCGCCTTGATGCGGCCTTTTGCATCGAAGCCTGCCTTGTAGTCGATGCGAAAGTCATGACGTTTGCCGGTCATGATCATGTCCTCGTCGCGGTCGAGGCGGCACTTGGCGGGGTGGCCCGTCACATGCGCGGCGAGGGCTGCGAGGCAGGCCCATTGCGCGGCCTGGCTTTCCTTGCCACCGAAAGCGCCACCCATGCGGCGGCATTCCGTGGTGACGAGTGCCGCCGGGATGTGGAGCATGTGGGCGACGAGATGCTGCACCTCGCTCGGGTGCTGCGTGGAACAGTGGACGGTGACGGCGCCATGCTCTTCCGGAATTGCGAGGCTCACCTGGCCTTCGAGGTAAAAGTGCTCCTGACCGCCCACATGGAAACACTCCGAGAGCGTGAGCGGAGAGGCAGCCAGCGCCTTCGTCGCGTCCCTTCGGACAAACGCATAGGGCTCGCCCACATCGTGTGTGCCCATGGCAATGGCGTCATCCACGGTAACGGCAGGCTTCTCCGCCGCAATCTCGATCTTCCCCAGCCGGGCAGCAAACCGCGCCGCATCACGTGTGTCAGCGACGACGGCGAAAACCACCTGTCCGTGGAACATGATCTTGCCATCGGCTAAAATCGGGTCGCCGCCGTTGGTTGGGCTGCAGTCGTTGACGCCCGGAATGTCCTTCGCGGTCAGCACGGCCAATACGCCCGGTGCCGACTTCACGGCAGCGAGATCAATCGCGGTGATCGTCCCGAGAGCCCCTTCCTTCGCGAAGCCCGGATAAACATGGACGAGTCCTTGGGGTTCGCGGATGTCATCCACGTAGGTGGCCTGTCCCTGCACATGCAAGGCGGCGCTGTCATGCGCCAGCGTCTTGCCGACAGTCCTTGTTGAGATCACGCGGCGGGCTGCAACCATCAGGCCACCACCCTTTCGCCAACAACGCGCGTAGCGGTGGCGCCTGCCACTTCCATCAGCGCCTTGCGAAGAAGCCCCTGCGCCACCTCGATCCGGTAGGCGGCTCTCGCGCGCATGTCGGAGATCGGCTGGAAGTCCTGCGCGAGTGCGGCGAGCGCATCTGTCCATGATGCCGGATCGTCTAGCTGAATGCCAGCGAGGGCGGTTTCCGTTCTTGTGCCTCGCTTCGGTGTTGCCGCCATGCCACCAAATGCAACGCGGGCCGAGCCGATGCGGCGGCCATCGAGCGTGAACCTGAATGCGGCCATGACGGCCGAGATATCCTGGTCGAAGCGTTTGGAAATCTTGTAGGCGCGGAAGACCTCATTCGCCTTCAGCTTCGGCACGTCGATCCGCCATACGAGTTCGCCGGGCCTCCGGTCCTGCTTGCCATAGGCGATGAAGAATTCTTCGAGCGGAAGGCTGCGCTCGGAGGGACCATGGCGGAGATGGAGCGTCGCATCGAGCGCGATCAGCATCGGCGGAGTATCGCCGATAGGAGAACCGTTGGCGATATTGCCGCCGATGGTGCCCGAGGCACGGACCTGGGTCGAACCCAGTCGCCTCAACACTTCGCGCACATCGTGGTCGATGGCGCCCAATGCCTCGAAGGCCTCGGCGTAGGTGGCGGCAGCACCGATCGAGACATAGGTGCTCTCGTCCGAAATCGCGTGCAGCGATTTCACGCCGCCGGTCAGGATGATCTTTGGCAGATTGCGCATCTGCTTGGTGATCCAGAGACCGACATCGGTTGCGCCTGAGACGATGGTGGCGTCGGGATTGTCGGACGCGAGCTGAGCGAGCGTTCCGGCCCTGGCGGGCCGGGCGATAAAGCTGTCAGGCGTTCCGATGAAGACGTCCGCGCCATCATCGAGGCTTGCGAGCATGCGGGCGGCGAAGTCCGCGCCCGAGGCCCAGCGCTCTGCGGGTGAACCATTGCAAGCGGCAAGCGCGGCGTCGACGATGGGCCGGTAGCCGGTGCAACGGCAGAGATTGCCTGCGATGTGGTCAACTATTTCAGCCCGCGTCGGCACATTGCCGGACTGGTGCAGCGTGAACAGCGACATGATGAAACCCGGCGTGCAGAAGCCGCATTGCGAGCCATGTGTGTCGACCATCGCCTGCTGCACGGGATGAAGTTCGCCATCTGCCGACAGGTCGTCGACCGTGACAAGTTCCTTGCCATCGAGTTGGCCCACCAGAAGAATGCAGGCGTTGACCGGCTCATAGACCACGCGGCCGTTGCGGAGTGAGCCCAGCGCCACGGTGCAGGCACCGCAGTCACCCTCGTTGCAGCCTTCCTTTGTGCCGCGCGAGCGCTCCTCAAGCCGCAGCCAGTCCAGCACTGTGCGCGTGGGAGGCACGCTGGAGAGTTCCACAACGCGGCCACGGCGGACAAAGCGGATGGTGCTGCGCGCGGTCATGCTTCAACTGCCCCTGTAGGTGGAATAGCCATAGGGAGAGAGCAGCAACGGGACATGATAATGCGTCCCCGGATCGGCAATGCCGAAGCGGATGGGGATGACATCGAGGAAAGCGGGATCGGGAAGGTTCAGGCCCTGCGCCTTCAGGTAGTCGCCAGCGTGGAAGCGGAGTTCGTAGTGCCCCCGCATGAAGGCGGCGCCTTCCAGAATGGGTCCATCGGCACGGCCGTCGGCATTGGTGGTGATGGTTTTCAGATGGACGGTTCCACCATCGAGCATGAACAGCTCGATCTTCAAGCCGGCTGCCGGCCTGCCCGTTGCTGTATCCAGAACATGCGTCGTCAGACGGCCCATACGCCTTTCGTGCCCCCTGTGTTTCGTCCCCTCGTGCAGATCTGAAGGCTGCTTATGCTGCAAACGCTAACACAGCAGAACCGTTCTCAAAAGCAGTATAAACGGAACACACTGTTCTTTTAATCAGAACGCTCAGTTCTGTGGCAAGTGATGCCGCGCGATGGCCAGGAAGGCATCGAGCGCGGGTCTTCCGCCAGCGCCCTGGCGGGCCACCACCTTCAGCCGGTCAAGCGGAAGCCGCTTGTCGGACAGCGGAATCCAGGCAAGCTCGCCCAAAGCGAGTTCCTGCTCGATGCCGATCGGCGTCTGAAAGGCGATGCAACTGCCACGCCGTGCCAGCGATGCCATGAGGCGGAGCGAATTGCATTCGAAAGCGGGACGGATGCGGCGGGCGGCGGGCGCGCTGTCGAGAATGGCGCGGAGACTAAGGCCGGGAGACGGCCACGCCAGCGGGAAATCCGCGCAATCGGCAAGGGACAGGCGCTGCGCCTTGGCGAGTGGATGAGCGGGCGCCATGATGGCACCCAGATGAAGATCGCTCGACGCCACCGCTTCGAGACCCTCTAGAGACGTGGGATTGAAGGTGAAGCCCAAGTCCGCCTGATGGTCCCGCACGATCGCCGTCACAGCATCGGAGCCCGCCACCGTGACGGCGACTTCGATCCCCTGATAGCGGCTGGCAAAATCGAGCAGCATGTCGGGCAGGATCGACACCGATATGCTTTCCACCGTGGCGATGCGCAAGAGACCGCGCTTCAGGCCCTTGAGGGCGCTCAGTTCGTCCATGGTCTTCTCATGGCCCTGCGCCGCCACGCGCAGCCCCTGGAGGAGAATGAGGCCTGCAGGTGAGAGGGTGAGACCGCGTCCGGACCTGTCGAAGAGTGAGACGCCGAGCGACTCCTCCAGCAGGATCAATTGCCGGCTGATGGCCGAGGCCGCGACATTGAGGCTGCGTGACGCAGCCCGCACCGAACCCGTTTCCGCCACCGCGAGAAAATAGCGATAGCCGATGGCGATCAGCGCGGTTTCAGCCTTGGCCACGTCTCACCGGATCAGGATGGCGCGAAAGTCATTGACGTTGGTATGGGTAGGCCCGGTGATCACCTGATCTCCCAGCTTCTCGAAGAGCGAATGCGCATCGTTGTTCTCGAGGAAAGCCATGGGGTCGATCCCTAGCGCGCGGGCCCGGTCGAGACTCTTCGGGTCGATCAGCGCTCCTGCGATCTGCTCCATGCCGTCGATGCCGTCCGTATCGGCCGCAATCGCATGCATGCGGCGGTCGCCGCCCAGTGCGATCGCGAGCGCCAGCAGGAATTCCACATTGCGGCCGCCACGGCCTTTGCCGCGAACGGTGACGCCCGTCTCACCGCCGGACAGCAGAAGGCACGGCTTTCGAGTTGGCTCGTCGTAAGCCGCGATCTCAAGGGCAATGGCGGCATGCACCTTGGCGACCTCACGCGCCTCGCCCTCGATGCGGTCACCCAGATAAAGAACGTTCAGGCCATGGGCCTTCGCCTGTTCCCTCACCAGCCTGAAGGACTCGTGCGGCGAGACGATCACGCGGGTCTCGACATCGGGGCTGATGATGCTGCGGTCTTCGTCCGGCTCCGAGAGCCAGCGGGCAATGGATGGCGGAACCGCCACGCGGTAGCGCTCCAGAATGGCAAGGGCATCCGCCTTGCGGGTGCCGTCGGCAACGGTTGGCCCCGAGCCGATGATGGCGGGATCGTCGCCGGGCACGTCCGACAAGGCGAGCGTCATGATCCTCGCCTTGCCTGCCGCACGCGCCAGCCGGCCACCTTTCACGGCGGAAATCTGCTTTCGCACACAGTTGAGTTCGGAAATGTTGGCGCCGCACTTGAGGACGGCGCGCACCAGGCCGAATTTCTCCTCCATCGAAATCCCAGGAACGGGCTTCGACATGAGGGCGGACGCGCCGCCCGATATGAGGGCGATCAGGAGGTCGTCCGGACCCAGCGTGGACGCCAGCGCCAGGGCATTGCCGGCGGCAGCAAGGCTCGACTCGTCCGGCACGGGGTGGCTGCCATGGACGACGCCGATGCGCTTCAGGTCGTGGGCATAGCCATGGGGCGCCACCACGAAACCTTCGAGCGGTCCGTCCCAATTGTCTTCGAGCGCGCGGGCCATCGGAATGGCCGCCTTGCCCGCGCCAATCACAACAGTGCGGCCCTTCGGCTTTTCCGGCAAGTTGCGGGCCACCGCCATCATCGGGTTGGCGGCATCCACAGCCGCATCGAACAGGCTTCGCAGAAGTTCCCTCGCCTCTCGCGTGCCGTCCGTCACCTGCAATCATCCTTTTCCATTTGACCCCCTGTGTTTTGCTCCAAGCCCGGAGCCCGCACAAGACTCCTGGCATTGCGGTCGAATTTTCCGAAAATCCGACACGAAAGGTTAAGCCGCCATTCAGCGCAACGAATGATTAACCTCAAAGCATCGGAACAGGAGGAGTAGAAACGGATCATCATCGTCAGCATCAGTTAACGATGACGATCTGAGGGGCAGAATGCATATGCAGTTGACGACAAACTCGGCGTTGGTCTGGAAACGCAGGGCGGACGAAAGCGAACAGGCCGCGAAAATGCAGACCCGAATCAGCATCCTGCTGATGATCCTGATGTTCGTGACGGGCGCGGTTGCCCATTCGAGCCGGAACCGTGTTGCCGATATCTGTTCCGACCTGCTGGCCAGTTCCAATGCGACGGAGTCCGCCGCCGCCCGCAAGCTGGCGTCGGACGCCTTCAACGCCCATTGCAGTTGAGCCGATCGCAGAAACCCTTTCGCAACCCTAACTCGAAGAAGCCATCCAGACACACCCCCGTTTGACCACGCGTTCAGAACTTGCCGCCATGGTGCGCCGTGGTGGGCGGCGGTTTGGCCGGCGTTAGGGGTATGGACGATGGGAATTCAAGCGGGTGCGCGGATGGACCGCTATGTCGACCGGGAGATCGTGCAGCGCATCCTTAAGTTTCTTGATGCCGGGGTGCTGTTCGCCGCATCGATCTTCATCTCGCTGCTCTCGGCCACGGATCTCTCGACGACGACGCCGCAGGTGATCGGCTTCCTCGCCATCGAGCTATCGCTCGTCTGCGTGTTCGCCATGCGGAGCTTCGGACTCTATGACGTGGGCGCCATGACGCAGGGGCCTTGGACAGCGCTCCGTGCGACAGCCATCAGCTTCATGCTGGGAGGCCTGCTCTATCTTCTGACGCATCGGTTTCTGCTCGAAATGGATTTCGGCTGGATGTACCTCTGGATGATGGTGCTGCCGGCCTATTTCGGCATCACGCGCGTCGCTGTCTCGCTGTGGGCCGCGCCGAGGGCCGCCGAAGGGCGGTTCCGCCAGCGCGTCGCCATCGTCGGCGGAGGCCGGTCCGCCGAAGACGCTCTCAACCTGCTCGAGAGCTCGACAGGCCTCGACATCGAGATCATCGGGCTGTTCGACGACCGGGACGATGCCAGAAGCCCGCAGTCGATCCGCGCCTATCACAAGATCGGGCGGATCGAGGAACTGGCACAATATGCGCGGAGCCAGCGCGTCGATCTCATCGTCGTCGCCATTCCGCTCTCGGCTGAAACCCGGCTCCTCACCATCCTCAAGCGCCTGTGGGAACTTCCCGTCGACATCCGCATCAGCGGTCAATCGTCAAGCCTGAAGCTCAATGCGCGGGCCTATACCTATCTCGGAAAGCTGCCACTCCTTTCGGTCTTCGACCGCCCGCTGAAGGGCTGGCAACTGATCCAGAAGGAAGCGCTCGACCGTGTGCTCTCGGTGCTGATGATCATCGCACTGGCGCCTGTGATGCTGGGCGTGGCGCTGGCCGTGAAACTGGAAAGCAAGGGGCCGGTCATTTTCAGGCAGAAGCGCTACGGCTTCAACAACGAGCTGATCGAGGTCTTCAAGTTCCGCTCGATGTATACCGACCGCTGCGACGCAAGTGCAGCAAAGCTGGTGACCAAGGACGACCCGCGCGTCACGAAGGTCGGGCGATTCATCCGCAGGACCTCGCTCGACGAGCTGCCGCAACTCTTCAACGTGCTGCTCGGGCAATTGTCCCTTGTCGGCCCCAGGCCGCATGCGACCCAGGCAAAGGCCGCCGACGCGCTCTACGAGACGGTCGTCGACGGCTATTTCGCACGGCACAGGGTGAAGCCCGGCATCACCGGCTGGGCGCAGATCAACGGCTGGCGTGGTGAAACCGACACGCGCGACAAGCTGGAGCAGCGCGTGAAGCACGATCTCGAATACATCGACCGCTGGTCGATGGGCTTTGATCTCTACATCATCCTCAAGACGCCCATCGTGCTGCTCAGAGGCGAGAACGCCTATTGATCAGCGGGCAACCGTGACGCTGCAGTGGGCGCGGCCCGCCACGTCGGCGGCAACCGACCCGAGCACGAGGCGCGACACGCCGCGCTTGTCGCCGGTACCGACCACGATATGGTCGTAACCGTGTTCCTCAGCATACTGAACGATGGCCGCGGCGGCCTCGCGGCTGCGCAACGCAAGTTCCTCGACGGCGGTTGCTCCAGCCTTGCGGGCCACGGCCGCGGCATCGTCGAGCATCTTCTTCACCTGATCATCTTCCCAAGTATAGATGAGCGGGCCGCGAGCGCCGCCGCGGGCGACGTTCACCGCGCAGATCGACAGCTTGGCGCCGAGCTTGGCAGCCATTTGCGCGGCAAGCTCGATGGCATGTGCCGAATGTTCGGTTCCATCGGTGGCGCAGAGAATCTTGCTGGTCATTCATTCCTCCTTTGGCACGCCAAAACGCGGCCAATCTGAAATTTAATAGCCATCGCCCGGCGGCGCGACTTTGATTCTGGTCAACACTTGTGCAGACCCCGACGATGGCCGGTTTTACAGGCTGCTCGCGGAGAAGGTGTCGCAATCGCGAAGGCTCTTCGCGGTGAAGCCCTTCTTGAACCAGCTCACGCGCTGGGCTGACGTTCCATGCGTGAAGGATTCCGGCACGACATAGCCCTGCGAGCGCTTCTGCAGGCGGTCGTCACCGATGGCAGCAGCGGCATTCAGGCCCTCCTCGATGTCACCCTCCTCGAGGATCCTCTTCGAGGCATTGGCCTCCTGCGCCCAGATTCCCGAGAAGCAGTCTGCCTGGAGTTCCATGCGGACCGACAGGGCATTGGCTTCTTCCTTGGACGCCCGCATGCGCGCCTGGGTCACCTTGTCGGCAATGCCGAGAAGGTTCTGCACATGGTGGCCGACCTCGTGCGCGATCACGTAGGCCTGTGCGAAATCACCCGGGGCGCCCAGCTTGCTCTTGAGGTCCTGATAGAAGCTGAGGTCGATGTAGACCTTCTGGTCGCCCGGGCAGTAGAATGGGCCCATGGCGGACTGCGCGGCGCCACAGGCCGACTGCACGAAGCCCTCGAACAGCACCAGCTTGGGCTTCTGGTAGGTGGCGTTCATCGAGGTGAAGATTTCATCCCACACGCGATTGTTGGAACCCAGCACGCGGGCCACGAATTCCTTGCCGGCGTCAGCACCCGCATCGGCCGTCGAGGTGCCGGGGTCGATACCGACATTGGTATCGCCGCTGTCCGTCACGTCGGTGCGGGTATCGGGAACGGTGATCTGGGTATCGGTGCCGCCGCCCGGAACCGGCACGCCGCCGCCATTGATCATCTGCAGGAGGTCGATGCCGAAGACGGCCTTCAGCACGAAATAGACAATCACCAGGAAAATGATGGTCTTGAAGCTGAAGCCGCCTGCGCGGCTGCCGCCCATGGGGATATTGATCCGCCCGCCGCGTCCTCCGCCGGGGAAACCAAAACCACCACCGCCGCCTTGTCCGCGCCGGTCCTCGATGCTGTCATAGTCGGGCTTTTCGTTATCGAGCCGCATCGGCCCACCTCCTGGCTGAACTTACGCGCTCTTCACGCGCGCACGGAATTTGACGAGATCGTAGACCAATTTCAAGCTCGGCGCATCCATTCCCACAATCCCGGCAAGTTCGATCACGACGCCCAGCAGCGCATCGAGTTCCGTCGGGCGCCCGGCCTCCACATCCTGAAGCATGGACGTGCGGTGCGCGCCCACCTTGGCGGCCATGTCCATGCGCTCGTCCACGCCCACTGCAAAGCTGACGCCCAGCGCCTCGCCCACGCGCTGCGCTTCTTCCATCATGCCCCGGATGACCCGGCGCGTGCCCGGATCGGTGGCAAGATCGATCAAGGTGCCTTCGGTCAGGACGCTGACGGGATTGAAGCTGAGGTTGCCCCACAGCTTCAGCCAGATCTCGTTTCTCAGGTTGGGGCGCACGGGGCTCTTCACGCCGGCGGACGTGAGAATCCTGCTCAGGCTGCCGGCGCGCTCAGACGTCTCGCCGGTCGGTTCCCCAATCGGCATCCGGTCGCCGAAGTGGTGCGCAACGACGCCCGGCGCCTCGATTTCGGCTGCCTGCCAGACGACGGAGCCCAGCGCGCGTTCCGGCCTCAGACGTTTCCAGATGGTGCCTCCGGGATCGACGCTCTCCAGCGTTCGGCCCTCATACGCACCGCCTGCGCCATGGAAGTACCACCAGGGGATTCCGTTCTGCGCGAAGAGGATGGCCGTGTCCTTGCCGATCAGGGGCTGCATCTGGTCCAACACGCCGGCAACACCATGCGCCTTCAATGTGAGGATGATGAAGTCCTGGACTCCGAGCTGCCTCGGGTCATCGGTCACCTTTGGACGAACCACCTGGATTTCACCCGCCTGCTTCAGCGTCAAGCCGTTCGCCTTCATGGCGGCGAGATGGGGCCCACGCGCGACAAGCGAGACATCCGCCTCGCCCTTCAACGCCAGCCGCGCGCCCACATAACCGCCGATGGCCCCCGCGCCGAAGATGCAGATCTTCGTCATGTGAGGCCGGTGCAGCCCGGAGCCGGGATCGCGACAGCGCCCGGCGGGCGGGCATCGATGAGGGATGTGAGTATCATGCCGCAAGTCATGCGCAATTCGGGCAAGCCCGTCAACGCCACGCAATTGAAGGGCCGCGCCGCATCCGCTAAGACCGCTCCATCATGACCGACAGACTCATCATTGCGCTCGCCCAGTTGAACCCGACGCTCGGCGCCATCAACGCCAACCTCGCCAAGGCGCGCGAGGCACGTGCCCAAGTGCCGGGCGCGGACCTGATCCTGTTCCCGGAACTCTTCATCTGCGGCTACCCGCCCGAAGACCTCGTGTTGCGCCCGTCCTTCGTGGCGGCCTGCAAGGCGGCGGTGGAAGATCTCGCGAAAGATACAGTGTCCGGCCCGGCCGTGCTGATGGGCCTGCCGTGGCGCGACGGCGAAAAGCTTCACAATGCCGTGGCGCTGCTGGCCAACGGCCGAATCGAGACCCTGCGCTACAAGTTCGACCTGCCGAATTATGGCGTCTTCGACGAGAAGCGCGTATTCCAGCCGGGGCCTGCTCCCGGCCCCATTTCCTTCAAGGGCGTGCGCCTTGGCGTGCCGATCTGCGAGGACATCTGGACGGACGAGACTTCCGAAACCCTGGTCGAGACCGGAGCCGAGATCCTGCTCGTGCCCAACGGCTCGCCCTTCGAACGCAACAAGGACGATGTCCGCCTAAACCTCGTCGTGGCACGCGTGACCGAGACGGGCCTGCCCATGGCTTACCTCAATCAGGTTTGCGGACAGGACGAACTCGTGTTCGACGGCGCCTCATTCGTGCTCAATGCCGACCGTTCGCTGGCGCTTCAGATGCCGATGTTCGAGGAAGCGATCGCGCTCACCGAATGGCGGCGCGAAGACGGCGGCTGGCGCATGTTGCCGGGCGAGATGGCAAAGCTTCCCGAAAAGGAAGAAGAAACCTGGAAGGCCTGCGTTCTGGGCCTCCGCGACTACGTGCTGAAGAACCGCTTTCCCGGCGTGGTGCTGGGGCTTTCGGGCGGTATCGATTCCGCCGTCGTTGCCGCCATGGCGGTGGATGCCCTGGGCAAGGACAAGGTGCATTGCGTGATGCTGCCCTATGCCTATACCAGCCGCGACAGCCTGGTTGATGCCGAGGCCTGCGCCGAGGCGCTGGGCGTGCGTTACGACGTGGTGCCGATCAAGGAGCCGGTGGAGGGTTTCTTGTCCGCACTTGGTCCCATGTTCGAGGGCACAGCACCGGGCATCACGGAAGAAAACCTCCAGTCGCGCACGCGCGGCGTCATCCTCATGGCGATTTCCAACAAGTTCGGCGCGATGGTGCTGACCACCGGCAACAAGTCGGAAATGTCGGTCGGCTACGCCACGCTCTATGGCGACATGAACGGCGGATACAACCCGATCAAGGATGTCTACAAGACGGAAGTCTACCAGCTGGCCTCGTGGCGCAACACGCAAGGCTTCGTGATCCCCGAGCGCATCATCACCAAGGCGCCGACGGCTGAACTGCGCGAGAACCAGAAGGACCAGGATTCGCTGCCGCCCTATGACGTGCTGGACGCAATCCTCGAAGGCCTCGTGGAGAACGAACAGCCCGTGGCCGAGATCGTCGCCAAGGGTTTTGACGAGGCGCTGGTGAAGCGCATCCAGCACATGCTCTATGTGGCCGAATACAAGCGGCGGCAGGCAGCACCAGGCGTCAAGATCACGCGCCGAAACTTCGGCCGCGACCGGCGCTACCCGATCACCAACGGCTTCAGGGACGGGCGCTGAGTCTCAGCAATATTGCTCGGTGCCATTGATCTGCTGATCGGAATAGCGATGGCCGTGGGCAAAGCCCGGCGGCAGAATTGCATCGATCTCGCGCCATTCGTCTTCGCTCAGTGAAATCGCAGCGGCGGATGCATTCTCCGCCAGATGTTCCGGCGTGCGCGTGCCGGGAATGGGGATGATGTGGTCACCTTGCCGCAACACCCATGCAATGGCCAGTGCCGCTGTCGACCAGCCGCGCGCCCTGGCGAAGGCCTTGAACTTCGCAATCCGCTCCATGTTGCGGGTGAAATTCTGTTCCTCGAAACGCGGATTGCGCTTGCGGAAATCCGAGTCCGCGAATGTGGCCGGATCGAGCGCCACATCCGTCAAGGCGCCGCGCGCGACGGGCGAGAAGGCAACGAACGTGGTGCCGAGCCGCTTGCAGGCCTGCAGCATCCCGAGTTCCGGCTGGCGCGACCACAGCGAATATTCATTCTGGACGGCGGCCACGGGGTGAATGCTGGCGGCCCTCTCCAGCGATGATGGCGAAATCTCGGAGAATCCGAAGCCGCCGATCTTTCCTTCGTTCTTGAAGGCAACGAGCGTTCCGGTCACGTCCTCGATGGGAATGGTCTGGTCGCGGCGGTGAACATAGTAGAGATCGACACGCTCGACGCCGAGCCGCTTCAGGGAACCGTCGAGGCATTCGCGCAGGAAGCCGGGGGAATTGTCGAACTTGCGCGGGTTGGGAACGATGCCGCCCTTCGTGGCGATGGAGAACTGCGTCCTCGCTGCCGGATTGTGACGCAGGAATTCCCCGATGAAGTCTTCCGAGACATAGGGTCCGTAGATCAGCGCGGTGTCGATGTGGGTGACGCCCAGATCAAGGGCGCGGGCCAGTGTGCGGTGGCTGGTCTCCTTGTCGGTGGGGCCGAAGAATCCGGCAAAGCTCATGGCGCCGAAGCCCACTTCGCCGACCAACGGCCCGTCCTGCCCTATCCGCCGCTGCTTCATCTCTGGTCCTCCCGCATGGACGTTCCGAATACCAGAGTTCCGGGGCAGCACAACCCTGCGGCTTGCGGGGGCGGGTTCGCCATGCCAAAAGCCGCACTCATGACAACCATCGTCCGCTTTGCCCCCTCGCCCACGGGCCGCATTCACATCGGCAATGCCCGCACCGCCATCATCAACTGGCTTCTGGCCCTGAAGACCGGCGGTCAATTCGTGCTGCGCTATGACGATACCGACACCGCGCGCTCGACGGAAGAGTATGCCCGAGGAATCGCCGCCGATCTCGACTGGCTCGGCATCAAGCCGCATCGGGTGGAGTGGCAGTCGAAGCGCTTTGCGCATTACGATGAGATCGCGGACGGCCTGCGGAAGGCCGGGCGGCTTTATCCCTGCTACGAGACCGCCGATGAGCTCGACCGCCGGCGCAAGCGCCAGATGGCGCGGGGGCTGCCGCCCGTCTACGACCGCGCCTCGCTGAAGCTCAGCGACGATGAGCGGGCAAAGCTTGAAGCGGAGGGCCGGAAGCCACATTGGCGCTTCCGTCTCGACGGCCGCATGATTGAATGGAACGACCTCATTCGCGGGCCCCAGCACATCGACACAACAGGCCTGTCCGACCCGGTTCTTGTGCGCGAGGACGGAACCTATCTCTATACGCTCCCCTCGGCGATCGACGACATCGACTTCGGCATCACCCATGTCATCCGCGGCGAGGACCATGTGGTGAACACGGCCGTCCAGATCGAGATCACGCAGGCGCTTGGAGGAAGCATTCCAGCCTATGCCCATCACAGCCTGCTGACGGGTGCTGACGGCAAGGGCCTGTCGAAACGGCTGGGCTCGCTGTCGATCGCATCGATGCGCGAGCAAGGGCTGGAGGCGATGGCCGTCGTCAGCCATGCTGCCTTGCTCGGCACGTCCGACAACATTCATCCGTGTGCCGATTATTCCGAACTCGTCTCGGGCTTCGATCTCGCCAAGCTGTCGCGCGCGCCTGCCCGGTTCGACGAGGTGGAGCTTGCCCACCTCAATGCGAAGCTGTTGCATCATCTGCCTTGGGATGCCGTGAAAGACCGGCTCGATGGCGGGACGGAAGCATTCTGGCTCGCCATTCGCGGCAACATCGAAAAGCTTTCGGATGCCTCGCTCTGGGCCAATGTCGTTTCAGGACCCGTCACGCCGGTTGTCGCGGAAGATGATCGCTCCTTCATCGCCGGGAGCAAGGCGCTGCTGCCGCCCGAGCCATGGGATACGTCCACCTGGAAAACCTGGACCGACGCCGTGAAGGCGGACAGCGGCCGGAAGGGCAAGGCGCTGTTCATGCCGCTGCGCCTTGCTTTGACGGGCCTCGACCACGGGCCGGAACTTGCACAGTTGCTTCCGTTAATCGGCCGCCAAAGAGTGCTTGAGCGGCTCTCCTGATTGCGCAATGATCGGCGCATGATCCTCGTGGGCCAGTTCGACTCTCCCTTCGTGCGGCGCGTGGCGGTGACGCTTCATCACTATCACATGCCCTACACGCGCAATCCGCTCTCGGTGTTCCGCAATGCGGAGGACATGCAGAAGGTCAATCCGCTGATCCGCGTGCCTGCGCTCATTCTGGAAACCGGCGAGACGCTGATCGACTCAAGCGCCATCATCGACGCGCTGGACGAGATGGCGGGACCTGCTCGCGCGCTGACGCCCGCGCATGGGCCCGAGCGCCGCAAGGTGATGCAGGCGGTGGTGCTCGCCGCGGGAACGGCGGAAAAGGTGGTGGCGCTGTTCTTCGAGCGGCTGTTCCACTCCGACAAGCACATCAATCACGCATTTGAGAAGCGGATGATGTCGCAAATCGCGGCGGCGCTGGAGAAGCTTGAGCATGATTGCGGCACGCCGTGGTTCTTCGATTCGAAGATGACGCAGGCCGACATCACCATCGGCTGCATGATCGGCCACATGAAGATGCGTGTGCCCGAGGTCTTCCCGGTGAACAAATATCCGAAGCTCCATTCCCTCGCACTCCATTGCGAGACGAAGGAGGACTTCGTGAAGGCGCGCCCTGCGGCGGACGAGACGGTGCCCAGCCGCAAGGCGTGAAGTCAGATCCAGCTCAAGCCGGCAAGGGGATCGTCTCCGGCTTCGGCACCGCATAGCCCTTTTGAACAGCGGGCCTTGCAGCAATGCCAAGATACCAGCGCTTCACGTTCGGAAATTCGTTGAGGTCGATGCGCTGCCATTCGTGCCGGGCGATCCACGGAAATGTGGCGATGTCGGCAATCGAATAGCCGCCGCACATATGGGCTTGATCTGCCAGAAGCTTGTCGAGCACGCCATAGATGCGGCGGGCTTCGGCGGAGAACCAGTCTTCCGCGAACGGGGCCTTGCCGGGGTTGTACTTGAGAAAGTAATGCGCACGCCCCAGCATCGGCCCCACGGCCGACATCTGCCACATCAGCCATTCGTTGACACGCACCCGCGCCTTTGCCTCGGCTGGATAGAACAAGCCCGTCTTGTCGCCAAGATACATGAGGATGGCGCCGGACTCGAAGACGCTTTGTCCGTTATCGCGGTCGACGATGGCCGGGATCTTGTTGTTGGGAGAGATCGCCAGAAACCCAGGCTCGAACTGCTCGTCCTTGCCGATGTTGACGGCATGGACCTCATAAGGGAGCCCCATCTCTTCGAGAGCGATCGAGATCTTCCGCCCGTTGGGCGTGCTCCATGTGTAAAGATCAATCATAGCAGGTCCAATCCCCGTCGGCGTTCCATTGCTGATTCAAGTTCGGTGATGCGCGCGTAATCTTGTGAGGTCAGCACGGAAAACCCAGACAAGAAAAGGTGATCGCGCGTCTCGCGCAAGGCAGGGTCTGCAAAGACGCCGGACAAGGCTTCCCGAAGTTCCCCGACATCTCCAGCGCGCGTGATCCATGGCAGGGCTGGAACCGACGGCGACCTTGCAATCTCGTGCAGGCCTTCCAGATCGGCGGGTCGATAGCGCCGCGCCATGGCAACGCAGACGGCATCGATGGCGCAGACATCCGCCCGTCCCTCGCGCAACGCCGCGAGAGACTTCAGGTGACCGCCTGTTTCGACGGCGCGGCCGAAGAAACGCCCCTGTTCCGCATAGGGTCCGAAGACGAGCTTCAGCGCGAGCATGCCCGACATGGAATCGGGTGTATTGACGGCAGCGACAGCGCCACTGAAGGCATCAAGCGGACGCTGCTCCCGGGCGAAGACGATGCTGCTGTAGAAGGTTCCGTCACATCCGTCGCAGCCATAATGCGGCGTGGCAACGAGGCTTACCTTGTCTTTCAGGGCATGGGTGAAGGGATATCCGCAGGTCTGGCTGAACAGCAGATCTTCGCGTGTCCACGCCGCAGCGAAATCCTCTGGCCTCGACAACCGCACGTCAGAACCGAGGCAGCGCGCCATGGCGGCCCAGAAATCATCAGTGGCCTCGCGCACCTCGGGCCAGTCATACATCGGAAGTGTTGCGATCATGGCGGCATCGTATAGCATCGGCCTTCGCCATCAAGCGATCCCCCTTCACCGTTCCAGCGTAGCAGCCGCATGACCAGCATTTCAGTCGTCATCCCCACGCGTGGCCGCCACCACTTCCTGAAGCAGGCCCTTGAAAGCGTGCTTAAGCAGACACACGCCGCGAAGGAAATCATCGTGGTGGATGATGGCGAGGGCGCGCTCGAAGCGGTGGGCCATATGCACCCCACGATCCGCGTTCTCGACAATCGCAAGCGCGGGCCAGTGCCGGCGCGCATTCTGGGCGTGTCGCAGGCGGCGGGCGACGTGATTGCCTTTCTTGACGATGACGACTGGTTCACCGATGCCGGCTATTTCGACACGGTGGCCCGCATCTTCGAGGGCGGCGCTGCCTTCTGCTACGCGGATGGCGTCATGGCTTTCGAGGACGGCCGGCCGCAATTGCCCTTTGCCTTCCATGCCGATGGCGAAACGCTCACACGCGACAACACGATCCTCATCTCAGGCGTCGTCTACCGCCGCAGCCTGCATGACGCACTGGGCGCTTTCGACGTCAGCCTGCCCTTCTATTGGGACTGGGACTGGTATCTTCGCGTGGCGCGCGCGGGGCATGCGCTCGTTCATGTCGAGCGTCCCGTGGTGGCGATCCGCGTTCATGCGCAGAACATGTCGGGCGAATCGCTCGAAGTGCAGCGTCGCGAAAATCTCGACCGGTTTTCAGCGAAGCATGGGCTTGCCCCCATTCCCCTGAAGAACCATCTGGACATCGCCACCGGTTCGCAGGGCAAGCCACCGGCCTGATGAAATACTCTGCAAGGCATTGAAATTTTATAGTATTTCTGATGTTCGCAATCGTTAACAAGGAGTTAACCCCCATTTACAAGGGTTTTATTGGCAGCCTGTGGAAAAACCCCGATAAAATAAGGGTTTTCACGAATCGAAAGCTGGGATAACGCTCACGCCCAGCCAACCCCCAAAAAGGAGAGAACAATGGCTGACGAAAAGATTGTGACAGTTGCCCTCTCGAAGATCGCAGCCGAACTGGCTGAGAAGCACGAGATGTCGAAGAAGGCCACCACCGAACTGCTGAATGCGTTCGTGGACCTGGCGGTGAAGAACCTGAAGAAGGGCCACAAGGTCCGCATCACGGGCCTCGGCATCTTCCAGGTGAAGAAGCGCCCCGCCCGCATGGGCCGTAACCCGGCCACCGGCGAAGCGATCAAGATCAAGGCTTCGAAGAAGCTGGCTTTCCGCGCCGCCAAGGAAGTCAAGGACGCGATCTAAGCGTCAGCTTCCTGCATTGAATTCGTGGCCCTGCCTCGCTTGAGGCGGGGCCATTTTCATTTGATGAATTCTTTTCACCGGCCATGCTGATTGCGGCTCGAGGGCCATCACGCTAAAACCCGCCGGAAACACCCAATCCATAAGGATATTTCCATGAAGACCCAGGCTCGTGTCGTGGTGATCGGCGGCGGTGTCGTCGGCTGTTCGGTGCTCTATCATCTCACCAAGGCGGGCTGGAAGGACGTGGTGCTGGTGGAGCGTGACATTCTCACGTCCGGCTCGACGTGGCATGCGGCAGGTGGCTTTCACACGCTCAACGGCGACCCGAATGTGGCCAAGCTGCAGGGCTATACGATCGCGCTCTACAACGAGCTTGAGAAGATTTCCGGGCAGGCTTGCGGGCTCCACCGCTCGGGCGGCCTCATCCTAGCGGATACGCCGCAGCGCATGGAATGGCTAAAGATGGCGCATGCCCGCGCCCGCTACCTTGGCCTCGAGACAGAAATCATCTCGATGGCGGAAGCCAAGAAGATGCATCCCCTGCTGGAAGAGAAGTTCTTCGTCGGCGCGATGATCGACAAGGCCGACGGCAACCTCGATCCCGAAGGCACGACTCATGCCTATGCGAAGTCGGCCCGCATCGGCGGGGCTGAAGTCTATCAGGACACAAAGGTCGAGGACCTGAAGCAGCGCGCCGATGGCACATGGGATGTGATCACGGCCAAGGGCAACATCCACGCCGAGCACATCGTCAACTGCGGGGGCCTGTGGGCACGTGAAGTGGGCCGCATGGTGGGCCTCGAACTCCCGGTGCTCGCCATGGAGCACATGTATCTCGTCACCGACGAGATGCCAGAGGTCGTGTCATTCAACAAGGAGCGCGGCCACGAGCTGCCGCACATCATCGACTTCAAGTCGGAAATCTACATGCGCCAGGAGCGCACCGGCATGGTGCTCGGCACGTATGAGCAGGCCTGCGTGCCGTGGAGCCCGAAGAATACGCCATGGCAGTTTGGCCGCGAATTGCTGCAACCCGATCTCGACCGGATCGCGCCGAACCTTGAGCTTGGCTACAAGCATTTCCCGGCACTTGCCAATGCCGGCATCAAGCGCGTCATCAACGGGCCTTTCACCTTCACGCCCGATGGAAATCCGATCGTCGGTCCTGTTCAGGGCGTTCGCAATTTCTGGCTCGCCTGCGGCGTCATGGCGGGCTTCAGCCAGGGCGGCGGCGTCGGCCTCGCGTTGTCGCAATGGATGGTCAATGGCGATCCGGGCTTCGACGTATGGGCGATGGACTGCGCGCGCTTCGGCGAATGGGCCACGCGCAGCTACACCAACGAGAAAGTGCGCGAGAACTATTCGCGCCGCTTCTCGATCCGCTTCCCCAATGAAGAACTTCCTGCCGCCCGCCCGCAGCAGACCACAGCACTTTACGACATCATGCTCGGTCAAGGCGCTGTGATGGGCGATTCATGGGGCCTTGAAACACCGCTATGGTTCGCGCCCAAGGGTGTTGAACCCAGGGACATCGTGTCGTTCCGCCGCTCCAACGACTTCGCGCATGTGAAGGCGGAGGTGATGGGCACCCGCAATGGCGTGGGCGTCACCGAGATCGCCAACTTTGCCAAGTACCGCTTCACGGGCTCGGGCGCTGAAGCCTTCCTGTCGCGGCTGATGACCAACAAGATGCCAAAGACCGGGCGCCTCGTGCTCACGCCCATGCTGAACCCGCAGGGCAAGCTCATCGGCGACTTCACCATCGCCAAGGCATCGGACGAATGCTTCTACATGTGGGGCTCTTCCCAGGCGCAGAAATACCACATGCGCTGGTTCGAGGCTCACCTTCCCGCCGACAGCTCGGTGAAGATTCATCGCTTCGACATGGGACTGGTCGGCCTTTCGATCGCGGGCCCGAAGTCGCGCGACGTGCTGGCTCAACTGACCGACGAGGATGTGTCGAACGCGGCATTCAGGTTCATGGACCATCGCGCCATGGACATCGCCAACTGCCCGGCCCTGATCAACCGCGTCACCTACACGGGCGACCTCGGCTATGAAATCTGGGTGGCCCCTGACTACCAGCGCCGCCTCTACGAGAAGATCATGCAGGCGGGGGCGGCGCATGACATCGTCAACTTCGGCATGCGCGCCCTTCTCGCCATGCGCCTCGAAAAGAACTTCCCCACCTGGTACCGCGAGCTTCGCCCGATCTACGGCGGGTTTGAGGCGGGCATGGACCGCTTCATCGACCTCACCAAGAATGACTTCATCGGCCGCGACAAGGCGATGGAAGAAAAGGCTTCGGGCGGCACGCTGCGCCGTGTCTCCATGGTGGTCGAGGCAGGCGATGCCGATGTGCTGGGCGACGAGCCGATCTGGCACAAGGGCAAGGTCGTGGGCTGGGTCACGTCCGGAGGCTTCGCGCATTACGTGAACAAGTCGATGGCGCAGGGCTATGTGCCGAAGGAACTGGCGGGCGACACGGAGCAAGGTGCCTTCGAGATCGAGATCATCGGCGAGAACCGCAAGGCCACCATCATCACCGAGCCGCCGTTCGATCCCGAAGGCAAGCGGATGCGGGGCTGATGCGCCCATCGACGCACCCACAGGCGCTTCGCGTGCAGTCCGCGCTGGGTGCGGGCTACACGGTCGTCGAATTCGACGAGAGCACGCACACATCGCAGCAGGCGGCGGATGCCATCTGCTGCGATGTGGCGCAGATCGCGAAATCGATTCTGTTCCGCAGCAGCCAATCGGGCCGCGCCGTGATGGTCGTGGCATCTGGCCGGAACCGCGTGGATGAGAAGAAGATCAGGGCGCTGCTGGGCGAGAAAATCGAACGGGCTTCACCCGAATTCGTGAAGGAGATGACAGGCTTCGAGATCGGCGGCGTGCCTCCGCTCGCTCATGCACGCGATGTCACGGTCTTCATCGATCAGGATCTCAAGAACTATCCGGCTGTGTGGGCCGCAGGCGGCACCGGCAATGCGGTGTTCGAAATTGCTTTCGATGCGCTGGTGAGACTGTCGCGCGGGACAGTTGCCGACATCGCGAAGGCTCAAGCCGTCCTGCCGTAGAAGCCGATCTGGTCTTCCTTCGAGAAGGTGACGCCCGGCCGGTCGAAATACGAGAAGACGGCGATGATCCGTTCCTTCTGTCCGCGCACCGTGCTCACCTTGTGCGCGGTGTTCTTGCCACGGAACACATTGAGGGTTCCCGCCGCAAGCTTCAATGTCTTCACTTGCGTGTCTTCGCCCCGCAGCAACTTCGCCACGCCGTCGTAGTTGGGATCGTCGTCGGTCCGGAGATCGCTGCGATAGACGAAATCGCCGCCTTGCTCCGGCGCTTGCAGAAGCAGGGTCGTCGTGAACTCGCTGCGGTCGAAATGCCAGTTCAGCGCTTCGCCCTCGCGGTAGGCCATCACGTTCGCGCGGGCCAGCGCATCTCGCATCGGGTAGAGCGCAACATTGTCCATGGTAGCGGCGAGGAAGGTGATGAAGGGCGACCACTCGTAAATCCACAAGGGAACGGACTGCATGATCTGGTCGGCACAGACGGTGTGGTTCACCGTTTCGCAGAGTTGAAGGGCCGGGTGATCGGGCTCAAGCCCCGGAATGTCTTTCCGGAAGTAGATGTTGTGCGAGCGGCGATGCGTGAAGGAGAGCGTATCGAACACGGGGCGGAGTTCCGCGATTGCCTTGTCCAGCGCCTCGGGTCTCACCAAACCTTCGAGATTGTACATGCCGTCTCGCGCCAGATCGGCCCGGCACTTGTCGACAAGCGCATGCCATGCGGCAGTACCTGGACGGTCGAGCGGATAGCGGTCGAGATCGAGAAGGTTGCGCATTGACGTTCCCCCGGAAGCCTGGACCAGACATGTCAAAGGCAGGGGCTTCCGGCAATCCAGAAAAATGTTAGTCTGGCTCAGAAAAACTATTTCAAACGGAAAGCACTGTTGCAGCTTCCTCCCCTCAATGCCTTGAAATCATTCGAGTCTGCGGCACGAACCGGCGGCTATGTAACGGCTGCGACCGAACTTGGCGTGACCCCAGCAGCGGTGAGCCAACAGGTGCGGCATCTTGAGGAATTCCTGGGGCGGAAGCTGTTCACCCGGCTCAACAACAGAATCCTTCTCACCGATGCAGGCAAGGCGATCTTTGCCGGAATAACCCCCGCGCTCGAGGATATCGCGGCGCTCACCACGCGCGTCATGTCAGGCAGCAGCCGGTCGAAGCTGGTGGTGAGCGTCATCCCCTCACTTGCCGAATGCTGGTTCATGCCGGCCCTGGCGGACTACATTGCACTTGGCGCCGCCATCCGGATCGACCTTCGCGTCGAGGACGATCCTGTCGACTTCGCAAGCGGCGAGATTGACCTTCGGGTATGCTACGGATCCACCCAGTATCCTGAGCACCACACGGTGCCGCTATTCCGCGATCATGTGGTGCCGTTGTGCGCTCCTGTTCTTGCCGCTCAGGTTTCGATTGCATCGGCGGACGACAGCCAGTTCATCCATACGAACTGGGGAAAGAGCTTTGCCTCGCACCCGTCGTGGGGCGATTGGTTCGGGCGCTTTCAACCCGCGCGCCGCTTCGATTCCACGAAGGGGCACCGCGCTGGCTCATCGCAACTGGCGCTGGATTTCGCCCGCCGTGGACTTGGCATTGCGCTCGGCCAGCGCGCATTGGCCCAAGAATCCATCAGCACGGGCACACTTGTGGTGCTTCAGGACGATTCATTGCCGCTCGGCCATGACTACTGCGCGGTGCACCCGATGACCAGGGCGCGGCGGGCAGGTCTCGCCGAGCTTAACGCGTTCCTGCAAACTCGAGCGCCGCGTCCGTGAGAACCTCCCACACATTCAGTGCGAAGCTCCGCATCGCGTAGATGTCGAAAGCATTCTCTCCCGTGCAGTGGACGGTGACCGGCGTGTGATGAATGCCGGTCATGGCGAAGTGTCCGGGCACGAAGGTTGCGGGATGAAAATCCAGCGGCATGAGCTTTGACAGCACGTCGCGGGCGGGCGCGCCCTCGATGGCGATCCGCACGCGGCCATGAGACAGCGGCGTTACGGCGCATTGCCCAGCAAGGCGCACGCCTGCGTCATCCGTCTCCGGCCCGACGATCCAGAATTGCGATGGGCCGATCCGCATGACGGTGCTGCCCTCGTGCTCATGCGAGACGCCCACCTTCAACGCCACGTCCCCGGCAATTGCCGAGAGCTTGTCTTCGAAACCATCATCAAGCCCCGAGACTTGCGTGAGCGTGAAGCCAGGACGTTCAGTGATGGAGAGCACCGGGCTAGTATAAGTCTTTGCCTCGGCAAGGGCAGACGTCCGCTCAAGCATGGAGGCGCGCTCCTTCGTGATCGATGAAATGCGGCGAGACGATCTTGAGCCTTGCCTGCTCGTTCTTCAGCGGGAAGGCCGCGATGATCTCCTCGCCTTCATGCTTCAGTCCGCCCTGGTAGAGGCCCAGCGCGATGAACTTGTTAAGTTCCGTCGACCATGTGACGGAGGTGATGTAACCGCGGCCGTGTCCCTTGATTTCATCTGTAGCCGCGAACAGGATCGACCCGCCGCGCAGTTTCTTGTCCGGTTCCATCAGCTCAAGCCCGACGAGGCTCCAGCGGGAGGGCGACTGGCAATCCTCGCGGAAGCGCATCGCCTTGCCGACATAGTCCTTCTCCTTGCCCGCCATCTTGCCGAGGCCCAGATCATCCAGCGTGTTGCGGTGATCGAGTTCGAGACCCGCCACATGGCCCTTCTCGATGCGGAGCGAGGCCAGCGCCTCGAGCCCGTATGGCTTGATGCCGAGTGGGGCGGCGGCCTTGAGGATGTGCTCCCACAGGCTGATCGCAAAGCCCGCCGCAACATGGACTTCGTAAGCAAGTTCGCCGGAGAACGACATGCGCAGCAGCCGAACAGGCACGCCTTCGAAGACGATGTCCTTGCACCCCATGTGGGGCAGGCCTTCGGTCGAGATATCCGCTTGCGGGAAAGCCAGTTGCAGCGCTTCCCGCGCCTTCGGACCCGACACGGCCATGCCTGCCCACTCGTCGGTGAGAGACGCCACCTGCACGTTCAGCTCCGTCCAGTGGCATTGCAGCAGGTATTCGAGCCACGACATCACCTCACCCGCCTGCGCGGTGGTGGTCGTCATGTAGAACTGCGTATCCGAGATGCGCGCCGTGGTGCCATCGTCCACCACAACACCGTCATCGTTTAGCATGACGCCGTAACGCACCTTGCCGACGGGGAGTTTTGCGAAGCCGTTGACATAGACGCGGTTGAGGAATTCGGCAGCGTCCGAGCCCTGGATATCGATCTTGCCCAGCGTCGAGACATCGGCAAGGCCTACGGCCTTCCTGACGAGTTCCATTTCCTTCACATAGGCCGTCTCCGGTGTTGCACCCGCCCAGGCATAATACCAGGCACGCTTCCACAGGCCCGCATCGATGAAGGTGGCGCCGTTCTTCACGTGCCAGTCATGCAGCGGCGAGCGGCGCACAGGGCGGAAATGCGAGCCCACCGTGCGGCCGGCGATGGCACCCATGGTCAGCGGCGCATAGGGCGGGCGGAACGTCGTGGTGCCGGCTTCCGGAATGGTGATGCCGCGATGCTCCGCCATCAAGGCCAGCGCATTGATGTTGGATGTCTTGCCCTGGTCGGTGCCCATGCCCAGCGTCGTGTAGCGCTTCAGGTGCTCGACGGACTGATAGCCTTCCTGATGTGCGTTCTTCACATCCTTCAGCGTTACATCACTCTGGAAGTCGACAAAGGCCTTGCCCCTTGCCGATTGCGGCAGCGACCAGACAGGCATGATGGCATAGCTCCGGTCGGTCACATGTTCGGGCGGATAGACGGGGCGCGTCTTGCCGAAGCCCGTGACGGCTGCGGCCCTCGCGCCGGCGTTCGAGCCCTCGGCCACGGCGGCAGCGAGACCGAACGTTCCCATCATCCCGCCGGCGCCAAACTGCGTTGCCGCGAAGCCGCCGGGCACGAAGCCCGCGACCGTCTCGTCATAAACCGGCTTGATGCCGCCGTGCGACGAGAGGTGAACGACCGGCGACCAGCCGCCCGCCATGCCGAGCACGTCGCATTCGATGCTCACCGCATGCGCGCCGCCCAGCTTCACGCGCGAGATGGCCTTGGAACCTTCGACTTCAGCCACGCCGGTGCCGGGGAAGATCGCAATGCCCATGGTACCTGCCCTGGACAGGACACCTGCCGCGACAGTGGATCGATGATCCGCCACGGTGACGGCAACACCCGCCGTTGCAAGATCGATGGCAGCGTCATAGGCCGTGTCGTTGTTAGTGACGATCATCGCGCGCTTTTCGGGTGCCACGGCAAACCGGTTCACATAGGTGCGGAGTGCCGAGGCCAGCATCACGCCGGGACGGTCGTTGTTAGCGAAGACCAGCGGGCGCTCGATGGCGCCTGTCGTCATCACGATCGACTTGGCGCGGAGCGAGGTGAGGATCTGGCGGGCCTGGCCCTTGCGCGGGTCAGGCCGCAGATGATCGCGGCGTTCGACCAACACGGCCAAATTGGCGTCGTAGAGGCCCTGCACAGTCGTCCGTGTACGGATTGTCATTTCCGGCATCCGCTGGAGTTCATCAACGCAGGCCAGCCGCCAAGCCTCGTGTTCGGGATCGTTGCCCGAGAGAAGGCTGCCGCCAAGCTCGGTATCCTGTTCCGCCAGCACCACACGCGCGCCGCTGCGGGCCGCTGTCAGGGCTGCCGCAAGGCCGGCAGGACCAGACCCCACGACAAGAACATCGCAAAACGCGTAGCGGGTTTCATAGCGGTCCGGATCGGCAAGGCCTGAGGATTTGCCCAAGCCCGCCGCATTGCGGATGAATGGCTCGTAGAACATCCACGAGCCCTTGGTCGGACCCATGAAGGTCTTGTAGTAAAAGCCAGACTGGAACAGCGGCGACAGGATGGAATTGACCGCCATCACGTCGAAGTCTGGCGAGGGCCAGGCGTTCTGCGAGCGAGCGACTAGTCCGTCCACCAGTTCCGTCACCGTGGCGGCCACGTTCGGTTCAGCCGTGGGGCCTTCACCCAGCGTGAAAAGTGCGTTCGGCTCCTCGATACCCGCCGACAGGATTCCGCGCGGACGGTGATACTTGAAACTGCGGGCGGTCAGGACCTTGTTGTTGGCGAGCAGTGCCGAGGCCAGCGTATCTCCGGCATAGCCATCGAGTGCGGCATCATTGAACCGCACCGAGACATGCCGCGCGCGATCGATGCGGCCACCCTTGCTCAAACGGCGGAAGGTCTTCATGCAAGGCCTCCGATCTCGTTGGTGGCCGTGTTGCGGTTCAACCTGAACCACTGCCTGCAGCCCAGCACATGCTGCCAATATTCCGTATGCGGACCTTTTGGGTTGTCGAACACGAAGTAATAGTCATGCCAGGTCTTGAGATCGCCGGTGCCGTGGGCCGGGCGCTGCTTGGTGGCATCGCCGCCATAGCGGAATTCGGAGACGTCGCGGTCGCCGCAATAGGGACAGGGAACGATCATTGCTTGTAGGTCCAGTTGCCGAGGCCAAACTCGTCGAGTTCCCTGCCCTTCTCGAAACGGTCGAGGGCGAAGTCGCGGTTCAGCTCGTGCTCGTTGTCGTTGGCGATGGTGTGCGAGAAGGTCCAGCCCGAGGCCGGTGTCGCCTTGAAGCCCTGATAGCACCAGCCGCCGTTGAGATAGAGGTTCTTCACCTCCGTCTTGCAGATGAAGGGGCTGCCATCCGGCGTCATGTCCTGAATGCCGCCCCAGTGCCGCAGCAGCCTGAGGCGAGAGATGAAGGGCATGAGCGAGACGGCGCATTCGGCCACCGTCTGGATGCGCGGGAACTGTCCGCGCTGGGTGTAGGTGTTGAAGCCGTCGATATGGCCGCCGAACACAAGGCCGCCCTTGTCGGATTGCGAGAGATAGAAAAGCTCCGCGCCCCAGCTCACCACATGATCGACGATGGGCTTGATCGGCTCGGTCACGAAAGCCTGCAGGATGTGGCTTTCGACGGGCAGCCTGAGCCCCGCCATCTTCGCAACTTGCGAAGTGTGGCCCGCGACCGCGATGCCGACCTTGCCGGCATTGATGCGGCCGCGCGAAGTTTCGACGCCCGACACCTTGCCGTCCGCGATGACGAAGCCCGTCACCTCGCAATTCTCGATGATGTCGACGCCGAGTTCGCTCGCGGCCCGTGCATAGCCCCAGGCCACCGCATCGTGGCGAACGGTGCCGGCGCGCGGCTGCATGATGGCGCCATAGATGGGCCAGCGCGCATCGCTCGAATGGTCGAGATAGGGAAGAAGCTTCCTCACCTCGCCGGGGTCAAGGAGTTCGGCGTCGATGCCGTTCAACCGCATGACGTTGCCGCGCCGCGCGAAGACGTCCATCTGCCCATGGCTTACGGCGAGCACGATCTGGCCCCGTTGCGAGACCATGCAGTTGAAATTGAGGTCGTGGGAGAGGCCTTCCCACAGTTTCAGCGAATGCTCGAAGAACGCGGTGTTGCCGCCCAGCATGTAGTTGGACCGGATCAGCGTGGTGTTGCGGCCCACGTTGCCGGACCCGATGTAGCTCCGCTCGATCACCGCGACATTTCGGATGCCGTGGTTCTTCGCGAGGTAATAGGCCGTGGCGAGCCCATGCCCGCCGCCGCCGACGATCACCACGTCGTAGGAGGGCTTGGGTGAAGGTGACGCCCAGGCGCGCGGCCAGGGCAGATCCGGCTGCAGGGCGTGGCGGGCGAGATTGAAGGCTGAGTAATGTTTGGTCACGGGACGAGGTGCTATCAGAACTCACCCGGCTCCGGCAAGGTGTGGAAAATTCACGCCCTGCGGCGTTCTGCCCATTCCGTCGCGGCCAGTGCCAGCAGGCCAAGGCCGGTGAATCCTGCCGCAAGTGGAAGCACAGTGCCGTCATACTGCTGACCGATGAGGCCGCCTGCCACGATGGCGATAAGCGACGAGCCAGCGCCCGCGATTGCCGCCGCCATGCCGGCGATCCGTCCCATGGGTTCGAGAGCGATGGCGTTGTAATTGCCGAACAACAGGCCGCAGCAGAAGAAATTGGCGAAGAGATAGGTTCCGAGCAACCATAGTGGCGGATGCCCCGCCGTGAACAGGCTCGCCACGAGGAAGAGCGCGGAGAGAATGATGTTTCCCCGCAGCGCCCACTTTGAAAGGTTGCGCATGCCATATTTCATGACGAGGCGCGCGTTGAGTATCATGGCCAATGCAATCGCTATGGCGAAGACGCCGAACCAGACGGCGAAGAACTCGCCTTGCCCATATTGCTCGGCGAAGAGCTGCTGCGAGGTTCCAAGATAGCAGATGAAGCTGCCGAAGATGCAGCCCGTGGCCAGCGTGTAGCCCATGGCGACGGGATGACGGAGAACCTGCGTGGCGGCGGATAGCAACGCCTCGCCCGAGAGAGGACTCCGCCGGTCGCGGGGCAGCGTTTCCTCTTGACGCAACCACAGCCACAAGCCCGCGATGAGGCCCATCATCAGGAAGCCCGCAAAGATGGCGCGCCAGTTCGCCACGAGCAACACGAGTTGCCCGATGGTGGGCGCCAGGATCGGCACCAGCATGAAGACGGTCATGACGAAGGACATGACCCGCGCCATAGCGGCGCCCGCGCTTCCGTCGCGCACCATGGCAATGGACACGATGCGGGGCGAGGCGGCCCCGAAGCCCTGGATAAAGCGTCCGACCAGCATCATCTCGAAGCTCGTCGAGAAAAGGCACATGAGCGAGCCCAATCCATAGAAGCCGAGGCCTATGAAGATGGCGGGCTTCCGTCCGATCGAGTCGGACCACGGCCCGTAGATCAGGGTTCCAAGCGTCATCCCTGCGAAGAAGCTGGTGATGATGAACTGCCGGCTGTTGGGATCGGCGGCGCCGAGCTGCTGCGCGATCTGCCCGATGGCCGGCAGCATGGTATCGATCGACATCGCCACCATGGCATTGAGCAATGCCACGAGGATGATGAATTCGACGGATATGCGGCCGGTGCCCTGCTTCATGTCACGTAGTTCAACATGCGCAATACATCGAAATATTGCCCCGTTTCGAAGCGCACGGCGCGGTCGCCGACGTGTACCATGCCGGGATACCACTGGTGGCGGGCCGCCAGAACCGGATTGCTGTAGACGATCTCGACGATCACATGGTCCGGCACATGGAGAAGGGATTGCCGGAGGTCGCCCTTCAGCGCCTGCGCTGCGCCCTCGCGGATGGCCTTGGTCGCGGCGGCGGGCGTCATGGAGACGGTGGACTGGCCCCTGCCTTCCTTCACGGCGCAACGGCCCACATGCGGGTTGATCTCTTCGATCTCCTGCATCAGCCCCTGGTCGCCGCTGACGAATACGGTAGGCACGCCGAGCATGGAGGAGGCCAGCGCATGGATGAAGAATTCCGAGGCGCGCCGCCCGTTGATGCGAATTTCGGCGGCATCGTGTGACAGGGTATGAGCGAGGCTGCTGGCCTCCGAGCCCGCGGCGCTGTGATAGCCGATCATCATCACGGCATCGAAGCTCTCGTCCAGTTCCTGCACCATGCAGAGCGGATGGCCAGCCCAGGCCCTCACGAGGCGCACGTCAGCCGGCAGCATGGAGGCGATGAGGTTGCGGCCCGATGAGTGGGCGTCCTTGACGAGAATCTCGGTCGCGCCCGCGATCATGGCGCCCTCGATGGCGGCCACGGCCTCCCGCGTCATCTGCTCGCGGAATTCGGGATAGTCCGCATGCTTCTTTTCGGCCTCGTCCCAATGGGTGATGCCGGCGCAACCTTCGATGTCGACGCTGATAAAGACTTTCATGTGCGGTGCTCCTTCGCAGTGGCGCTTCATAGCCGCACTTGCCCGCCGACGCGAGTTCGCTAGAAGATGGCAGCCATGCGCATCGATACCGCCCGCCGCTCCGTCTCGCTCGATCCTGTCGATCCGGATTTCTTCAACAATCCTTATCCAGCCTACCACGCCATCCGCGCCGAGGTTCCCGTGTTCAAATGGGAACAGTATGGCTACTGGTGCTTCGCCCGGCATGAGGATGTGAACGCGTTGCTGCGCGACCGCCGCTTCGGGCGGCAGATCCTCCACGTGGCGAGCCGTGAGGAACTGGGCTGGCTGGAGACGCCGCCGCACCTCAAACCCTTCTACGATTTCGAATCCCGTTCGCTTCTGGAACTGGAGCCTCCCGTCCACACACGCCTGCGGAGCCTCGTGAACCGTTCCTTCCTGTCGCGGCAGGTGGAGCGGCTGAGGCCGATGATCACAAACCTTTCCAATAGGTTAATAGACCGTTTTGAAACAGCACATGAAGTTGATTTGCTGCCCGCGTTCGCCACCCCCATTCCGGTGATCGTGATCTGCGAGTTGCTTGGCGTTCCGCCGGACATGTCACAGCAGTTGCTCGCCTGGTCGCACGACATGGTGGCGATGTACCAGGCGCGGCGCGATGCTGCGATCGAGGAAGCGGCGGTCAAGGCCACCATCGCGTTCAGCGACTTCATGCGCGGCTATATCGCGCAACGTCGGAAGCAGCCTCGCGACGATCTTCTCTCGGAACTCATTCGTGCGGAGGAGCAAGGTGCGAAACTGACCGAGGACGAACTCGTCACCACGGCCGTCCTGCTCCTCAACGCCGGCCACGAGGCGACCGTCCATGCCATCGGGAACGGCATCAAGTGCCTGCTCGAACACAATGTGCGCGACGGAATCGGAGAGGGCCACATCGAGGAGACGCTTCGATACGATGCACCGCTCCACCTTTTCACCCGCTATGCGCTGGAAGATCTCGACTACGCGGGGATCAAGTTCAGGAAAGGCGAGACGGTGGGGCTGATGCTGGGTGCCGCCAACCGCGACCCTGGGCGCTTTCCCGCGCCGGACCGGTTCATTCCGGAGCGCGAGCCGAACCCGCAGGTCAGCTTCGGCGCTGGCATCCACTTCTGCATCGGTGCGCCTCTGGCGCGGCTTGAGATGCAGATCGCCATGCCGCTGCTGTTCCAGCGACTGCCGAAACTCAGGCTGGCAGAACAGCCCCACTATCGCAACGCCTACCACTTCCACGGGCTTGAGAGCCTGAAGGTGGCCTTCTGAGCCCTTTCAGCGGGCGTCGTTTCCGGACCATCGGCTGACGTTTCCTCCCCTGCCCGCTTCCTCTGTTGAGCGTAAACCAAGGGTCACGTGAAAACTTCTCAACAGGCTTGATCCATGACCGATGTTCAGCCCGCAACGCCTCCGACCGGCCGCCGCGCCCGAGGCGGTGCCGATGCCCGCCGCGCCGCCCGCACCTCCTCCACCGTGAAACAGGCGGGCTTCGTCCGCCGCGCGATCAAGCCCTACGAACCGTTCAGCGACGACCAGCTCGAACTCATCGAGAACAATGCCGAGACGGTCCTGCAGGAAACTGGCATCGATTTCTATGAGGACGAAGAAGCGGTCCACATGTGGAAGGACGCGGGCGCCGACGTGAAGGCGAATGCCACCGACACCAAGCGCTTCCGCGTGCGCTTTCCCAAGGGCCTTGTCCGTTCGCTGATCAGGACGGCGCCGCGCGAATACGTTCAGTACGCGCGCAACCCAGCCAACAACGTCACCATCGGCGGCAACAACACGGTGTTCGCGCCGGTCTATGGCCCGCCCTTCATCCGCAATCTCGACGAGGGCCGCCGCTACGCCACGATCGAGGACTTCCGCAATATCGCCAAGCTCGTCTACATGCTCCCGAGCCTGCACCACGCGGGCGGCACGCTCTGCGAGCCAGTGGACGTTCCAGTGGCCAAGCGCCACCTCGACATGATCTACACGCACATCAAGTACAGCGACAAACCCTTCATGGCCTCAGTCACGGCGGGTGAGCGCTCGGCGGATTCGGTCGCCATGGCCGAAATGGTGTTCGGAAAGGACTTCGTCGACCAGAACTGCGTGATGACCTCGCTCATCAATGCCAATTCGCCCATGGTGTGGGATGGCGTGATGCTGGGCGCGCTGAAGGTGCTGGCGCGCGCCAATCAGGCTTGCGTGATTTCGCCCTTCATCGTGGCCGGCGCCATGTCGCCCACGACGACCGTCGGCACGCTCACGCAGATTCTGGCGGAAG
This sequence comes from Aestuariivirga sp., assembly GCF_041738905.1. GTDB lineage: Bacteria > Pseudomonadota > Alphaproteobacteria > Rhizobiales > Aestuariivirgaceae > Aestuariivirga. The sequence goes on from NZ_JBGSOZ010000146.1 coordinate 32,420, forward strand.
CTTCCGTCGGTATCGCCTTCACCCAGCTGTGCCGTCCGGGCGCACCCGTGGTGTTCGGCACGTTCGCCGCCTCGATGTCGATGCAGTCTGGCGCGCCGACGTTTGGCTCGCCCGAGCCCGCACTGGTCACCTTCGGCGCGGCCCAGCTGGCGCGGCGCATGGGCGTTCCATTCCGCTCAGGCGGCGGGCTTTGCGGTTCCAAGGTTCCCGATGCGCAGGCGGCTTATGAAAGCGCCAACACGTTGTGGCCAACTTTGCTCTCGGGCGTCAACTTTTGTCTCCACGCAGCGGGCTGGCTCGAAGGCGGCCTGGCTTCGTCCTATGAAAAGCTCATCATGGATGCTGACCAGCTGACCATGTTCCAGAAGCTCGCCGAGGGTGTCGACTTCTCGGAAAATGGACAGGCGATGGACGCCATCCGCGAAGTGGGTCCCGGCTCGCACTATCTGGGCTGCACGCACACGCAAAACAATTTTGAAACCGCGTTCTGGCGCTCAGGCCTCGCCGACAATAATTCGTTCGAGCAGTGGCGCGATGACGGCGAGAAGGACATCGTGGTCCGCGCCAACACGCAGTGGAAGAAGATGCTCAACGAGTATGAAGCCCCGCCGCTGGACGAGGGCATCGACGAGCAGCTTCAGGCCTTCATGGCCAGGCGCAAGGAAGTGCTGCCCGACAACGTGAGCTGAGTTTTCAGCCAATGACACATCAGATGGCCAGGCATTGTCCCGGCCATTTTCGTTTGGGATTCACACCTCTTCCGGCGCGCGCTTCTTGAACTCGCTCCAGGTGTGATAGCCGACGCCGCCCACGACGAGCACGGTCCCCAACGCGTGAGGGAGGGTGAATTCCTCGCCCAGGATCGTCACCGCGAAATAGATCGTCAGCAGCGGCGACACGTTGGAGATCATGGCGGTCGAGGCCGCACCGATCCGCCCCATTCCGGCGTTGACGAAGAAAGACGGAACGACGGTGGCCAGAAGGCCCGTCGCCGCCGCCAGCATGAAGTAGTTCGTGGACATCGAGGTATCGAGCCCGCCCCGCGCAATGAAAACATGGGCCAGCGTGGTGATCGCCGCGGCCGACAGCGCCACGGAGGTGAAGAGCGTCGATCCCATTCGTCCGATATAGCGCTTGGCCACCAGCTGATAGACGGCAAAGGCTACGGCCGAGCCCAGCACCAGCAAGGTGCCACGCGTGACGTTCGATCCTTCCATCCGGAGATCCGACACGAAGACGAAGGCTAGACCTAAGTAGGAAACCACGGCGGCAATGACGCCAGCCGAGGTCAGGCGCATGCCGAAAAAGGCGGCGCCAATGAAGATCAGGAAAATCGGATAGGTGAAAAGCGCCAGCCGTTCGAGCTGCGCCGTGACGTAGAGCAGTCCGGCGAAATCCAGCACCATCGCAAGATAATAACCGATCAGCCCGATGCCGATGGCGCCCAGAACCGACTTGCCATCCGGCATGGGTCGTCCTTCACGCTTGCGCCGGGCCAGTTCGAAAAGGCCGACCACCACAAAGACGGGTAGCGCAAAAACCATGCGCCACGCCAGGATCAGCAGCGCATCGAAGCGCTCTTCATAGGCGAGCTTGATGAAAATGGCCTTGGACGAGAACAGTGCCGAGCCTGCGGCGACGAGCAGGTATCCGATGATGAGGCTGCGGCGGTCCATGGAACCGCCTTCCTACACAAAGGACCCTCCGCCGTCTGCATGGTCTATTGCAGTTCTGGCATGCGGGAGCGCTTTTGCGATGGTGCCCGCTGGGCTAGGCTTGCAGCAGATCAGGAGTTTCCTATGGCCAGCCTTCCCCTGCATTTCCGTTCCGCGACCGAACTCGCCCGCCTGCTTCGCATCGGCAAGGTGACGGCTTCTGCCCTGCTGGAGGAGTGCCTCGACCAGCATGCAAGGCACAATGGCGTTCTGAACGCGGTTGTCGTCACCGACATCGAGCGGGCGAAGAAGCAGGCGCAGGCCTCTGACCGCCGCCTGAAAAAGGGAAAGCCCATCGGCCCCTTCGATGGTGTGCCGATGACGTCGAAGGAGAGCTTCGACTGGACGGGCACGCCCTCCACCTGGGGCGATCCGCGCTTCAAGGACAACATTGCATCGACCGATGCGGTCGCCATCACGCGCCTCGCGGAGGCGGGCGCTGTCATGTATGGCAAGACCAATGTGCCGCTGATGCTGGCTGACTGGCAGAGTTTCAATGCCATCTACGGCACCACAAGCAACCCCTGGGATGTGACGCGCGCTCCCGGAGGATCGTCGGGAGGCTCCGCCGTGGCGCTCGCCACCGGCATGTCGGCGCTCGAAATCGGTTCCGACATCGGTGCCTCGATCCGCAATCCGGCGCATTACTGCGGTGTGTACGGTCACAAGCCCACCTATGGCGTGGTGCCCTACCGCGGCCATCTGCTGCCCGGCGTGGTCCAGACAGGGGACATCACCGTCGCCGGCCCTCTCGCGCGCTCGGCGCGGGACCTTGCGGGCATGATGAAGGTGCTGGCGGGGGCGGATGGCACGGAGGCGCGCGGCTATACGCTTTCCCTTCCGCAGGCGAAGCAGAAATCGCTGAAGGACTTCCGCGTGGCGGTGATGGTGACCGACGAGCAGTCGGAAGTCGACCTGCCGGTGCAGGACCTGCTCGGCAAGCTCACCACGTTCCTCGGCAAGCGCGTGAAAAAGCTCTCGACTACCGCGCGGCCGGAATTCTCATCGAAGGAAGCGATGGACGTTTACATAGCACTTCTGCGCTCGGCCACCAGCCGCAGGCAGACGGATGCGGACTATGCCGCCAACTTCGCCAAGGTCGCAGCCTCCGACCCTCTCGACGACAGCTATCTGACCAAGATGCTGCGGGCCTATGTGCTGCCGCACCGTGACTGGCTCCGCTACAACGAGCGCCGCCACCAGATGCGCCTGTTGTGGGACCGGTTCTTCGAGGACTGGGACGTGATGCTGTGCCCCGCGGCGGCATCGGCCGCATTCCCGCATGACCAGAAGGGCGAGCGCCACGAGCGAACCATCGAGGTCAATGGCAAATGTGTTCCGACCACGGATCAATTGTTCTGGGCGGGCTATTCGGGGGCGTTCCTGCTCCCCTCCACCATAGCGCCCATGGGCTTGACGGCACAGGGCCTTCCCGCAGGCGTCCAGATCATAACGCGGCAGTATTGCGACTACACGTCGATCCGTTTCGCCGAACTTCTCGAAAAGGAATACGGCGGCTTCATCCCGCCACCTGGCTATTGAGCGGGAATGTGCTGGCGGAAGAAGTCTGCCTCGCGCCGCCAGATGCGCTCTTCCTGGATCACCTCGTGCCTGCCGCCCGGAATGACCACGAGTTCCTTCGGCTCATTCGCCATGGCAAAGAGACGGCGGCCATTGTCGACCGGGATCAGCGTATCGGCATCGCCATGCTGCACCAGCAGCGGCACCTTCACCTTGCCGATGAAGTCCCGTGACTTGAACGTGTCCTTCATCAGCAGGCGCACCGGCAGCCACCAGTAGATCTCGGCTCCAATGTCCACGGTCGCCGTGTAGGGCGCTTCGAGCGCCAGCGCGCCCACGGCGCGCTGTGCTGCAAGCTGAACGGCGACGCCGGTGCCGAGCGACTCGCCCACGACCGCGATCCGCTCTGCAGGAATGTTCCACTTGATGAGGAAGTCATACGCGCTCAGCGCATCCGTGATCAGTCCCGCTTCCGAGATTGAGCCGGTGCTTGCGCCATAGCCACGGTAGGAGACGAACAGCGCACCGAACCCTTGCGACTGATAGTAGGCCAGACGGTCCGCGCGGCCACCCACCTCGCCGCCGTTGCCGTGGAAGAACAGGATCGTGGGCATCCCCTCGCTGGCCTCTGCAAACCACGCGACGATGGTCTCGCCATCGGGCGTTGCGATCTTCTCGATCGTGACGCCCGAGAGGCCTTCGCTCTCCGGCATCAATCCCCTGTTGGAGGGATGATACTGGAGGCTGCGCTGCTGCAGGTACATGTAGAGCGTAATGCCGGCATAGACCACGGCGGCGAACACCACCGCCATCCGCAAGACCATCATCATGAGGCGAGTTTCGCGGGCGTTCCCACATCCCTTGTCCAGCACCACACGGCCAGAAGCGGCGCGCCGCCGGTCTTCGTCGCGTGCATGGTCATGGGAGGATGCCAGATCGTTGAGCCTTGCGGCTTTTCTTCAAACGGTCCGCTGTCCCTGCTCCACAATGAACCCGAGGTGAGCGGCCAATAGAGTTCGGGTGCGGGATGGTAGTGGTCGCGATAGTGCCGGTCCGGCCCGAGCATCAGCAGTCCCAGCAGGACGTCATCGCCCGCGAAGAAACCGTTGGGGCCAATGATCTCGGCCCAGCCGTAATTGTCGGCAAACCCCTCTCCCAGAACGGCATCGCTGTAGGTGGACGACTGCCGCCAGCGCAAGCCGTCCTCCGTGGCGGCGATGGCGGCGGCCAGATCGCTGTCAAGCAGCATGGTCTCGCCGATGCATTGCGGCAGGTGGCGCAGCACAGGCAGCGTCGCGGGGTCAGGTTCGCGGAAGAAAGCCTCGCCCAACGGCTGCTCCGCCAGGCGTTCCAGAACAGTGGAAACACCTTCGCCGTGACGGGCATTGAGACCGCGGGCAATGGCGCCGATCATCCAGCGCACGGAGTCGAAAAGGTCCTGATTCACAGGCCCGCTTCTATCACGGCCCAATCGGAAGCGGACACTACTTTTGCGGGATAGTGAACATCCTTTGTCCAGCCGAAAAGACAGAGGAATGGCACATCCGTCACAAGTGTGGCGTGAACGGCCCAGGACGGGTTCCAGACCAGCACATGCGCGGGCGTCTCGATCCAGGGGCCATCCGTTCCGAAGCGCCAGCGGTGCGGACCTGTGACCGGAGCGTAGAGCTCGGGCGCTGCATGGTGGTGGTCACGGTAGAGCGTCCCGGGCGTGATGAGGAACAGGCCCAGCTCGAAATCGTCGGCCAGCACATGCCCTTCCCTGCCGATGAGGGAAGCAAACGCATGGGCCACGGGAAATCGTGAGCCAATCGTGTCGTCATAGGCGTCATAGGTGATCCAGCGCAGATCGGGGCGGGCCAGACCGATGGCGCGCTTCAGGCCTTCCGCCTCCGTGATGGATTGAAGCGCTTCATCCAGCCAGCCGCAGAGCGGCATGGGTTGCGGCGGCAGCGGTCCCGCAATATTACCCTTACTGCGCGCGATACCATCGACGACCTCGCGGGCGCCATCCATGTCGAACGCCCGCAGATAGTCCTCGCAGGCGTCGATCAGCTGACGGACAGGATCGCTCATCGTCAGGCCAGGGTCAGGAAGCGTTCGGCCAGCATCACGAGTTCCTTGTCGTTGGGGTAACGCGTTGTGGACTTCCGCATGGGGTTGTTGGCCGGAGACGCCATGTGCGCCGCGAGAAGTGCCGGGTTGCCGAGGTCGAGGCCATCGCCTTCGAGCGATACCTTGATGCCGGTCGCGCGCACCAGCCGCTCATAGGCCTTCACGGCATCGCCGGCGCCCATCGCCTCTGCCACCCGGGCGAAGGCCGCCCGGTTTCCTTCCGCCACCCAGTCCATCGTCGCCAGCATGGCGAGGCCCGTGGCGCGGCCATGCGGAATGGGGGCAAGGTCCGCCACGGCATGGGAAATATTGTGCGCCAAGGCCGTACCGCAATTGTCGATGCCAATGCCGCCGTAGCAGGAACCGAGCAGCATGGCGCCGCGCGCCTCGATGTCGTCTGGACGTTTCACCGCCTTCTCCAGATTGGCGGAGATGAGGCGGATCGCCTGATGGCAGTAGAGATCGTTGCCGTCATGGCGGTGCTTGTTGGTGCTGGCTTCGATCGCATGAACCAGCGCGTCGAGCCCGGTGGCGGCGGTGATGTGCGGCGGCACGCCGACAGTCAATTCCGGATCAAGGATCGCCACGTCGGGTTTCAGTTCCTCGCCCCAGGCCCAGACCTTCACCTTGTTGTCATCGGCATAGACCGAGACGCGCGTGACTTCCGAGCCGGTGCCGGCTGTCGTCGGGATGGCGATGATGGGAAGCCGCTTCTTCGGAAGCGGCGTGGCGCAAAGTGCATAGGCGGCGGCCTTGAAGCCCGAGACCGCACAGGCCGCGACGAGCTTCGCCGTATCGAGCGCGGAACCGCCGCCGAGCCCCACGATGACCTTGGCGCCGCTCGCCCGCGCCATATCCGCCGCCGTGTCGATATCGGCCTGCCTCGGCTCGCCATTCAGGCCATCATAGACGACGGTCTCGAAACCCGCCTTGCCGAGAATGTCGAGCGCCAGCCCGGTGATGCCCAGCGCCTTCAACGCCGGGTCCGCAACCATCAGCACCGTCGCCCCGCTGCCGCCCAGCGCCTTGGCCTTTGCCGCGACATCGGCGAGGCGGCCTGCGCCAAACAGGATTTCCGGAATGTGGCTCAGGGTAAAGCTGTTCATGGTGATGTTCCGCAAGATCGATTCACGCTTCGGATAAGTGGCCGACCGGGCACGGTCAAGCCGTGAGGCTTTCTCACCCTTCGCGGCAGGATCAGGAGATTCCGGGGCCGGTGATCTCGCGCAGCAGCTTGCGGTAGATGGCCTCGCCAAAGGCCTCGTAGTCATTGGCCGGAATGACGAAGTGGCCCGTGCCGCCCACAACATTGTTCTCGAAATAGGTATCGAGCGTGGGCCATTCGTTGAGGATTGTGAGGCCGTTGATGGTGATGCCGTTTGCCACCAATCGGTCTCGCACGGGTTTCACCGGAAGACCGCTGTTGTTGCGGCCATCAGACGAGACATCGATCACGCGGCGTTCGGCGGAGGGCGCTGCGGCAAAGAGTGCGGCCGAATAAGTGAGTGCCGTCGAGATCGAGGTGCCGCCCTCGGCAAGGTCGCGCGTCATCGACATCAGGATCTGGCCGAGTTCATCCGCATCGGCCGCACCCGACACGATGGTCCAGGGCAGAACGGCCTTCTGGTTCGGCTCATCGGACCATTGCACCACTGCCACCGCTATCCGCTGGCGCTGGCCCTGTGCGATGGCCTGTTTCACCTCGGGCCGCATGAAGGCTTTCCCCAGGCCTTCCATCTGCAGCCGGAATTCCTGGCTATCGACGCTGAAGGAGCAATCGACCGCGAGAATCAAGGCCAGGTCGACGTCAAAATCCTGGGCGCGGCCCGCCGGCAGCGGCAGCAGCAGACAAAACGAAAGGATCAGGCCCGCCAGCCAGCTCGCGACAACCTTGAAGGCGCGGCCGGCGTGCATGGCCCGGGCCTCAGTGCCGGAACTCGGCGAAGTCGAGCGCGCGGCAATCGGCAGCCTTCCAGCCTACAGTCACCTCACGGCCCTCGGCCACATCGGTGCTGGCGCCCTTGTTCGGTACCTTCACGATGAAATCGGTATGGCCCGCCACTTCGAGCCGCGCCCGGATGTGATCGCCCAGATAGATGAGTTCGGCGATGCGGCCACTGAGGATGACGTCGGCCGAATTGGCAGTCGGGTTGATCTCGACGCGCTCGGGGCGGATCGAAAGCAGCGTGCGGCCGCCCTTCTCCTTGGCGTTGACGGCCAGCGCCTTGACCAGTTCGCCCGTCTCGAGCTTGACAGTCGCGACATTGTCGGTGCCGATCTCGGCGACAGTGCCCTTCAGCTTGTTGTTCTCGCCGATGAACTGCGCCACGAAGGAATTGACCGGGCGCTCATAAAGTTCGGCTGGTGTGGAGAGTTGCTGCACTACGCCATCGTTGAACACGGCGATGCGGTTCGACATGGTGAGGGCTTCCGACTGGTCATGCGTCACGTAGACGATGGTGACGCCGAGACGGTCGTGGATGTGCTTGATCTCGTACTGCATCTGCTCGCGCAACTGCTTGTCGAGAGCGCCCAATGGTTCGTCCATCAACACAAGGTCGGGCTCGAACACCAGTGCGCGGGCCACGGCGATGCGCTGCTGCTGGCCGCCGGAGAGCTGGCCGGGACGGCGATTGCCCATCTGCGGCAGTTCCACCATCTTCAGGATCTTCGCCACGCGGTCCTCGACCTCGGCCTTGCCGACGTTCCGCACCTGAAGCGGGAATGCGAGATTCTCGTTGATCGTCATGTGCGGAAACAGCGCGTAGTTCTGGAACACCATGCCAATGCCGCGCTTGTGCGGCGGCACATTGTTGATCGGGCTGTTCTTGAGGAAAATCTCGCCATGTGTGGCAGGCTCGAAGCCCGCGAGCATCATCAGGGTGGTGGTCTTGCCGGAGCCCGACGGCCCGAGCATGGTGAGGAATTCGCCCTTGGCAATGTCGAGATTCAGATTCTTGACGACGAGAGTCTCGCCATCATAGCTCTTCTGCACGTTGACAAAGCGAACCATCGCGTCGCTTGCCGGGATGTCCTTGGCCATTCCCCTGTTTCCTCACCCTGAAATCTTGTTTTTGGCTGCTGGCAGAAGATCATAGGCCGCGCGCATCGGGATGCAAGTCCCACATGCGCGCGGCCCATCACAACAGCTTGTCCTGGCTCAGCGCTTCTTGGCGGCCTTCTTTCCGGCCGCCGACTTGGCGGCTTTCTTCGCAGGCGCCTTTTTTGCAGATTTCTTCGATGCTCGGCCCTTTCCGGCCTGCACGATCAGGTGCTCAGGCCCGTAGGGGAAGCCGGTGATGTTGCGATTGCCCTTTTCGGTAATGACCAGAATATCGTGCTCGCGATAGCCGCCCGCACCCTTCTGGCCTTCGGGAATCATGATCATCGGTTCCATCGAGACAACCATGCCGGGCTCCAGCACGGTGTCGCAATCCTCGCGAAGTTCCAGGCCGCCTTCGCGGCCATAGTAATGACAGAGCACGCCGAAGGAGTGGCCATAGCCGAAGGTGCGGTACTTCAGCAGGTCGTGGCTGGCGTAGATTTCATTCAGGGCTTTGGCGACGTCGGAGCACTTGGCACCCGGCACCAGCAGTTTCTTGCCCTCGTCATGGACGTGGCAATTGATCTCCCACAGCTTGATGTGTTCCTTGGACGCGGTCTCCGCGAACAGCGTGCGCTCGAGCGCCACGTAATAGCCCGCGACCATGGGGAAGCAGTTGAGGCTGAGGATGTCGCCGCGCCTGATCTTGCGCGAGGTGACCGGGTTATGCGCGCCATCGGTGTTGACGCCCGACTGGAACCAGGTCCACGTATCGAGCAACTCGCCGTTGGGCCACACCTTTGCGATCTCGCGCACCATGGCTTGTGTCGAATGCAGCGCCACCTCGTGCTCGGGCACGCCCACGGCGATGGCTTCGACCACAGCGGCACCGCCCAAGTCGGCGATGCGCGTCATCTTGGTGATGTGCTTGATTTCTTCCGCGCTCTTGATCATGCGGAAGCGCATCGAGGGCGCGGCGGCATCGACGAACTCGACGCCCGGAAACGCGTCAGCGAGCTGCTGGCGGAAATCGAGGTTCACGTGATCGAATTCGATGCCGATGCGCTTTGCACCCTTCACGAGATCCTTCACAGCGAGGAAGTAATTCTCCTTCGACCAGTCGGTGTAGGTCACGTTGTCGCCGAAGGTGCGGCGCGCCGGCTGGCCGCCGTCGATCGCCGCCGTCACCGAGGTCGTCTTCTTCTGGGTGATGACGAGGCCGTACTTGCGGCCGAAGTAGCAGTACAGGAAATCCGAGAGGTAGTTGATGTTGTGATAGCTGGTGAACAGGCAGGCATCGACTTTAGAGCTTGCCATCCATCCGCGGATGGCATCCTGGCGGCGCTGCATTTCGGCGGCAGAGAAGGTGGGCTTCGGCTTCTTGCCGTTGTTGCGGTAGTCGACGATGGCGGGGCGGTCGAGAGCGGACATGGCTGGGCAGATCTCCGGGATGAAAGGGAACGTGCGTTTTCTTCTGCGGGAAGAGGGCTTGTGTCAAAAGACGATCCCTCACATACTGTATGAATATTTCTCATGAAGCGAGAAGCCGTGTCCCGCCTGCCCTCTCTCAACGCATTGCGCTGCTTTGAAGCCGCCGCCCGGTCGGGCAGTTTTTCCCGCGCTGCCGAGGAACTGAACGTCACGCAGTCGGCGGTGAGCCACCAGGTGCGCCAGCTCGAACAATGGTTCGGATTGTCGCTGTTTGACAGGCTCGGCCGCCAGACGATACCGACGCCCAAGGGGCAGGAACTGGCGCGCTCTCTGGCTGAGGCCTTCGACATCATGGCGGCCGCCTGCCGCAGGCTGTCGCAGAGCGAGACCGGGCCGGCGCTAACCATCGCGGCGCTGCCGTCCATTGCAACAATTTGGCTCATACCTCGTCTTTCCGTATTCTTTGCCGATCATCCGGAAGTCTCGGTCAAGGTGATCTATGCCTTCGCCGACAAGAAGATCGACTTCGAGGAATGCGACATCGCCATCCTGTGGGGGCCTGGCGAATGGGAAGGATGCCGCAGCACCAGGCTGCTGCCCGGCAACACGGTGCCCGTGTGCAATCCCGGCTACCTCGAAAGGGAAGGCCCGTTCGACGTTCCGCAGTCCATACTCGGGAAGCCGCTGCTGCATGACACCGACCGGCTCGACTGGCAGAACTGGATGCGGCACGCGGGCCTGAAGCATGCGGGTGCTGCACCCGGCCCGATCTTCCAGGACTTCAACCTGCTCCGCGCCTCGGCGCTTGCCGGACAAGGAATCGCGCTCTGCCCGCGCTCGCTCATTGCGGACGATCTCGACAGCGGACGGCTCGTCCAGTTGTTCGATACGGCCATCAAGCTCGATTATGCATATTGCATCATCGAAGCCGCCCACGGCAGCGGCCAGCGCAGCGATGCCATCGACATCTTCAAGTCGTGGCTGCTCGATACCGCGAAGTCCTGAGCCGTCACTCGCCGCCGCAACTCGCCTCGCCCTTGAGCGTCACGTAGCCCGTATCGTCGCCTTTTTGGCGCTCAGCCTCGAAGTATGTGAGTTCGTAAGTCCCTTTCGCCTCGACCTCGTCGTCTTCCGGATCGGCCAGCGTCTTGATGGTGATGCTGACATAGCCATGGGGCTTGTCGCCCTCGCGCTCGGCATAGAACAGCAGCCGCGTGTCTCCTCCTTCGAGCCAGCTGTGCACCAGCTTGTCATCGAGCACGTTCTTGCGAAAGTCCGGCGCAACGTTGCCGGCGAGAACTTCAGCCGAGGCCCTGAAATTGAACAGTGGGCCGCCCATGCCACGCGTGACGCCGCTTTCGACCGTCATCTTCAGGTTGGCGTCATCAATCGTGCACCACAGTCCGCCCGAAGCCTTAGCGGTTGTCGAGAATGCCACCAGGCTCGCTGCGGCGATCATCAGTGTGTGAAAATACTTCATGCCGTCCTGTCCTTCGTGCGTCTCTTCACTCCGGTTCGTGGGAGCGGGTGCCGGTTAACACCGCCATCGACTTATGGCAGTGACCTGAAACACAATTCCGGTCAGGCTTCGGTCAGGCTTGCCCTTTGGCGCATGGCCTTCCTGCAATGACAACACTGGCCTTGCGCGGCAAGCCCGACTATCTGGAACGGATCGCGAAAGCCGGGAACGCCATGTCCACCACCCTTGCCACGCCCGCACGGGCACAGGCTGCCACCTACGCAGTGCTATTTGCCGTCACCGGCGGCCACCTCATCAACGACACGCTGCAGGCCGTGCTGCTGTCGATCTATCCGATTTTGCGCGACCTGCACGGCCTGACATTCACCCAGGTGGGCCTCATCACGCTCACGTTCCAGGCCACCGCGTCCGTCCTCCAGCCAATGATCGGGCTTTATACCGACCGCAAGCCGTTGCCCTATTCCCTTCCCTTTGCGCCCGCGTTGACGCTCGCGGGCCTCGTCCTGGTGGGGCTTGCCACAAGCTATGCGGTGCTGCTGGTGGCGGCCGCCCTCATCGGCATCGGTTCGTCGATCTTCCACCCGGAGGCATCGCGGCTGGCGCGACTGTCATCCGGCGGGCGCTTCGGCTTCGCGCAGTCGCTGTTTCAGGTGGGCGGCAACCTGGGCACTTCGCTCGGACCGTTGCTCGCGGCCTTCATCGTGGTGCCGCATGGGCAAATCAGCGTGGCGTGGCTTGCGGGTTTCGCGCTGATATCCGTCGGCATCCTCAGCTACGCGGGGAGCTGGTATTCACATCACCTGTCGCCAGCAGGCGGTGGCCGCAAGGTGGTGGCGGTCGCGCCCTTGCCCCGCAGGCTCGTGGTCACCTCGCTTGCCATCCTGCTCTGCCTGATGTTCTCGAAGTTCGTCTACACGTCCAGCATGAGCAGCTTCCTCACGTTCTATCTCATCGAAACGTTCCAGCTTTCGCCGGAAGAAGCCCAGATCGACCTGTTCATCTATCTCGCGGCCTTTGCGGCAGGAACGCTGCTCGGCGGCCCCATCGGCGACAAGATCGGGCGCAAGGCGGTCATCTGGTTCTCGGTTCTGGGAGCGTTGCCGTTCACGCTGGCGCTGCCCTACGCCAATCACTTCTGGACCGTGGCACTGTCGATCCCCATCGGATTCATTCTCGCCTCGGCGTTCTCCGCCATGCTGGTCTATGCGCAGGAGCTGATGCCCGGCCGCGTGGGTCTGGTGTCGGGACTGTTCTTCGGGCTTGCCTTCGGCATCGGCGGCATCGGTGCTGCCCTGCTGGGCTCGCTTGCCGATTATACCTCGATCAGTTTCGTCTATCACATCTGCTCGTTCCTGCCGGCAATCGGGCTGCTCACCATGTTCCTGCCGAACAGGAAACAACTGGAAGCCGCCCAATCGATCGGTTGACCTTGGCGATGTATATGGCCAGATATAGCGCATGACCCAGCAAGCTCCCATGATCGACCCGTTTGGCCGCCAGGTGACCTACCTCCGCGTGTCGGTGACGGACCGCTGCGACTTCCGCTGTGTCTATTGCATGGCGGAGGACATGACCTTCCTGCCGAAGAAGGATCTGCTCTCGCTCGAGGAACTCGACCGGGTGTGCAGCGCCTTCATCAAGAAGG
>NZ_JBGSOZ010000171.1:0-6468 GCF_041738905.1 Aestuariivirga sp.
CGAGATAGAGGTCAGGAGGTCTTGCGAAAATTATCGACTTTCGCACGATTGACGTGCAAAAAGGCACGATGCTGAATTGGGACGACTACCGCTTCTTTCTCGCCGTAGCGCGATCGGGGACAGTAACCGGCGCTGCGCATGCACTCAGCGTCAATCATTCCACCGTCTCACGCCGCATTGCGGCGATGGAAGAGACAACCAACGTCCGGCTGTTCGACAGACGCCAGGAGGGCTATTTCCCTACAGACGCGGGACTGGCACTGCTTGATCGTGCCTGTTCAGCCGAAGCAGCCGTCCATGCGGCCGAGCGCACGCTGAGAGCTCACGATCATTCATTGACTGGCGAGCTCGTCATTACCGCACCGCTTGCGCTTATGGTGACCGTTCTCACACCCATCATCGCTCGGTTCCGGCAGGAGCATCCTGATTTGATTCTCTCGCTGGTCTCCACCGATGACATTGCCAACCTGAATCGCCGGGAGGCGGATATTGCGATCAGAGCGTCGAATACGCCGGATGATCATCTCGTCGGCCGAAAACTTTGTGTTCAAAGAACCGCAGTGTACGCACAAAGGGAGTATTGGCGGCAAAACAAAGAAGCCCCCACACTTATAATCCTCGGTACTCGGTCGATCAAACCGGACTGGGCTCTGAAGACTTATCCGAACTCCAAAATCGGGTGTCGGCTGACTGGCAAGCTAGAAGTTCTGGCTGCTGTGGAATCAGGCGTCGGAATAGCGCGGCTTCCCTGCCGACTAGGAGATACGCGCCCTGAACTCATCCGCGTTCCTCCTCGGCGTCTCGAAAACGACCTCGATATCTGGCTGTTGATGCAACCGGAGATGCAACATGCACCGCGAACGCGCGCCTTCGCAGACTTTGTCTATAATTCATTTCGGCGTGAAGCAGAATTGTTTGAAGGCTCTGCCTACGTCACGGTAAGCGATGCTGATTGAAGCCAGGTAGAACGAAAATATTCACGCAGCATATTTTCGTAGTGGCTGCTCAGTTTACGTGCCCCCTCTGGGCGGGCCGTTTTTTTGCATTAGCCTAGGCAGTCTCGCAGCCCCTTTCGGCAACGGCCCGTCTTGCGGTTCGATTTAGACCGATCAATATATTCTCTAATGACAAGGAGATTGTTTCATGGCGCCAAGACAACGTCATCGCGAGCCGGTCATAGACGCAGCGGTGAAGCTTTTCCGCCAGCAGGGTTATGCGGCTACCGGTCTCAACGACCTTGTCGATACTTCCGGCGCACCCAAGGGTTCGCTCTACCACTATTTTCCGGAGGGCAAGCCTTCGATTGCCGCAGCGGCAGTAGAGGAAGCCGGCCAGCGCGTCGTCCGTACCGTCGAGACGCTGGTGCGCAAGACCGGGTCGACTTCCGAGCTCCTTAAGGAGCACGCGCGGCTTCTTGCTGGCTGGATGGAAAAGTCTGGCTACCGGGACGGTTGCCCGATCACCACGGTTATCCTGGAGCTTGCCCCAAAAGACCGGCGGGTCACCGAAGCTGCGCGAAAGGCTTACAGTGCAAGGCAGGCCCTGATTGAAGGAAAGCTCGCGGAAGATGGCTTTTCCCGCACTGAAGCCAGCCGACTTGCGGTGCTGTGTATCTCTGCCTTGCAGGGGAGCCTCATTCAAGCCCGCGTGGATCGGAGCCGCAAGCCAATTGAAGCCACCGCTGGAGAACTTGGCCAGCTGATTGAATTGGCGCGCCTCTCTCGCCGGGCCTGAACCCCAGCCGGCGTTTTCCTTTGACCGGAGTAGAGTCAGGCCGGCCCTGCGGAGCCTTGTCCAGGAACTGACCGTTCGCCCGCTATCCACCGATAGGCATCAACTAGGTCGAATCCGATGGAGAGGATATTGGTTGTGAGCACCACAACGCCGTAGATGTACTCGGTGCGCCCGATTGATCCGGCATCAGGCCCCGTCAGCCGCGCCGCGATTACTATACAAAGTGGGATCCAAACAACAAGATGAGGAAAGGCGAGGGCGCGGGAGAGCCCTCCGAGACGGAGTGCCAGCCACGTGTTGCTGACGCCGACCAGGCCGGCGCTGATGGCTGTCCATAGGCCAACCGGCGTACCAAGAAAGAAAATCGAAGCTGCGTTGACCGGCACGAGCCAGCCCGCCATCCAGAGCCTGACCCAGAGGGGAAGGCTGTTGAACGAAAGCGAAATCGATCGAACGACTGACCGGCCAGAGCTCATTGCAAGCTCAGGTTTCGTTCGTGGCAGGCCTGGGGCGCGCCAGGTAGGTGACCAGCCCGGACAGGGCGAGCGCGCCGAGTGCCATGAAGAAGAGCACCGGGCTTTCAGCGGCGCCGGGCGTGCTGGATTCAGGGGTGGATATGCCAAGGAACGTGAGATGGGCCGCCACAGCCCCGGCAGACACCAGGGTGGCGAGGAGGCCGCCCCAGAAGCGCCTAGCCACAAGCAGGATGGCGGCGAGGAACTCAAGTGCTCCGGTCAGGTATCGCCCGAAAGGCTCGATGAATGCGAGTGTGAGGCCTGTCTGGTTGCTGACATTGGCTTCGATGATGGAAAAGATCGGTACGTCGCCAGCGAACTTCTGAATCCCCATAAAGACAAGGAACGCAGCAAGAATGAAGGGCGGCGCTGTGACAAGGATCGGGCGCATGAGAGGAAGAATCCATTTGTTGACTGCTTAGTCCGGAATATCTGCTCGCCAGACCGTTACGCAAGCGAAATCACGAAAATGTCAGTCCCGCAGAGCGAGCGGACAGGTTAAGCAACCGGTAGTTTCTGCCGACCCCAGAAGGAGACGAGATCATGAAAACATTTTTTGCCGCCGCAGCTGCAATGGTGGTCGCGATTGCCCCGCTGGCCGCTTGTGCTGAAACAAACCGGCCAGCCGGTGAAGCAAGCCGCCCTGTTGCATCGTCCGAGATCGCTGCCATTCGCGTCTATGCTGACTGGTGCCCCAACTGCAGGGCGCTGGACCCGAAACTCGAAGCTGTTGCCGCGTCCGGCGACTGGGACGGCGTCAGCTTTGTCCGGATCGACTATACAAAGCGCGACAAGGAGGCCGTGTTCGCTGAAGCAGACCGTCTCGGTGTTGGCCCAGCGATCCGGACCCATTTTGCAGGCGGTATAAAGACGGGCCAACTCCTGCTGGTCGACGTCCAGAGCCAGGCCGTGATTGATCTCGTGACGCACAAGGAAACGGAGGCCGGAATCTCCGATCGCATTCGGGCAGCGCAGACCGGTAGCTGAGTTTAATCCGTCGGCGGCGCCTTGGCCGCCAGCGCGCTGAACAGGGAAACGCAAAAGGGCACGACATAGCTCAGGCCCATCTTCCAGAGGTTTGGAAGTTCAAGCGCCGCAACGCGCTCGAACTGGTTGATGAGTGTCAGGAGCGAGCCTACGATCATGGAAATGATGATCGCTCGGATCAGGATCGGGCGCATGGCTCACGGCTCTTTCGATATTGGCTTTAGAAGTCGAGCATTTGTGTGGTCGAAGTGGGAGCCGTCAAACGCGTTCTCATCGGAGGATGCGTAGGTGCCTGCGCATCGTTCTTGTCGTTGCGTTTCAGCTTTTGAAACCTGAATGAGAAGGCTGACTTTCAAGCGGCGTTCGTTCCTGCAGTTTCATTGATAGCGCGATGTTGCCAATATTCCGGCGTGGAAGACAATTTGGAGCAGCCGTCGACCGCGTCCTGGGCCGATCTCAGAAGACATGGTCGAGCCATGCGGCTAGCGGGGCGGCCCGCCCCCAGAGATAGCCCTGACCAAAGGTCGCCCCCATGTCAGAAAGTCGGTGCATGTCCTCCTGCGTTTCAATTCCCTCGGCGATGGTGGTGAGGCCAAGAGATTGCGCAAGCTGAATGATTGCCCGAGTGAGAAGGTCCTGATCGGATTGGACGTAGGACTTATCCAGTTTCATCGTGCTGAAGGGGAAGCGCTGAAGGTGAGCCAACGAAGACATGCCTGTTCCGAAATCATCAATCGCGAGACGGGCGCCTGCACGTTGCAGCTGAAAAAGCACCCTGGAAGCGGCATCCGGATCGTTGGCGACACAACTCTCGGTCAGTTCCAGCTTCAGGTTGTCGAAATCCGACGCAGCCGATTTGACCGCCGCGACAAGCAATTCAGGGGAATTCAGTTGCTTGGCGGACACATTGACGCTGACAAACAGGTCAGCCCTTCCTAGCCGCCGGCTCATCATCTTTGCATCCTCGACAGCCTGGCCAACGATCCGGCAGCCAATTTCATCGATGCGTCCCGATTCTTCGAGGACCGGAATAAAATCTGAAGGAGCCAATTCGCCCAGCTCCGGACTGTTCCATCTCAACAGCGCTTCCCATCCGGCCAGTCGTCGTGTCTGCAAATGCATGATCGGTTGATAGGCCAGAAACAGTTCCTTGTGTTTCAACGCTCTTGGCAGCGCCAGCTCTATCCGGGTCAACGTCTCGACGCGCTCTCGCTGCTTCTGTGAATAGACTTTCGCGTGCTGCCGACCCCGGCGCTTGGCCGCATTCAAGGCGAGGCTTGCATTGCTAAGCAGTTGATTCGCGCCATCCCGATTCGTAGCGACGGCAGCGCCAATGTTCACCCCGCCTGAAAAACGAGCGGCGCCAGATCCTAACGGCGCAACAAACAATCCCAGTACTTCACTGCAGATTTCGTGGCCGTCGATCACGGAGACGCCGCAGTCGATCAGAAGGGCGAATTCATCTGACGATACCCTGAACACCTGCGCGCGATCCGAAAAGCCGGTCTCGAGAAGTCGCGCGGCGGAGATCAAAATTGTGTCGCCATGATGATGGCCGAGGACATCATTGAATTGCCTGAACTGGCACAGGTCGATCAGGGCAAGAAGCGGCCCGGACTTTGAAGACGATTTTGAGAGCTCTTCGATCTGGATTTCAAGCCAGGCTGCCGAGCCTAATCCTGTCAAGGCGTCCTTGTAGAGGGCATCTCTCAGTCTGGCATTGGCATCCTTGCGTTCGAGTGTCTCGACTTCAAGCTTACGGATGAGGAGCTTTTCCTTGCGAAGTGTTTTTGCGAGCTCGTAGGTTCTTGCCGACAGATCGCGAAGGAAAGATTCCCCTCGATGCATGGCCATTGCCAGCGCTGCAGTGAATACCGAGAGCGCAATAAGCTTTTCAATTTCAGCGCCAATGAGGATCCGAGACCCTGACATATAGGCCACGAAATCCCGTGTGACGCTTCCAGTGGGACTTTCCATCAGCGTCCAGGCAAGTACGCTTGCCCACCCCAACACGGCGGCTCCTCCGGCAACCAGGATTTCGGCCGGATCAAATCGTAGGGAGCGCAAGCTGATCAGTACGAAAAGCCAAACGAATGTCGGGGACTTAAGGACAAATGCGGCAGGCTGGGAGTAACGTTGGGCAAAACAGACGATGAGGAATGTCAGAACACTGAATTCAAATATGGTGAGGATCAGTGCGGTGCGACGGCTGAGCGCCGATCTTCCGGTAAGGTAGACCCGAACGATGGTTCCGGCCGCAAGAGCAGCCATTGCAAACCAGACCGGGTCGGAACGGGAGACGACGTCTTCAGGAGCAGGTGTCAGAGCATAGACGATGGCCATGAGCACAACGAGGCTCGCCATAGTATAGGCTATCAATTGATCACCGCGCCTTATTTCTGCGGCGCGGGCTTTTCCTATGATTGCTCTTTGCTGTGCCATTATCAGTTTATCCGGTCACGCGGCAAAGCATGCAGGGAATTGATGCATCTCGATCCAGCGAGTTCGGCCTGCAAAGTGATGCTCCCGGTCTCTTAGCCATCTGAACCCTCGGCTCGATTTGGGGGAGGACGCCGTGCGTCTGACGCCAGTCAATGAGCATGGGTCAGTGTTCTCCGAAAGCAGGCTGAAGCAAAGGAATGTAGTCTTTGTCCAGGTTCCAGAAGTTCAACTCACCTTTTTCCAGCGGGCGCTCAGCATCGCCCGGATGAGCGCCGGTCCGGATGGTTGCGGCAATATCCGCCAGGACGCCGGGATGGCGGCGGAAATAGTTGTGCGGATCGAACCGGTCAGCGTCTGTGACGGCAATGAAGGAGACGGACCGGACGCCCCGGAACACAGCCTTGGATTCTTCAGACATGGATTCGGCCGTCAGGGCGCCGAAGCGAGGCGCGCCGAAGACCCAGCCGGACAGGCCGAGGGCGTCGTCTCCTGGATTTACGTAGACATTGATCTGGCCGAACCCCATGCCAAAAGTTTCGGCGACCAGCCTCTGCTCCATAACCCCAAGGTCCATGTCCGGCGCCGCAAGGATCAGGTTTTCGACCCGGTATGTGTCGCGCATCGATAGGCCTGACCCGCGCGCTTCAATCATCAGCTCCCGGAGTGCGTCTGTTACCAGCGATACGCCCCGGCTGTGCGCGAGGATCGTGACAGAATCGACTTCCGGCGCCGCGCTGATCAGGCGGATCACTTCTTTCAGGTGGAAGATCGCAAAATCTCCATCCTGGGT
>NZ_JBGSOZ010000162.1:0-3360 GCF_041738905.1 Aestuariivirga sp.
CATCGTGCATGGCGTGCCGAAGCCCGCGCAGGGCCGCATCGAAGTGGCGCTCATCAAGGCCAAGGGACCGGAGGGCGACCGCATGCGGGCGTCCCATGAAGGCGAGGAAGAGGACGAGCAGCGCGCGGTCACGCATTACGCCGTCATCGGCAAGGCGGCTTCCGCCGCGTGGGTGTCGCTGAAGCCCGTCACCGGACGCCAGCACCAGCTTCGCGCCCACATGGCCCATATCGGCACCCCCATCATGGGTGACGAGAAATATGGCGGGCTCGACAACATGCCCGAAGGAATGGCGAAGAAGCTTCATCTCCACGCGCGCCGCATCGTCTTCCCGCATCCGCGCGAGGGAACGATCGACCTCTCCGCGCCGCTGCCCGACCACATGATGCAGAGCTTCGAGCTCCTCCGCTTCGACCCCAGCCGTTTCGACGAGGATCACGGATGAAGCTCGCGATCTTCGACGTCGACGGCACGCTGGTCGACAGCCGCGCCATGATCACGGCCTCGCTCAGCGCGGCCTTCGCGGCCACCGGCGTCACGCCGCCCGAGCGCTCAACCTTTTTGTCCATCGTCGGCCTTTCGCTGCTCGATGCCATGCGGGCGCTGGTGCCGCATGAGGAACCATCCGCGCACGAGCGGCTTGCCGCCGCTTACAAGCAGAGCTTCTGGGATCTGCGCGCGTCCGGCACCCACCCCGAGGACCTGTTCGACGGCGCTCACGGCCTTTTGGCGAAGCTTCATGGGCGCGACGATGTTCTCCTCGGCATCGCCACGGGGAAGTCGCGCCGGGGTGTCACCCACCTGATCGAGAAGCATGGCTATGAGGGCTGGTTCACCACCATCCAGACCTCCGACGATCACCCATCGAAGCCGCATCCCTCGATGATCGTAAAGGCGCTGGCCGAGACCGGGCTCGCAGCACCTGCCGCCATCATGATTGGCGATACGAGTTTCGACATCGAGATGGCGCGGGCGGCAGGGGCAGGGGCTGCGGGAGTCTCGTGGGGGAACCATGCCGTGGTTGAGTTGCAGCGTGCTGGCGCTCACACCATTGCCAATGATTTCAACGAACTGGAGAGCCAGCTTGAATCGCTTTGGCAGGAGCGCTTGGCATGAGCACACGCCGCCGCTTCTACAAGGACGTCGCCGTCACGGATGACCTCTGCATCGCGCTCGACGGGCGCCCGGTGAAGACACCGATGAAGGCGAAGCTGCAACTGCCGACGAAGGCGATTGCCGAAGCCGTGGCCGCTGAGTGGGAGGCCCAGGGCGAAAAGCTCGATCCATCCACCATGATGTTCACGAAGCTCGCCAACACGGCGATTGACCGCGTGGGACCGATGCGCGAGGCCATCACGGCCGAAGTGCTGGACTACGCCAACAGCGATCTCGTCTGCTATCGCGCCGAGACGCCAGAGGCCCTGGTCGATCGCCACGCCCGGACCTGGGATCCCATCATCGATTGGGCACGCACCACGCTCGATGCGCCTTTCCTTGTCACCACGGGTATAGTCCACAAGGCCCAGCCGGAAGCAGCACTCCGGGCTTGCAGAACCGCCCTCGACGCACTCAGCATTTTTGAGTTGTCAGCGCTCTACACGGTGATGACGCTCAGCGGCTCCGCGCTCATCGCGCTCATGCTCGCGCAGGGTGCCATCGCCGCGGATGAAGCATGGGCCGCCGCTCATGTGGATGAGGACTACCAGATCGAGTTGTGGGGAACCGACGCAGAGGCAGAAGCCCGCCGCGCCGCGCGCTGGCACGAGTTCAGCGCCTGCTGCCATTTCATGGCCTTGAGCAGGAGTTAGCCTCGCTGCACGGCCAGCTGTACGCCGAGCCCCACCAGAACCGCGCCACCGATCCGCTGCAGCCATCGCTGGACTGAACTCGATTTCCGCAGCCGGTTCATCACGAGACCTGCCAGCATGACCGCAACGAGATCGGCGGCCGAGAACATCAGGTTGACGATGGTGCCGAGGATGATGAACTGCAACGGAACCGGCACGCTGGCGTCCGGCGAGATGAACTGCGGCAGGAAGGCGAGGTAGAACATCGCCGTCTTCGGGTTCAGCATTTCGACTGTCAGGCTCTGCAAGAAGCTCCCGCTGCCGGGAGATAACTCCACCGCCCCGCCTTCGCGTGAACTGCTCCGGAACAGCGAAATGCCGAGCCATACGAGATAGATCGCCCCGCAAAGTTTCACACCCATGTAGAGGACGGGAACCCCGGCGAGCAACACCGACAGGCCGAAGGCAGCCGCCGCAATATGGGCATAGCCGCCGAGATGAAGGCCAAGCGACGCCATGAGCCCGGAACGGCGGCCGCCGGCCATGGTCTGCGCAGCCGCATAAAGCATGGCCGGGCCGGGGATGAAGGCGAAGACGCCGGCAGTGGCCAGAAACGTGATGAATTGCGCAACAGACATCATGACTGCGAATTCCTCATGAGACCGGCAACCTCCAGGTCGGTTTGAAGCGAACTGCCGCTCAGGCCTGAAATCACGCCCTCACGATCCGCCGCGTTGCGGTTCTGGCTGAGTTTCCGCTTTCCTTCCAGCCGGGTGATCGTGATTTGTACGCCGACGATGCCCCTGAGCTGCGATTGCACATAGAGATCGGGCGCATCGCTCACCTTCCACGGATGGGAACGGCTCTCCTCGTGATGATCCGTGAGGCGCGAGACGACAGCGAGCAGCCTCTCGGTATCATCGAAGAATTCGACCGGCCCATGAGCGTGAACGGTGACGTAGTTCCAGGTCGGCACGACTTTGCCGGACTCTGCCTTTGTCGCGTACCACGACGGCGACACGTAGGCGTCAGGCCCCATGAAGATCACCAGCGCTTCACCAATTGGCGCAGCCGACCAGTGCGGATTGGCCTTCGCCACATGCCCGATCAACACGCCGTGCGGCCCCGTCGTTTCATCGAGCATCAGGGGCAATGGCGTTGCCATCAGGCCGGCGGCGGTCGATGTAATGAGATTGCCGGTCCGCGCCGCACGGATGGTGGCGTGCAGGCTGGCCGGGTCGTCATCGCGAAAAGCAGGTGGGCGATACATGGCAGAGTCCCTCGTGTTGCCCCTGCCATGCGACCGAACAGGTCTGGCCGGAATGGCCGATTTTCGGCTCGTTCGGCAGACCACTTTCCACAAGGGATGAGGTCGAAGGAAAGATACCCACCTTTCGGCTGATTTGACGGCATGGCGCCGTGCCCCTAACACACTTTCACGCCGTGACGTTTGAGGGGAAACACCATGCAGGACATTCTCGAGAAGCTTGAAGCCCGCCGCGTGCTGGCGCGGGCAGGCGGTGGCGCCAAGCGCGTGGCGGCCCAGCATGCCAAGGGCAAGCTCACCGCCCGC
>NZ_JBGSOZ010000205.1:0-24870 GCF_041738905.1 Aestuariivirga sp.
CATTGACGCGCACGGTGCCGCGCAGCACCGCATCCCGCGCGCGCGACCGCGAGGCATAGAGCCCCCGCGAGACGAGCGCTTCGTCGAGGCGCTGCCTAGTCGACATCCAATGGTTCGGTTCCCGAGGCCGTGCCGTCGGGCTTCAGGGTGATCTTCTCGATCCGCGCTTCCGCATCCTTCAGCAGCTGGTCGCAGTGCTTCTTCAGGGCCTCGCCGCGCTCATAGATGGCGATCGACTGTTCGAGATCGACCTTGCCCGATTCCAGGCGCGTGACGATCTGTTCGAGTTCGGCCAGTGCCTTCTCGAAGGGAAGGCTTGCGATATCGGCGTGATCGGCCATCAGAGTTCGTCCTCGTCTTCCTCGAAATCACCTTGCGCGAAGTCGGCATTGCCGCGCATCAGGGCTTGCACATGGATGCCGGCCGATGCCGCGAGCCCTTGCAGGTCGTAGCCGCCCTCCAGCACCGAAACGACCCGGCCGCCGCAATGGATTTCCGCGGCTTCCATGAGCTTCAGCGTCACCCAGGCGAAATCCTCCTCCGTCAGCTGCAGGCTGCCAAGAGGATCGCGATGATGCGCATCGAAACCCGCCGAGATGATGACGAGGTCCGGCCCGAAGGAATCGAGCGCGGGCAGGATCACCGAATTCATCGCCTCGCGGAACTGCTCGCTGCCATCGCCCGCGCGGAGCGGCGCATTAAAGATGTTGCCCGCTCCCGTTTCCTGAACGGCACCGGTGCCGGGATAGAGCGGCATCTGGTGGGTGGACCCATAGAACAGGTCTGGCTCGGACCAGAAGATATCCTGCGTACCATTGCCATGGTGGACGTCGAAGTCGACGACCGCCACGCGTTCTGCATCATAACGGGCGCGCGCGTACTGCGCGGCGATGGCGGCCTGGTTGAAGAAGCAGAAGCCCATGGCGCGGCGGGTTTCCGCATGGTGGCCGGGCGGACGCAGAGCGCAGAAGACATTGTCGGCCTCGCCCCGGAACACGGCATCGACACCGGCGGTGGCGGCGCCGACGCCGCGGAGTGCCGCCTCGAGCGTACCGGGCGACATGGCGGTATCTGGGTCGAGATACTCGAAGCCCTCGGTGGGCGACATGGCGCGCACCCGCTCCAGATGCTCATAGGCATGAGCACGAAGAATATCCTCGTCGCGGCCCAGCGGAGCCTCGCGGCGCACGAGATCCTTGAAATGTTCCGATCCGAGGATCTGGTTGACGACCTTGATGCGGTCGATGCGCTCGGGATGGCCCTGGGGCGTCACATGGCGGAGCGAAGACGAATGGGTGAACAGCAACGTGGACATAGCCCTGTTCTAGCCGCTTCACGCCCGGACTGCTATAGAGCGAAGATGGCTTCCAACAACGACATGCAGGCTGCGGCACAAGCCCTGCGGGAGGGGCAACTCGTGGCCTTCCCCACCGAGACCGTCTATGGCCTGGGCGGCGATGCCACCAATGACGAGGCCGTGGCCCGTGTCTATGCCGCGAAGGGCCGGCCCTCGTTCAATCCCCTGATCACCCATGTACCCGACGCAGAAGCCGCCTTCGCGCTGGGCGAATTCAGCGCGGACGCCCGCAAGCTGGCGGTGGCATTCTGGCCCGGCCCATTGAGCCTCGTGGTGCCGCGCAAGGCGAATTGCCCGGTGTCGCTGCTTGCCAGCGCCGGGCTGCCATCGATTGCCATCCGCGTTCCGTCGCACCCGATGGCGCTTGAGTTTCTGAGGGCGGCCGAACGGCCCGTAGTGGCGCCGAGCGCCAATCCGTCCGGCAAGATCAGTCCCACGACGGCGGAACATGTACGAAAGCATCTGAAGGACAAGGTTGCAGCGGTCCTTGATGGCGGACGCTGCAAGGTGGGCGTCGAATCGACCGTGGTCAGCTGTCTTGGCGATGGCCCAAAACTGCTGCGGCACGGTGGCATCCCACGCGCCGAGATCGAGAAGGTGCTGGGGCACGCCGTGGCGGTCGAATCGCATTCCGCGCGGCCCCATGCGCCGGGGCAGCTGCTCAGTCATTATGCGCCGCATGCCGAATTGAGGCTCAATGCCGACCGCCCGCGTGAGGGCGAAGCCTATCTCGGCTTCGGGCCGCTCCATGCCCATGGACCCTGGACACTCTCGGCCAGGGGCGACCTTGTGGAGGCCGCGGCCTGCCTTTTCCGCCTGCTGCACGAGATCGACGCGACCGGGGTCTCCCGCATCGCGGTCGCGCCCATTCCGCATCATGGGCTGGGCGACGCCATCAATGACCGGCTGCTGCGCGCTGCAGCACCGAGGGACACCGCATGACACACAAGACCCCGACGCCCGACACCCTCGACCGCCTCGCTGCCGTCGTGGGCGGCAAACACGCCATCCGCAACACGGCTGAGATGGACGGCTACATGCGGGAGTGGCGCCAGATCTGGGTTGGCCGATCGCCGATGGTGCTCCGCCCCGGCTCGACCGGAGAGGTCTCGCGCATCCTTGCGATTGCCAACGAGACGGGAACCGCCATCGTGCCACAATCCGGCAACACCGGGCTCTGTGGCGGACAGACGCCCACGGACGATGGCCACGAGGTGCTGCTGTCGCTCGACCGGATGACCCGCATTATCGACGTCGATGCCAATGACAACACGATCACGGTGGAAGCTGGCGCCACGCTCAAGTCGGTGCAAGACGCAGCAGCGGCCAAGGACAGGTTGTTCCCCTTGAGCCTCGCGTCAGAAGGCTCGTGCCGCATCGGCGGCAATCTTTCCACCAATGCAGGCGGGCTCAACGTCATCGCCTATGGCAACACGCGCGATCTCTGCCTGGGGCTTGAGGTTGTTCTGGCCGACGGGCGCGTGTGGAACGGCCTCAAGCGCTTGCGCAAGGACAATACGGGTTACGATCTCCGCAACCTGTTCATCGGCGCCGAGGGCACGCTTGGCATCATTACCGCCGCCGTGATGAAACTTTATCCAAGGCCCAAGTCCCATGAGACCGCCTTCATCGCCGTCCCCAGCCCGCAGGCCGCCGTCGACCTGCTGTCGCTGATGAAGGAACTGAGCGGCAACCGCGTCGTGGCCTTCGAGATCATCGCGGACTTCGCGCTTGAGATCACCATCCGCCACGCCGGCGCGCGGCATCCGCTGGCATCGTCATCGCCCTGGTATGTGCTGGCGGAACTTGCGGACCCGGTGCGAGGCGCGATGGAGGCCCTGCTTGAATCGGCCCTCGAAAAGGGCCTCGTGACCGATGCCGCCGTCGCGCAGTCCGACAGCCAGCGCGCGGCCTTCTGGTCCTGCCGCGAATTGATTTCTGAATCGCAGAAGCCCGAGGGCGGCTCGATCAAGCACGACATCTCCGTTCCGGTGTCGCGCGTTCCCGCGTTCCTCGAACAGGCGGATGCCGCCGTGTCGCAGCTCATTCCGGGTTCGCGCTTCGTGTCCTTCGGGCACATGGGCGACGGCAACATCCACTACAACGTCTCGCAGCCCCCTGGCATGGACAAGACGGCATTTCTCGATTCCTGGAATGCCATGAACGACGTCGTGTTCGACGTCGTTGCGAAGCTCGGCGGCTCGATCAGCGCCGAACACGGGATCGGCAGGCTCAAGGCCTACCGGATGCCGAAGATCAAGTCGGCGGTCGAGCTGGGCATGATGCGCGACCTGAAGCGCATGCTCGATCCCAACGGCATCCTCAATCCGGGCCGGGTGCTGCCCGAATGACGGTATTTCGCGAGATCGAGGATCGCGATGTCGATGACGTCGTGGTGCTGTGGCAGGCCTGCGGGCTGACGCGGCCATGGAATGATCCGTACAAGGATATTTCCTTCGCGCGGGCCGGCAGTCATTCCACCGTGCTCGTTGCGGAACATGAGGGCCGAATCACCGCCTCCGCCATGACGGGGCACGATGGCCACCGGGGTGTCCTCTACTATGTCGCGGTCGACCCGGAATTTCGTGGACAAGGGCTTGGCCGCAAGGCCGTTTTCGCGGCTGAAACCTGGCTCACTCAGCGCGGTGTATGGAAGATGAACCTGCTCGTGCGATCCGAGAACGAATCCGTCAGAGGCTTTTACGAGGCACTGGGTTACACGGTGAACCCCGTGCTCTGCATGGGACGAAAGATTGCGCCCTAGAACAGCTTGAGCTGGTCAGGCTGCTTCGGTTTAGGCGGTGCCACGGCCTTGCCGATCGTTGTGGCTTCGAGCACGAATGTCTCGTCGGGCGCGGGCTGGATGAGACGGGCAGCCTCTTCCGGGTCACCTGTAAGCCATGTCTCGAAATTCTCCGGCGCGATGATGACCGGCATGCGGTCGTGGATGGCAGACAATTCGCGATTGGGCGCGATGGTCATCAATGTGGCCGTCTCGATCTCGGACCCATCGGCTCCCATCCATACCTCCCACAGTCCACCGAAAGCGAATAGTGCTTCATCATTGCGCTGCACGAAGTAGCAGGTCTTGCGGCCTGGCGTGTCGCCGGACCATTCGTAATAGCCGTCAGCGGGAACGAGGCAGCGGCGGCGGCGCATGGCATTGCGGAAGGTCGGCTTTTCCATCACCGTCTCGCCGCGTGCATTGATCAGCGGCTTGCCTGCCGGAAACTCCTTCGCCCAGGAGGGCACAAAGCCCCAGCGCACCAAGGCGAAGCGGCGCTTTCCTTCTTCCATCCGCACGACCGCGATAGGCTGGCCCGGCGCCACATGGGCGCGCGGCGGGAAATCCGGCTCGTCGAGATAACCAAACAATGCCCGCGTTTCCTCAGGGCTCTTCCTGAAGCTATACAGTCCGCACATGAACCGGAGTGTAGCCCAGATGCCGTCGTCACAACACTTGCCCAAGCTGGGCGTTTCGGCCTCGATCTGGCGGGACGGGAAGGTTCTGCTGGTCCAGCGCGCCAAGCCGCCCGTCGGCATATGGGCCTTTCCGGGCGGCCATGTGGAGCCGGGCGAGCGGCTGGAGGAGGCAGCGGCCCGCGAATTGATGGAGGAAGCCGGCATGACCGCCACGTTCTCGGGTCTCCTCGGCCTCTATGACGTCATCCGCCGCGATGGCTCCGGTCTCGTCACCGTTCACTACGTGATCGCCTGCTATCTGGGTATAGCCGGCCCTGGAGAGCCTCTAGCCGCCAGCGATGCGATGGCGGCGCATTGGGTCGATCCCGCGCAGCTGGGTGGCTATGACCTCGCGCCCAACATCGCGGACGCCGTTGCAAAGGCGAAAGATCTCCTGACGCAATCCTGACAATTGCGCTGTTGATATTAACCTTCGTTTAAGGAACGGATGGTCCGCCTTGGATCAGTTGCTATTGTGCCATCGAGACGCCACGGGGGTGGAAGACCGTGGCACCCAAGGACGCCGACAACAGATGGATCCCATGCTCAAGATGGCCGACAGGACAATCGAGACCTCGCCCGCCGAGGAAAAGCAGCTCGCGCTGCGCTACCTTCTCGATGCTTGGGAAGAGGCAGCGTATGAGGGCGTGGACCGCGACTGCCTCGCCACCGCAGCGATCTTCGCAGCGCTCTCGGAACTCATCACCACCTATGGCGAGGAACCGGTGGCCGTGATGTGCGAGCGCCTACCGGATCGCGTCAGGGCCGGTGAGTTCACCCTGGCGAAGAGCCGGCAGTAATTTTCAGAACAGCGCTTCCATCAGCAGGGCGAAGCCAAATGCTGCAATCAGCACGCCAGTCCAGCGATTGATCTTGTCGAACACGGTTTCGGTGATGCGAGACTTGAACCGCGTCACGATGAAGCTCAGGAACAGCCACCACAGCATTCCACCCAGGGCAACTCCGGCGATGACCGTCGGCGGGCGATCAACCGATTCCCCCAGCCGCAGCACGGCATTCATGGTACCGAAGATGGCGATGAAGCCGAGAAAGATGCCGGGATTGGTGAGCGTGAGGATGCAGGTCGTCAGCATCTTGCCTGCCACCTGACGCTTGCGCGGCGGCTCCTGCAGCGCCAGTTCGGCAAGTCTGATGTGCGAGCGCGCCAGCTTCACGCCGATGAGGACGAGGATGACACCGCCAAGGATCGTCAGCGGCGTCGCATAGCCCGTGATGACATGCGCGACCCAGCCAATCCCATAGGCCGCCGCCGTGGCATAGGCCGAGTCCGCCACCACAGCGCCCAGCCCCGCGAGGAAGGCCACCAGAAATCCGCGCCGCAAGGCATTGCGGATGACGATGATGTTGACAGGTCCCAAGGGTGCCGTCACCGACAGGCCGATGGCGATGCCGGTGACGAAAAGGATTGGATCCATTGCTTACCGGATGTCGACCACGACGCGGCCCTTGACCTTGCCTTCGACGATGTCGGCGGCAATGCGCGGCACGTCATCGAACTTCACGTGCGTTGTCAGGGCATGAAGCTTCGAGAGATCGAGGTCCTTGACGAGACGCTCCCAGACTTTAAGCCTGCGGGGCATGGGGGTCGAGACCGAGTTGATGCCGACGAGCTTCACGCCACGCAGGATGAAGGGCGCCACATTGGTGGGCAGGTCCATGCCCTGTGCGAGGCCGCAGGCGGCAACGGTGCCTTCGGGGTTGATCTGCGAAATGACGTTGGCCAGCGTGACGGAGCCAACCGAGTCGATTGCTCCCGCCCAGCGTGTCTTCGCCAGCGGCTTCACCGGGCCATTGAACTCGTTGCGGTCGACGACACCGGCAGCGCCGAGACTCTTCAGGAACGGCTCCTCTGACACGCGGCCCGTGGAGGCAATGACGCGGTAGC
Organism: Aestuariivirga sp.; assembly: GCF_041738905.1. Lineage (GTDB taxonomy): Bacteria > Pseudomonadota > Alphaproteobacteria > Rhizobiales > Aestuariivirgaceae > Aestuariivirga. The sequence continues at coordinate 6,726 of NZ_JBGSOZ010000205.1, forward strand.
CGAGCTTTGCCAAAATGACGATCGCCGTGGTGCCGACGCCACCTGCCGCACCCGTCACCAGAATGTCGCCGTCCGACGGCTTCACGCCCTGCTCTTCAAGCGCCATAACGCAAAGCATGGCGGTGTAGCCTGCAACGCCCACCGACATGCAGTCGGCGGAAGTCCAGCCCTTCGGCACCGGCACCAGCCAGTCGCCATTGACGCGCGCCACTTCCGAGAAGCCGCCGTGATGGCCCTCGCCCACGCCATAGCCATTGAGCACCACCGCATCGCCCGCCTTCCAGCGCGGATGGGTGGAGGAGCGGACGGTGCCAGCGAAATCGATACCGGGGATCAGGGGATAGCGCCGGGCGATCGGGGCCTTGCCGGTGATGGCGAGGCCGTCCTTGAAGTTGACGGAGGAATGCGAGACGTCGACCGTGACGTCGCCCTCCATCAGGTCGCTTTCGTCCATCGTGGTGAAATCGGCTTTCTGACCGGCGTCTGTCTTGGTGATGAGAATGGCGCGGAATGACATGGTGATTTCCTCTCAGAGGGCTTCGATGAAGCGGATGGGTTGGCCGCCTGCGGGGCCGATGATCTCGTCGTTCCACATCACACGGCGGCCGCGCACGAAGGTGCCCACGGGCCAGCCGGTGACGGTTGCACCATCATAGGGCGTCCACTTGCAGCGGCTCTCGATCCAATCATTGGTGATGGTGCGGCGGGCCTTCATGTCGACCACCGTGAAATCGGCATCATAGCCCTCGGCGATGCGGCCCTTGCCTGCCATGCCGAAGATGCGGTTGGGGCCATGTGACGTGAGATCGACGAAGCGTTCGAGCGATAGCCTGCCCTTGTTCACGCAGTCGAGCATGATCGGCACCAGGGTCTGCACGCCGGGCATGCCTGAGGGCGAGGCCGGATAGGGTTTGGACTTTTCTTCCAGCGTGTGGGGCGCATGGTCCGAGCCCAGCACGTCGACCAGGCCGGACTGGAGAGCCGCCCACACCCCGTCGCGGTGATGGGCATCGCGGACGGGCGGGTTCATCTGGATCAGGGTGCCCAGACGCGCATAGTCTTCCGTCGCGAAGGTCAGGTGATGCGGCGTCACCTCCACCGTGGCGATGTCGCGGTTGGCGGCGAGCAGCGGAAATTCATCCGCCGTCGAGACATGGAGCACGTGAATGCGCCTTCCCTCAGCCCGCGCGATCCGCAGCAGGCGTTCGGTGCAGAGCCGTGCGGCCTCCGCATCGCGCCAGACCGGATGGCTGGCGGGATCGCCCTCGATACGTTCGCCCTTGCGCGCATTGAGGCGGAACTCGTCTTCGGAATGGAAAGCCACGCGGCGGCGGATATTCTTCAGGATCGCGGCAACTCCCTCGTCGTCCTCGACGAGAAGCGAACCGGTGGATGAACCCATGAAGACCTTGGTGCCCGCACAGCCCGGCAGCCGTTCCAGCTCGCCCAGGAGATGAGCGTTTTCCCGCGTGCCGCCCATGTAGAAGGCGAAGTCGCAATACATGCGGTTGGTGGCGCGCCTCACCTTGTCGGCCAGCGCTTCCGGCGTAATGGTGAGGGGGCTGGTATTGGGCATCTCAAAGACACCGGTGACGCCGCCCTTCACCGCGGCGCGGCCCCCGGTTTCCAGATCTTCCTTGTGTTCGGCGCCGGGCTCCCGCAAATGCACCTGGCTGTCGACCACGCCGGGCAGGATGTGAAGCCCGGTGCAGTCGACCACTTCGCCGCCCTGTGCCCTGTCATAATGGCCGATCCCGACGATGCGGCCGCCCGTTACGGCAATGTCGCGAAGGCCTGAGCCATCGTGATTGACGAGAATTCCGCCTTTGAGGATCAATTCGGCGTGGAAGGGCATGGGCGGTCCTTGATCGTGGTGTGAGGCCTTCGTAAATGTGGATTGGAAACGAAGCAACAAAGATGCGCGACATTCACTTTACGGCTGGAATTCTGCCGAACCGAGTTCTCTTCCATGTGGAGGGGCCGGATGCTGGCCATTTCCTGCACAATCTGGTGACCGCCGACATCGAGGGCCTGACACCGGGGCAAGCGGCCTACACCGCCCTGCTGACGCCGCAAGGCAAGATTCTCCACGATTTCTTCGTGTTGAACACAGGTGAGCGCTACCTCATCGATTGCGCGGCCTCGCAACGGGCCGAGCTTGTGAAACGGCTCGGCTTCTACAAGCTGCGGGCCAAGGTGACGGTAAGCCCTTCGGAGGACGAGGTCGCGGTTGCGATGGAACGCCCCTCCTCGCCGCTGGCCTTTGCCGACCCGCGCTGTGCAGCACTCGGATGGCGTTTTGCGGTGCCTGCCGGAAGCCTTCCCGACAATCTTGATTACGAAGCCGCGCGCATCGAGATCGGGCTCGGCGACTCCGGCGCCGACATCGGGTCGGGCGAATTGTTTCCGCATGAGGCCAATCTCGACCAGCTGGGCGGCGTCAGCTTCAAGAAGGGCTGCTACGTGGGCCAGGAAGTCGTATCCCGCATGGAGCATCGCGGCACGGCGCGCAGCCGCATTCTGCCCGTCGCACTCGACGGCGAAGGGCCTGCCAAGGGTGCCGAGATCCGTTCGGGCGAAAAGCTGGTGGGCACGCTGCTGTCCGCTTCCGGAGGCGCGGCGCTTGCGCTCATACGGCTGGACCGGTTGGCGGATGCCACGGCACCGCTGCTGACAGATGGTGTCACCGTGCATGTGCTGAAACCGCGCTGGGCGAGCTATGATGTGCCCGGTTCCGAGGGCGTTGCATGACTGCGGTGAAACACGATGACGGCTTGTGCCGCTGCCACTGGTGCGGCACCGATCCGATTTACGTGGAGTATCACGACACCGAATGGGGGGTGCCCGAGTATGACTCGCGCGCGCTCTTCGAGAAGCTGCTGCTCGACGGGTTCCAGGCGGGCCTTTCATGGATCACGATCCTGAGGAAACGCGACAATTTCCGCCGCGCCTTCGACAACTTCGATCCCGAACTGATGGCGAGATATTCGCCGGCAAAACTCGAAAGCCTGATGCAGGACGCAGGGATCGTGCGGAACCGCCTCAAGGTCGATGCAAGCGTCACCAATGCGCAGGCCTATCTCGCGATCCCCGATTTTTCGGCCTACCTGTGGGACTTCATCGACGGGCAGCCGGTCCAGAACCGGATCGCCAGCATGAAGGACATTCCGGCGAAGACGCCGCTCGCCGAAAAGGTGTCGAAGGATCTTCTCAAGCGAGGCTTCCGCTTCGTGGGTCCCACCATCGTCTATGCCTTCATGCAGGCCTGCGGGCTGGTGAACGATCATCTCGTCGACTGCCACAGGCACGAGGCCGTGAAACATGCCGCGCGCAAAGTCTGAGCCGCCGCGCGCCTGGCAGCGGATGCTGTCAGGCCGCAGGCTCGATCTTCTCAATCCTTCGCCGCTCGACATCGAGATCGAGGACATCGCGCATGGGCTTGCCCGCGTGGCGCGCTGGAACGGGCAGACCAAAGGCGACCATGCCTTCTCGGTGGCCCAGCATTGCGTGCTGGTGGAGGAGATTGCGGTCCAGCTCGATCCCGGCCTCGATAACAGCGCGCGGCTTGCTGCACTCCTTCACGATGCGCCGGAATACGTGATCGGCGACATGATCTCGCCCTTCAAGGCGGCGCTGGGCCTCGACTACAAGGCCTTCGAGAAGCGGCTGATGGCGGCCATCCATCTGCGGTTCGGGCTGGCGCCGCAAACGCCTGCGAAGCTCGAAGCCTTCCTCAAGAGATGCGACCATGTGGCCGCCTTCCTTGAGGCAACACAGCTTGCCGGATTCAGCGTGGACGAGTCGGAGAAATTCTTCGGCCGCCCTCGCGGCCTCGATGGCGAGAATGCCGCGCGGTTCTTCCGGCTGAAACCGCTTGCGCCGAACGATGCTTCGGCGCTCTATCTCAAGTCTTTCAGGAAACTTGCCGCAAGCCCATGATCATCGTCGGACCGCTCAGCAAGGTGCAACCGCTCATCGACGAACACGGCGTCAGCCATGTGGTGACGCTGCTTGCACCAGACACGCCGCACCCTGCTCCGCAAGGCGTGCATCAGGACCGGCATCTGAAGCTCTATTTCCACGACATCGTGCAGGCGATGGAGGGTCATACGCCGCCTCGCGCTGCGGATGCCGAGAAGCTCATCGCGTTTCTCGAGGGCTGGGAACGCACGAACCCCATGCTGATCCATTGCTGGGCCGGCATCAGCCGTTCGACGGCTGCGGCCTACACCGCGCTTTGCCTGTTCCGGCCCAGGGCCGATGAAGAAGAACTGGCTTGGGAGCTGCGAAAGGCTTCGCCATCGGCCACACCGAACCGTCTCATCGTGTCACTGGCCGACGATGTGCTGGGCCGCGAGGGCCGCATGGTGAGAGCCATCGAGAAGATCGGCCGCGGGGCGGATGCCTTCGAGGGCACGCCCTTCGTGCTGAAACCCTGACGCTCACTTCCCGCTGTGGGCAAACTCCCAGTAGAGGTCGCGCGCCTTTTGCATCACCGGACCGGGCTGGTAGCTCTTGTGCTCGACGCGGGTGACCGGTGCTACTTTTGAGTAGTTGCCGGTCGAGAAGACTTCATCGGCCTCGATGAATTCTTCCCAGCGCATGGCGCGCTCGTGCACCTTGATCCCGGCCTCGCGCAGAAGCTTGATGACACGCTGGCGCGTGACCCCATTGAGGAAGGTTCCGTTCGGTGCAGGTGTATGTGCCTCGCCGTCCTTGGCCAGCCAGAGGTTGGCGGTGGCAAGCTCAGCCACATTGCCCAGGGGATCGAGCATCACGGCATTGTCGAAGCCGCGTGCTTTCGCCTCGCGGATAGCACGGGCCGAGTTCGGATAATGGCAAGCCGCCTTGGCATCGGTCGGCGCATATTCGAAGGACGGCCTGCGGAACGGCGAGCAGGTGATCGAAAAGCCCGTGGGCTTGGGCAGTGGCGCATCATAAACCGACACCGAGAATTCGGTCGATTCAGGATCGACATCGACGAAACCATCGGCAGCCCAGAACATCGGGCGAAGATAGAGTTCGGCATCTTTCGGGAACTTCGCGATGCCCTCGCGGATCAGCTCTTCGATCTCGCCCGCGGACTTTACAACCTTGAGGCCGAAGCTTTCGGCGGAGCGCACGATGCGCTGGCAATGGAGATCAAGATCGGGCGCGACCCCCTCGAAGGCGCGGCCGCCATCGAACACGCAGGAGCCAAGCCAGGGCGCGTGTGTCATCGGGCCCATGAGCATCGGATTTCCACTATGCCATTCGCCGCGATACCAGGTCCAGGCGGCGCCTGAGGTTTCTTTCCAGCCCATGTTTCAATCTCCCTTATTGTAAGCATCCTAGACCAGACGCCACCAAAACAAAAAGGCGCCCAAAGGGCGCCTCTTGATCATCAGCCATGCAGATTGTTCACGAGTCTTCGTAGAAGACGTGACGGCCGATCTTGATGAGACGCTTCATGCTCTTGGCCCACTTTGGCTTCACGTAATCCGCATGGTAGTTGGTGGCCGTGCCGACGGCTGCGACCTTGGCGCTTCCACCAATGGCCTTCTGGGCGACGCGCTTGGAGTTGGCCCAGGCCGTGGCACTTTTCACGTCGTCGGGCAGCCCGTCGCAGGCAAAGGAGAACTGGCAGGAATTGCGGCGGCCCGAGCCTTGATAGACCACACCGCAGATGGTGTTGGGATATTCCGGGTCTTTCACGCGGTTGAGAATGACCTTGGCCACGGCAAGCTGGCCCAATTCCGACTCGGAACGCGCCTCGAAGTAGACGGCACGGGCGAGGCAGTTTTCCTCGGCGAGCCGAACCCGGCGCTGGGCGATGTCCTTCTGCTTCTCCTTGGATTTCTCGTTCTTCTTCTCGGCCGACTTCTCACTGCGCTTCAGCTTGATGGCCTGCTCGACCTTGTCCTTGGAGGGTGCGAGCGCGATCTTCTTCTTGACCGGCTCCTCAGCCTTGAGGTCAACGGCGGCGGGAACGATCTGGACCACAGGAGCTGCGGCCATGGCCTTCGGCGGGGTAGCGGGAATATCGCCCTTGCCCGATTCGGCCACCACCTGCCGGCTGGCGGAGGTCATGTTGATGATTTCGAGGCTGGAGCCTTCGGGAAGTAGCGATCCCTTGGCGATGATGTTGGACGATGGGGACATGACCGGTTCGAGCGTTTCACCCGGCTCGGCATTGTGAGCAATGGCGTTCTGGCCCATGTAATGGCCCGCAAATGCGAATGCCATCACGAGCATGACGCCTCCGAATACCATCGGACCGTACTCGCTGAGCGCGCTGCGCTGCTTGCGAACAGGATAGTCCAAGGATCCCCTGGGCCTTGCCGGCCCTAGCTTACGCGCTGCTTTCTTCACTTCCCCTCGACACACCGTGGGTCGTAGATTCTTACGACGCAGTTAAGACGCGGTAGTCTATGCCCGGCCCGTTTAACATAGGTTAACCATCCCGACAATCGAAAGCGGTCGTTTTCCGGCCTTAAATCGGGCACGATGAACAATTGGTTAACATCTTGACTCAACTTAGATCATTCAATCTTTTGAAAGACTTGCCTGAGCCGCTGCAAGCCTGGCAATAGGCACCCGAAAGGGAGAACATGACACATAGTCAAGATTGATATTCTCGCAGAAGGCGATGGAGGCAGGATCACCGCCATGCTCGCCGCAGATACCGGTTTTCAGTTTCGGCTTGACCGACCTGCCCCGCTCGGTTCCGATGCGGACAAGCTCGCCAACGCCCTCAGTGTCGAGCGAAATGAAGGGATCGGTCTTGAAGATGCCCTTGGACGTGTATTCCCCGATGAAGCGGGCGGCGTCGTCGCGGCTGATGCCGAAGGTGGTCTGGGTCAGGTCGTTGGTGCCGAAGGAGAAGAAGTCCGCCGACTGGGCGATTTCGGCCGCACGAAGGGCGGCGCGCGGCAGTTCGATCATAGTGCCAACGGAATATTCGATGGCGACACCGGTTTCGGCCGCAACCTTGCTGGCGACGGCCACGATGCGCTCCTTCACGAGGTCGAGTTCGTTCTTCGACGCGACCAGCGGCACCATCACTTCCGGGATCGGCGCCTTGCCGGTGCGGCGGGCGACTTCGGTTGCCGCCTCGAAAATGGCGCGGGCCTGCATCTCGGCGATTTCGGGGTAGGAGATGAGCAGCCGCACGCCGCGGTGGCCCAGCATGGGATTGAACTCGTGGAGCTCCGCCACGCGCGCGCGCAGGGTGTCGGAACTGGCGTTCATCTGCTCGGCCACTTCCTCGATCTCATGGTCCGCCTGCGGCAGGAACTCATGCAGCGGCGGATCGAGCAGGCGGATGGTGACGGGAAGCCCCGCCATGATCTCGAAGAGTTCGATGAAGTCGTTCCGCTGCATGGGCAGCAGCTTTGCCAGTGCGGCGCGGCGTGCATCGATCTTGTCGGCGAGGATCATTTCGCGCACCGCGAGGATGCGGTCCGAGTCGAAGAACATGTGCTCGGTGCGGCAGAGGCCGATGCCCTCGGCTCCGAAGTCCCGCGCGGTGCGGGCATCGAGCGGGGTTTCGGCATTGGCCCTCACGCCCATCCGGCGATGGCTGTCGGCCCACACCATGAGCCGCGCGAAATCGCCCGAGAGTTCGGGCTTGATGGTCGCCACCTCGCCCTTCATGACCTGGCCCGTCGAGCCATCGATGGTGATCGTGTCGCCCTTCCTGAGTTTGACGCCCATGACAGCGAGGGTGCCGGCTGCGTAATCGACGCGGAGCGCACCTGCGCCCGAGACGCAGGGCTTGCCCATGCCGCGCGCCACGACCGCCGCATGGGAGGTCATGCCGCCGCGCGTGGTGAGGATGCCTTCCGCCGCATGCATGCCGTGAATGTCCTCGGGGCTCGTCTCGACGCGCACGAGGATGACGCGGTGGTTCAGTGCCTTCAGGCGCTCGGCTTCATCCGCATCGAAGACGATCTCCCCGCTTGCCGCGCCCGGAGACGCAGGCAATCCTGTGGCGATGACATCGCGCTTCGCCTTGGGATCGAGTGTCGGGTGGAGCAGCTGATCGAGCGACGAGGGTTCGATCCGCAGCACGGCTTCAGCCTCGGTGATCAAGCCCTCTTCAGCCATATCGACCGCCACCTTGAGGGCGGCCTTGGCGGTGCGCTTGCCGGTGCGGGTCTGCAGCATCCAGAGCTTGCCCTCCTGGATGGTGAATTCCATGTCCTGCATGTCGCGGTAGTGGCGTTCGAGCAGGTCGAAGGTGGCACTCAGCTCTCGGAAGGTCCCGGGCATGAGCGCTTCCAGCGAGGGTGCCTCGGAGCCTGCCTCGATCCTCGCCTGCTCGGTGATGTTCTGCGGGGTGCGGATGCCGGCGACCACGTCTTCGCCTTGCGCGTTGACCAGGAACTCGCCGTAGAGTTCCTTCGCACCCGTAGAGGGATTGCGGGTGAAGGCGACGCCTGTCGCTGACGTGTCGCCCATGTTGCCGAAGACCATCGCCTGAATGTTGACGGCCGTGCCCCAGTCTTCGGGAATGTTGTTGAGCTTGCGGTAGGTGATGGCGCGGGCACCATTCCACGACGTGAACACCGCGCCGACGGCGCCCCACAATTGCTCGCGCACATCCTGCGGGAAGGGCTTGCCCGTCTCTTGCTCGACCAGCGCCTTGTAGCGCGCGATGAGGCCATGCCAATCATCCGCGGTGATCTCGGTATCGAGCGCGTAGTCGCGCTGGTCCTTGAAGCCGCCGAGGATATCCTCGAACTCGGCATGATCGACGCCCAGCACAACGTCGGAATACATGCCGATGAAGCGGCGGTAGCTGTCATAGGCGAAGCGCCGGTCGCCGGATTTTGCCGCAAGGCCTTCGACCGTCTCGTCATTGAGGCCGAGGTTCAGCACCGTGTCCATCATGCCGGGCATGGAGGCGCGGGCGCCCGAACGCACCGACACCAGCAGCGGATGGGCGGGATCGCCGAACCCGGCACCCACGATCGCCTCGACTGCCTTCAACGCCGACTCGACCTCAGCCTCGAGGCTTGCCGGATAGGCCCGGTTGTTGGCGTAATAGGCGGTGCAGACTTCGGTCGAGATGGTGAAGCCCGGAGGCACGGGCAGGCCCAGGTGGGCCATTTCGGCCAGGTTGGCGCCCTTGCCGCCCAGCAGCGCCTTCATGCCGGCGCGGCCCTCAGCCGTGCCGCCGCCAAAGCGATAGACGTATTTTCCGGATTCAGCCGCCATGACACACCACTCTCGTCGTTGGGGTTCTAGTCAGGGGTAGTGGGCGGCGGCCCGCTAAAAACAAAACCACAGTTAACAGTCTTGTGCAACGCAATATCGCATTTGCGACATCGCGTCCGTCTGTCAGGCCGGGGCGAGCACCGCCGGCGTCCGGGGCCGCCTGACATGGAGAATCCACAGCGCGATGCCAAGGTTGAGCACGTTCCAGGCCACGCCGTTGAGGAAGGCGGCGGTGTAGGAGCCGGTCCAGTCATAGATTTCGCCCGACAGCCAGCCGCCCAGGGCCATGCCGAACACGGTGGCGGTGAGCACCATGCTGATGCGGGCTCCCGCCTCTCGTGCCGGGAAATGGTCGCGGATGATAAGCGCATAGCTCGGCACGATGCCGCCTTGCGACAGGCCGAAGATGGCGGAGACGATGTAAAGCGAGATCAGGCCGTCGAAGGGAATGTAGAACAGCAGCGCCAGCATCTGCAGGAACGAGCCTGCGATGAGCGTGGCCAGCCCGCCGATGCGGTCGGCGATGAAGCCCGAGGCAAGCCGGCTGAGCACGCCGAAGCCGAGCATGAGGGAAAGCATTTCAGCACCGCGCGCCGGGCCAAACCCGAGGTCGGCGCAATAGGCCACGATGTGAACCTGCGGCATCGACATGGCAACGCAGCAGGACAGCCCCGCCAGCACGAGTGCCGGATAGAGCAGCGGATGCTTCGGCAGCAGGCCCTTGTGGCCCGAGGCGCGGCTTGCCGGGCTGGCGGTATCGTCGAACTGGGGACGGCGGCTCAAAAGCTGCGCCAATGGCACCATTACGATCACGCAGAACAGGCCGAGCACCACATAGGTGCTGCGCCAGCCGTAACTCTCGATTGCATATTGCAGGAAGGGCGGCCAGATGGTGCCCGCGATGTAATTGCCGCTCGCCACGATGGCGATGGCAATGCCCCGGCGCTTCAGGAACCATTGCGAGGTATCGGCCACCAGCGGCCCGAAGGTCGAGGCGCTGCCGAGAAAGCCGATGAACACGGCCTGCACCACCACGAACTGCCAGTAACTCTGCGACAGCGCGGCCAAGATGAAGCCTGCGCCCAGAGCAACGCCGCTGATCGAGATCGGCACCCTCACGCCATAGCGGTCGGCCACGCGGCCCATGGTGTAGCCGCCAAAGGCGAAGCCGATGAAGGTCGCGGTATAGGGGAGCGAGGCTCCCGCGCGGTCGATGCCGAACTCGGACTGGATCGTGGGGATCACGACGACCGCGAGCCACAGGCCGATTCCGCCCACGACGGCGAGCACCAGTGAAATACTCAGCCGGAACCAGGCGTATCGACTATCGGGGGCATAGGCGGTTGCAGGACTCATGGGATATCCCTACCCTTCGCAGGTCCATGGGTCAAAATCATCGCACCAGCGTTCGCGATGGGGGAGCGGTGCGGGCCATGCATGGTTCGGTATGGAGGCCGGGAGGCGTTGGAGTCGGGAGGCATGGGGAATGGCTGAATTGAAGGGGCGCAACTGGTCGGCGGCAAGTCTGGCGCTTCTTGTGGCGGGCGTCGCCGCCATCCTTGCGGTGCACATGATCCTGTCGCAGCTTCTCGGCCGTTCGCTGACCGATGGACTTCTGAAGCGCGAGGGAATCGTGGCGCAGGAGTTCCTCAACAGCATCCTGGCGGCGGAGGACAGCACGGACAAGCTCTTCGCCCAGCCCCAGCCCAGCCCGGCACTGCAGTCCTTCGGCACTCATGTCCGCAGCCTGCCCGGCATCGTGCGCGCCAACATCTATTCGCCTGACGGGTTCATCCGCCATTCGAGCGAGGCCAACCTCGTCGGCGTTCATTTCTCCGACAATAAGGAGCTAGGGCAAGCCTTCGCCGGAAAGATCACCTCGGCGCTGGAAGAAATCCAGGCGAGCGACAAGTCCGAGCATCTGGCGCTGAGCCAGCTCGATGGTGACCATCTGATCGAGTCCTATGTTCCGGTCACGTCGCCTTCCGGAAGCGTCGTCGCGGTCGTCGAGTTCTACCGCAAGGATTCGTGGATCGGGCCGATGGTGGCGGAGATGAACCGCGGCATCTGGATCGCCGCGGGCCTGAGCAGCATGATCTTCGCGCTGGTCATGCTGGTGGCGCTGCGGCGGCGCTAAGCCGACCGGCGGTCAGCCCTCGATCTTCGAGAAATCCGCCACTTCCTGGGTTGCCGCGCGGATGCGGTTCAGGAGGCGCAGGCGGTTCTCGCGGAAGGTGGCGTCCTTGTCGTTCACCGTCACATGCTCGAAGAACTGGTCGACAGGCACGCGGAGCTTCGAGAGCGATGCCATCGCGGCCTCGAAATCCTCGTGCTCGATGGCGCGGCGCGTCTGGCCCACGGTCTGGGTGATCGCGGTGTGCAGCGCCTTCTCCTCGCCCTTGATGAGCTGGCTGATCTGCACGTCGCCATCATAGGACTTGCCGTCCTTCTTCTCCTCGATGCGGAGAATGTTGGAAGCACGCTTCACACCCGCGAGGAGGTTCTTGCCATCGTCCGTCTCAAGGAACTTCGACAGCGCCTCGACGCGCTTCACGATCATCAGCAGGTCGCCATTTCCACCTAGTGCAAAGACTGAGTTAATCAGATCAATAGGCAATCCTCGTTCGCGCAGAGCAAACCCTAGACGGTCGATCACAAAATTCATCAGATCAGTGTAGTTGCGCTGCTCCCACTCTTGCGGCGGGGCGGCGCTGGGCCCTTTCAATAGAGCGTTCACAGCTGCTTCAGAAGTCTCAATGAGCTGCTTGAATGGACTCTCGTCCTTAAACTCTTCGAAGAGAGGCAGTCGTCTTACCACATCCCGCCTTGCCCCCTTAAGCAGGTCAGCCATTATCAAACGATCTTGAAAGAAGATCACATTGACGAGTGATAGTCGCACACCGGCTTCAATGATTATCCGAATTGCACCAATGGCAGCACGCCGTAAAGCATACGGGTCCTTTGATCCCGTAGGCTTCTCAGCAATCATCCAAAAGCCGACTAGCGTGTCGAGCTTGTCAGCCAGCGCCACGGCCTGTCCGACTTTCGATACCGGAATCGTGTCACTCGGCCCGACCGGCTTATAGTGGTCGCGGATGGCATCCGCCACCTCCGGATCATGGCCTTGGTCCAGCGCATAGTAGCGACCCATCAAACCTTGAAGCTCGGGGAATTCTCCGACCATGCCGGTGACGAGATCGGCCTTGGCGAGCCTGGCCGCGCGCCGTGCCTTGAATTCATCGGCGCCGATGGCCTTGGCGATCTCTCCCGCCAATGCCTCGATGCGGGCGACACGCTCGCCCTGACTGCCGAGTTTCGCATGGAAGGTGATCGAGTCGAGCTTCGCCGCCCAATCCTCTAGCTTCACCTTGCGGTCCTGGTCCCAGAAGAACTTGGCGTCGCTCAGCCGTGCCGCGATCACCTTGTTGTTGCCGGCGATGATGGTCTTGCCGCCGTCCTTCGCCACGAGGTTCGCCACCATCAGGTAGCGGTTGGCGAGCTGGCCCGTCATGGTGTTGCGGAGCGCGAAGCATTTCTGGTGGTTCTTGATCGAGGTGGCGATCACCTCCGGCGGCACGGTGAGGAAGCTTTCATCGAAGCTTCCCATCAGCACCACGGGCCATTCGACGAGGCCCGCCGTCTCCTTCAGCAGGCCCTCGTCCTCGATCAATTCGAGGCCTTGCGCGAAGGCCAGGTTGCGGGCTTCCGTGCGGATCGTCTCGGCGCGCGCCGTGGCATCGACGATGACGAATTCGCGCGCCAGCTTCAGCGCATAGTCCTCGAAGCGGCGGACCTCGATGTGCTGCGACCCCATGAAGCGGTGGCCGCGCGTGACGTTGCCGCTGGCGATGCCCTCGATCTCGAAGGGCACCACCTCGCCATCGAAGGTGCAGACGATGGAATGCAGCGGACGCACCCAGCGGAGCGTGCCCGAGCCCCAGCGCATGGACTTGGGCCACGGAAACTTGCGGATCGTGTCGGGCACGACGCTTGAAATGATCTCGGTTGCCGCGCGCCCGGGCCTGCGGATGACGGCCAGATAGAACTGGCCCTTCTTGTCGTCCTGCACCTTCAACTGGTCGAGGCTGAGGCCGGTCGACTTGAGGAAGCCATCGATCGCCTGCTGGGGCGCATCGACGCGCGGGCCCTTGCGCTCCTCGGCCACGTCGGCCGCCTTGGCATTGAGCCCTTCCACCGAAAGCGTCAGGCGGCGCGCGCCGCCATGCGCCTGCGCGCCTTCATAGGTCAGTCCCGCATCCACCAGGGCATTGGTCACCATCTGGCGCAGATCGTCCGCCGCCTTCGCCTGCATGCGCGCGGGGATTTCCTCGGAAAACAGTTCGATCAGCAATTCGGGCATCGGCCAACTCCGGACGGGCCCGGCACTTAGCAGCCCCGCCCCGCCTTGTCACCCGTGGCCGCCTCGCAGCGCTACAGCGCCTTGTGGCTGCCGTCGCAGAAAGGTCCGGCCTTGGTCTGCTTGCAGGCGCAGAAGAACTTGCGGCCTGAGGTCTCGGCGGTCCACTTCACGGGCGCAAAGGCGGTGCCCTTGTGACTGCCGTCGCAGAAGGGCTGGCGCTTGGACTGGCCGCAGGCGCACCACCAGTAGTCCTTTCCGGCCTCTACCTCGACGGGGATCGGCGTCTTCTGGGCAATGTGGGCGGCGGTCATGCTGTCATCCTTCCAATCTTCCTGGCAACACTACGCGGCGGGACTGCGGGGAGATCAGACGGCGCCGCCGCCTGCCGTGCGGCTCCAGGCCTCGCAGCAGCCCTTGGCCAGTTCGCGCACGCGCAGGATATAGGCCTGGCGCTCGGTCACCGAGATCACGCCGCGCGCGTCCAGAAGATTGAAGGTGTGGGAAGCCTTGATGCACTGGTCGTAGGCGGGCAGCGCCAGCGCATGCCTGCCGTCCCTCTCGCCCGCCGCCAGCAGCGCCTTGCACTCGGCCTCGGCATCGTCGAAGTGCCGCAGCAGGGCATCGGTGTTGGCGAATTCGAAATTGAACCGCGAGTATTCCTGCTCGGCCTGTAGGAAGACGTCGCCATAGGTGATGCGACCCTCGCCTTCCGGCTTGCCGTTGAAGTTCAGGTCATAGACATTGTCCACGCCCTGCACATACATGGCCAGGCGTTCGAGCCCGTAGGTGAGTTCGCCCGACACGGGATGGCAGTCGAGGCCGCCCACCTGCTGGAAGTAGGTGAACTGCGACACTTCCATGCCGTCGCACCAGACTTCCCAGCCCAGGCCCCAGGCACCCAGCGTGGGGCTTTCCCAGTCGTCCTCGACGAAGCGGATGTCATGCAGGCTGCGGTCGATTCCGATCGCCTCGAGCGAACCGAGATAAAGATCCTGCAGGTCGGGCGGTGACGGCTTGATGATCACCTGATACTGGTAGTAGTGCTGCAGGCGGTTGGGGTTCTCGCCATAGCGGCCATCCTTGGGACGGCGCGAAGGCTGCACATAGGCGGCAGCCCAGGGCCGCGGCCCCACCGACCGCAGCGTGGTGGCCGGATGGAAGGTGCCGGCGCCCACTTCCATGTCATAGGGCTGGAGAATCACGCAACCCTTCTCGCCCCAGTACTGATGAAGCGTGAGGATGAGATCCTGGAATGACTGGGTCGGGTTCAATGCCATACAACGCGCCTTGCGGTTAGGCCCGGCTTGTTACTGGCCAGCGGGCCTGCGATCAAGCCCGCATCGGAACATCTGCTGAGGTGCGATCAGCCTTCGGGATAATAGACGCCGGTGCGCGGATCCTGGCGGAGCCGGGTCACATGGCGCTGAGGCCTCTGGCCGGTTTTCACCCGTACCTTCTGCGCTTCCATGCTGCGCATCATCTGACGCAGGGCGAACAGGCTCAGGATGCCTGCCACAAGGACGGTCAAAACCTTCAAAAGAACCATTCGAACCTCCGTTGGTCCTTAACTCTTACGATCATAGGCCGAAACGGGACCATAATGCACGTGTTTCCAGTGTCGCAATGAATGATTCCGGAATTTCGGCACCCGAACCCAATCCGAGACGCTGCAAGCCCCAGCCTCTCGGTGCCGAAACCGCTTTGATAACAAGCTTTTCGCCGAATTTCTGACGGAGGACCTCGGGCAGGTGGCCCAGTCCGTCGATCAGGCCCAGCGCCTGTGCCCGCCGCCCGGTCCAGAAGGCGCCAGTGAAAAGATCGGGGTCCTCCTTCAGCTTGCCGGCGCGGCGGTGCCGCACCAGGTCCTTGAAAGACTCATGCACATCGGCCTGCAGGTCCTTGAGGCGCGCCACGTCCTCCGGCTTTTCCGGCTGGAAGGGATCGAGCACGGCCTTGTTCTCGCCCGAGGCATAGACGCGGCGTTCGACGCCCAGCTTGCGGATGGTCTCGACGAAACCGAATCCCGCCGAGATGACGCCGATCGAGCCCACCACCGAATTGCCGTCGGCATAGATCTCGTCGCCGGCGCAGGCCAGCCAGTAGCCGCCCGAGGCGGCCACATCCTCGCAGAAGACATAGACCGGCAGCTTGAACTCCGCCGCCAGCGCGCGGATGCGGTCATGGATCAGCGCCGACTGCACCGGCGAGCCGCCGGGCGAATTGACGGTGATGGCAACCGCAGCGACCCCCTTGCGGAAGGCGCGCTCCAGCTGCGGCTCCACATCCTTGAAGGTGAGCGGCGGCCGCATCGGGGAGCCCACGCCAATAGCGCCCTGAAGCCGCACATGGGTGACCACGGGAACCGATTTGCGGAAGCGAAGCGGGATGAGGCGCTGGAAGAAGGACTGTTGGGCCATTGCCCCACTTAGATAAGGAGTGGCAGTGCGCGCGACAAGCGCGAAGCCTTCCCCCTTGAAGCACGATCTCGCTGTTCCCACATCCACGCCGTTCCGGGCCCCTCTGGCGCTCTCGCGGGCGCGATGTCGGACACATCGATGCATTAAAGAGGGTTTCAATGGAACTTGTGTCCGGACTTCTGCTCGCCACCTGGATGACCAAGCCGGTCTGGATGTGGCTTGCCTTTCTCGCCATCGTCATCGTGCTTCTGGTTCTCGATCTCGGCGTCCTGCACAAGGAGAATCGCGAGATCGGCGTGCGCGAAAGCCTGCTGCTCTCGGCCTTCTACATTGCCCTCGGCCTGGCTTTCGGCGGCTGGGTCTGGTTCCAGCTCGGCGCCGGCGCCGGTATCGAGTATCTCACCGGCTTCGCCGTGGAGAAGGCGCTGGCGATGGACAATGTCTTCGTCATCGCGATGATCTTCTCGTTCTTCGCGGTGCCCCGCAAGTACCAGCACCGCGTGCTCTTCTGGGGCATCCTCGGGGTGATCCTGCTGCGCGCCATCATGATCGGCCTCGGCGCCGCGATCGTCAGCGAATTTTCATGGGTGCTCTACATCTTCGCCCTGTTCCTGATCGCCACCGGCATCAAGATGATCGTCTTTGCCGACAAGGACTACGATGTCGCGAACAATCCCGTGCTGCGTTTCGTGCGGCGGCACTTCAACGTCACCGACGAGCATCACGCGGAACGCTTCTTCGTGAAGAAGCCGGACCCGAAGAGCGGCAAGCTCGTGTGGTTCATGACGCCCCTCTTCCTGGCGCTGGTGCTGATCGAGGTGGCGGACGTGATCTTCGCGGTGGATTCCGTGCCGGCCATCTTCGCCATCACCACCGACCCCTTCCTCGTCTACACCTCGAACATCTTCGCCATTCTCGGCCTGCGCGCGCTCTACTTCGCGCTGGCGGCGATGGTGCATCGCTTCCACTATCTGAAGCTGGCCCTTGCCATCGTGCTGATCTTCATCGGCTCGAAGATCTTTGCCGCCGACTTGCTGGGCATCGACAAGATCCCGCCGGCGCTGTCGCTGGCGATCACCTTCGGCATCCTGGCCTCGGGCGTGCTCTACAGCTTGTGGAAGACGCGGAGTGCCGAGACGGCGGTGCGCTAACGCAGGCGCCAGGCCATGCCTTCGCGCAGGATGGCGTCGGCTTCGGGGGTGAACTGCGAGCTGGAATCATGCAGCACCAGACCGGGCAGCAGCTGCATCGGCGCCTTTGAGCCCTTGACGCCCTGCACGATCACGCGCGAGGC
This sequence comes from Aestuariivirga sp., assembly GCF_041738905.1. Lineage (GTDB taxonomy): Bacteria > Pseudomonadota > Alphaproteobacteria > Rhizobiales > Aestuariivirgaceae > Aestuariivirga. The sequence goes on from NZ_JBGSOZ010000205.1 coordinate 23,998, forward strand.
CGAGGTGCCCTCGCGCGCATAGAGCGGCGCGATGCGGATGTCGCCGAAGCGCTCTTCCATCACCTGCAGGATCTTGCCCAGCGCATCGGCGCGGTTCACCAGCGTCACGGTGCCGCGCATGGTCACCATGGTGTGCATGACGCGAATCCACAGCTCAAGGTCGTCGGGACCGAAGGCATGGGCCTGCGCCTTGAGCAGCACCGGCGAGGGCGTCGACTTGCTGTCGTCGAAATAGGGCGGATTGGCGAAGGCATGGCTGAAGGTGCCATGGGCCGGCATGGAAGCTAGGTCCTTGCGCAACGCCTCCTTGATGTCGGCATGGATGACGCGGACATTGCCGCCGAAGCCGTTGCGCTTGGCATTCTCTTCGCAGAGCAGGGCATAGCGCGCCGCGACTTCGATTCCGGTCAGGTGGATGCCCGGCGTGCGGGCCAGGGTGCAGAGTGCGGCCACGCCGGTGCCGACGCCGGCCTCGAAGACCGATTCGCCCGCATTGCAGGGGATGGTGGCCGCCAGGAATACCGAGTCGATTCCGGCGCGGAAACCCTTCTCGGGCTGCAGGATCTGCAGCCGTCCGCCGAGGAATCCGTCCTCGGTGAGCGACGACGGCACGCCCGTCCCGCCCGAAGGGGGCGGCGGCGGGGAGGCCGAAAGGGCTGTCGCGCTCATTTGCATTCAAGCCAATCTATCCCGGGATGGTTAGCGCCGCGTTACCAAGCTCGCTGCGGGCGCGATCCAGAAGGGACTCTTCAACCAGTATCCGCCGAGGAATGGCCCCGATCGAGCCTTCGACGGCGCTGGTATAGCCATCGAGCAGCAGGTAGTCGATCCCGGCCTCGTCCAGCACATGGCCGACGAAGGAGAGGTAGACCA
>NZ_JBGSOZ010000028.1:0-13358 GCF_041738905.1 Aestuariivirga sp.
ATCGAGAACATGTTCGGAAGGCTCAAGGACTGGCGGCGCATCTCAACCCGCTATGACCGTTGCTCTCACACCTTCTTCTCGGCAATCTGCATTGCGGCCAGCGTCATCTTCTATCTCAATCAATGAGTCCTGACCCTAGTACTGTCATCGATGTCGACTGTAAGCGTACCATCGGTGGTGAAGGCCAACAGGCTGAAGTCTGGGGGAAGAAAGGGACGGTCGAGTTCCAGTTTCTCGGCAATGATGACGTCTCCGTTGGGTGCGACGGTGATCGCGATCTCCTCGGTGTCGCCGATCGATAGCGATCCATAATCCCCATAGATCGTGGACCTTGGGGTGAAGCTGGTTCGCGTTCCGCCATCGTCGAAATGCGCCACCAACACGCTTTCCCCGCCCGGCGCCGCCGTCGTGTCAGAGACAAGGACCATGTGAAAGCCGCCACTGTCATCGGCGTCGATCTCGGCCTTCTCGAAGTCGATGCCGGCCCCGGCAGGAAGTCCCGCCAACTGGATCTCGCCGCTGATCGACAGCCCGCGCGGGTCGAAGATTTCGCCCCAGATCTCGGTGCGGTTGGTTCCGTCGAAGTCCTGGAAGATGTTGGTTTCCCAGATGACGAGGAAGTTGCCGTTGGACAGCCCGATGCCGCGGCCGCCGGTCTGGTCGTTTCCGCCGGGGCCATTGAGCGTGTAGTTCGGGGCGCTGCGATCAAGCCAGACAGTGGGAGTGGTCGTCATCAGTGGGTCTCCTTGGGCAAAACGGCTGCAACCGGGCATATTGGACCCGTTGTGAAGGTGCAGGTGGTGAAGGGGGTGACTGGGGCGGAACTGGCAGACAGCCGTTCGCTGACCGGCTGGTCAGGCGGCTGTATATCGATAAAGCACGGCACGTCGCCTCCCCGTATGCAAGGTTTGGCCCCCGAAACGAACACTTTCCTGTTACGCGGTGTTTGTCAATCTCTGGTGGAAGATGCGGATGAAACTCAAATCTTCCTCTACGGGAGGCTTTCTGGCCGGATCAGGTGACTGTCCGCAAGGGAAGGGCGCTGATCCCTGTGCGATCGTGCGGCAGTCTCCGCCCTAGAGAAGGAAGTCCGCCGCCGAGAGGTCGCCGACGGCGAACCCTGCCAGCACGATCTGCATCTCCGTGCCGCCGTTGCCGCTGGTATTGACGTAGACAATCGTATCGGCGCCCACCTGCGACGCCCGGATCTGGCCCTCGCCGCTGAAAGTCGGATCCAGGATGAAGATGAAGGCCTCGTCCGTCGTGGCGGAACTCTCCTGGGCGTCGATGGCTGAGAGGTCGATCACGTCGCCGGCCGCGAAGTCCAGAATTGTATCGCGAAGCGTTTCATCCGCACCGCTGTGATTCGCGCTCAGGAAAACAAACGTGTCACCGCCTCTGCCGCCCGAAAGCTGGTCCTGACCATTGCCGCCGTTCAGCCGGTCGCGGCCATCACCGCCATAGAGTGTGTTGGCTTCGCTGCTGCCCGTGAATGTGTCGCCGTAGATGCTTCCCGTGAGATTCTCGACGTTGGAGACGGCGTCGCCCTCACCATGGCCGCCTGTCGCGCTGCCATTGTTGAGTGCCAGCGTGACGGCCGCATCCGATACGCCATAGTCGAGCGTGTCCACGCCGTCGCCGCCATCGATGACGTCGCCATCAAGTCCGCCGGACAGCACGTCGTCGCCATCTCCGCCCGAGAGCGTGTCGGTGCCGGCATCGGAGGCCAGCGTATCGTGGCCATTGCCGCCGGTGAGCGCGAATCCGGCGGAATCCGTGCCGGCATCGTTCACCGTGATGGTGTCGTCATGGCTTGACCCGATGATGGCCTCGAAACTTACCGCCGCATCGCCATAGGCGCCATCGTCGCCCACAAGCACGCCGTCATCGAGCTGAAGGACGATCACGGATTCTGTCGCCGCGCTGTAGTCGACGGTATCGACGCCGTTGCCGCCCGTGAGCATGTCGAAGATGCCGGATGCGACGACCCTGTCATTGCCATCCCGGCCATCCACGCCGCAAAGCTGCCCGCTGGTCACGATGACGTTGTCAGCGCAGTTGCCATTCATCGTGGCATAGTCGCTTCCAAGATAAGTTATGTTTTCAATGCTGGTAAGTATATCGCCTGCCGCATTCAGTTGATTGAGCGCAGGGTTTTCAAGGTCCACGACCAGACCCGTCTGGCCGTTCAGGCCCGTATAGAAAACCGTGTCGATTCCCACACCGCCGTCATAGATATCGGCTCCTGTGGTGGCATAGAACTCGTCGTTGCCGCCGTTGCCCACGGCCTCGGCGAAATAGAAGAAAGAATCGTCCCCGCCGCCGCCAACAATGACTTCGATGCCGGTTAGCGTATCCGTACCCATGTCGCTCCCGCGGGCTTCAGTGACGCCGACCGCGACATTCTGAACGACAACGGATTCAGTGGTTGAACTGTAGTCAGCCGTATCGCGTCCTGAGCCGCCATAGAGCGTATCGTTGCCGCCGCGGCCTTCCAGGATGTCATCGCCTTCATTGCCTTCGAGAGTGTTGTCGCCGTCATCGCCGCGCAGGATGTCGCCCGCCGTTCCGCCCGTGAGTGACTCGATCTTCGACAGCGTGTCCACGTCGGCGCCATGGATGGCCTCGCCGTTGGCGCGTGTGAGGTCCGCATCGACTGAGGCCGCGGAACCGGCATAGGAGGCGGTATCGCTTCCCGTGCCGCCCGTCAGCGAATCCGATCCCTTGCCGCCGGTCAGAATGTCAGCGCCGTCACCGCCCTCGAGCGTATCGGCGCCGTTTCCGCCATTGAGCGTGTCGTTATCCTGGCCACCCTGAATGAGATCCGCACCACGGCCACCAGTGAGCGTATCGTCGCCGGCACCACCGCGAACGATATCGGCGCCATCCGCGCCGAACAGGGTGTCGTTGCCGATCTCGCCCACAAGGGTGTCGTCGCCCTTCAGGCCTTTGAGCGTGTCTCCGCCGTCGTCACCGTGGATGGTGTCGTCGCCGGCAGCGCCCGTGATGGTGTTTCCGAGGGTATTGCCGGTGAGCGTGGCATCGGCTGATCCGGTATAGTCGAGGATTTCGATATTGGCCTGCATCGAGAAGACGGCAACCGCCGTCTCGATCGTGTCCGTGCCGGTCGAGAAGAGTTCGTTGACGAGATCGCCGGCCCCGACATCGACATAGGTGTCATCCCCGCTGCCGCCGGAAAGGATGTCGTCGCCGCTGCCGCCGATCAGGACATCGTCGCCAGCGCCGCCGCCCAGTGCGTCGGTGTCCGCTCCACCGTCGAGCGTGTCGTTTCCGTCACCACCCGTAAGAATGTCGTTGCCGCCGTTGGCTTCGATCAGGAAGTTTTCGAATGTGGGATCGAAGGGGATGGAGTCCGCAGGGTCAATGGTGATGGTATCGGCACCCGATCCGCCTTCCACATGAGTGACCGCATCGCTTCCACCTGCATAGGAGAGACTGGTGATCGTGACCGTGTTGGTGCCATTGACCAGAAGAACGGACTCCACCCTCGTCATGCTGGTGGCGAAGGCACCCGCACTCGACAGGACGATGTCATCCACGCCGGCGCCGCCGTTGATCGTATCGCCATCGAAGTCCGAGGCATCGCCCGTGAAGAGGTCGTCATCGTTGCCGCCCTCGGCTGTCTCCACGGCGCTCGACAGGAAGATAGTATCGTCGCCATCACCTCCCTCATAGAGGCTGCCTTCACCGCCACCCCGAAGCTCGTCATTGCCATCGTTGCCATTCAGCCAGATCGGCTCGTCAGCAGTGACCGCCGACGCATCGAAGACATCCCGCTCCTCGCTGCCGTGGCAGGTCAATACATAGGGGTCAGTGCTGTCCGCTGAGTTGACCATCGCGTTGGTGATGTCGAAGTTCGAACCCGCATTGAAATAGAAGCGATCGATGCCGATGACGTTGACAAGACTGCCACCGCCGGTCAGGCCGGAGAGCTCCGCATCGTTGAAGTGAAAGTAATCGCCGCCGTTGGAGCCGATCACGATGTCGAGGGCGCTGAGTTCGCCGGCATCGAAGTAGTAATTATTGACGGAGAACGCGGCGCCTACAAATGCGTCAATGCCCAGAGTGCCATAGAAATTCGCCATGGTTGACCTCGGAATAACAGCGCACCCTCGACTACATTTCTATCGGAGGGTGCGGCTCCACGCAATCCCGGTTCAACGGAGTACCGGTCAACGGGTCAGGGCGTAGAGTGTCACCGCGCACGCGTTGGATACGTTGAGGCTCTTGATCGGGCCGTTCATCTCGAGGCGGACGAGGTGGTCGCAGCTGTCACGGGTGAGCTGGCGCAAGCCCTTGCCCTCGGCACCCAGCATGATGGCGATGGGCGGCGTGCGGTCGATCTCGGAGATGTTTTCCGGCGCCTCGCTGTCCAGCCCCGCGATGCGGAAGCCGTAATCCTTGAGTTCCGCCATGGCGCGCGAGAGGTTTGTCACCTTCACGAAGGGCACATGCTCGTAAGCACCGGACGCCGACTTGAAAAGCACGGCGGAGGCTTCCGGGCTGTGGCGGGCCGTGGCCACCAGCGCCGTCACGTTGAAGGCCGCGCAGGTGCGAAGGATGGCGCCCACGTTGTGCGGGTCCGTCACCTGGTCGAGCATCACCACGATGCCTGATTTCTCGATCTGGTCCAGGCGCAGCTGGCTCAGGCCCTTCGCCTCCATCAGCAGTCCCTGGTGCACGGCGTCGGCCCCGAGCGCCCGGTCGAGCACGTTGGGGTGCACGATTTCCGGCGTTATCCCGCGCGCGGCAATCTCTTCCGCCAGCCTGTCGGCGGCATTCTTCGAGGCCTTCAGCGAATAGATCTTCCGCTTGGGGTTCTTCAGCGCCTCGGCAACGGGGTGGACGCCATAGATGATGTCATTTAGCTCGCTCATGGGGCTGCCTATAGCGCAAACCCCCGGAGTGTGCTTTCAAAAATGAGCGGAGGGCAGGGGATATCTCGTCCTTCGTATGGTTGCCGGGCCGGGCGCACCGGGCTAGAACCGCCGGGAAAAGGGCATTTGGGGTTTCATGTTCAAGAAGATTCTGATCGCCAACAGGGGCGAGATCGCCTGCCGTGTCATCAAGACAGCCCGGAAAATGGGGATCGCCACGATCGCCGTCTATTCTGACGCCGATGCCCGCGCGCTCCACGTCGAGATGGCCGACGAGAAGGTGCATATCGGCCCGCCGCAGGCCGCGCAGTCCTATCTGCTGATCGACAAGATCGTGGATGCCTGCCGGAAGACGGGCGCCGAGGCGGTACATCCGGGCTACGGCTTCCTGTCCGAGCGCTCGGCCTTCCCGAAGGCATTGGCCGAAGCGGGGATCACCTTCATCGGCCCCCATCCCGGCGCCATCGACGCCATGGGCGACAAGATCGAATCGAAGAAGGCTGCCGCTGCTGCGAAGGTCTCGACCGTTCCCGGCTACATGGGCATCATCGAGGACCCGGACGAGGCGGTGATCATCGCCACGGAGATCGGCTTTCCCGTGATGATCAAGGCGTCCGCTGGCGGCGGCGGCAAGGGCATGCGCATCGCCTATTCGAAGGAAGAGGTGAAGGAAGGCTTCGCCCGCGCCAAGTCCGAGGCCAAGTCTTCCTTTGGCGATGACCGTGTCTTCATCGAGAAATTCATCGTCAACCCGCGCCACATCGAAATCCAGGTGCTGGGCGACAAGCACGGCAACGTCATTTACCTGGGCGAGCGCGAATGCTCGATCCAGCGCCGCAACCAGAAGGTCATCGAGGAAGCACCGTCACCGCTGCTCGACCAGAAGACACGTAAGGCCATGGGAGAGCAGGCCGTGGCGCTGGCCAAGGCCGTGAACTACGATTCCGCCGGCACGGTGGAGTTCGTCGCAGGGCAGGACCGCTCGTTCTTCTTCCTCGAAATGAACACCCGCTTGCAGGTCGAGCACCCTGTGACCGAACTCGTTACCGGCATCGACCTCGTGGAGCAGATGATCCGCGTCGCAGCAGGCGAGCCTCTTTCACTGAAGCAGAAGGACGTGACGCTGAAGGGCTGGGCGGTCGAAAGCCGCATCTATGCCGAAGACCCGTACCGCAACTTCCTGCCTTCCACAGGCCGGCTGGTGAAATACCGTCCGCCTGCGGAGCAATCCGCCCATGGCATCACCGTCCGTAACGATACGGGCGTCTTCGAGGGTGGCGAAATCTCGATCTATTACGACCCGATGATTGCCAAGCTCTGCACGCATGCGCCGACGCGCAGCGAAGCAATCACAGCCATGGCCCGTTCGCTCGATGCCTTCTATATCGAGGGCATCCAGCACAATGTGCCTTTCCTGTCGGCCATCATGGAAAATCCGCGCTGGCAGTCGGGCGCGCTCTCGACGGGCTTCATCGCCGAGGAATTCAAGGGCGGTTTCACCGGCCATGAGATCACGCCTGAAATCACTGCGACTCTGGCCGAGGTTGCCACGGTCCTCGATCATGTGGAGAACCGCCGCAAGCGCCGCATCAACGGCCAGATGAACGGTCAGGCCGTTGCGTTCGCCACGAAACGCATCGTGAAGCTGGGCAATGACTGGCTGCCCGTCACGGTCACGCAGGACACCGACGCCATGGCCGATGCCTGCGGCTGGGTTCCCGGCCAGCCGGTGTTCTCCTGCGATATGGGAACCGGTTTCGTCACCGTGCAGGTGAAGCGCATACTGAATGGCTACCGGCTGTCATATCGGGGCGTGGTGCTCGATGCCCACGTCTATTCGGAGCGCGAGGCGGAACTCGCCCGTCTGATGCCCGTGAAGGCTGCCGCCGATACATCGAAGAAGCTGCTTTGCCCCATGCCGGGGCTGGTCATTTCAATTCCCGCGGTGGTGGGCCAGGAAGTGAAGGCCGGAGAACCGCTGGCCATCGTCGAGGCCATGAAAATGGAGAACATTCTCCGCGCCGAGCGCGACGTGACGATCAAGCTGGTCAACGCCAAGCAGGGTGACAGCCTCGCGGTCGATGCCGTCATCATGGAATTCGCGTGAGCCGGACCGCCGTTCACGTCATCGTGGAGGGCAGGGTGCAGGGCGTCGGTTTCCGTGCCTGGGTGGAACGTGAGGCCAATGCGAAACAACTCGCCGGCTGGGTGAGAAACCGCAGCGATGGGTCAGTCGAGGCCGTGTTCGCGGGCGAGGACACGCTGGTTCGTGCGATGGTGGAGGCCTGCCACAGGGGCCCGAGGCTGGCCGTTGTGAAGTCGGTGAAGACCGCCATTCATCCCGAGCAGGACTGGACCGGCTTCGCGATGTGGCCGAACGGCTGAAGCATAGCTGAAAAGGAAAATGGCCGGGGCGAAACCCGGCCATCTGCAGTTGAGTGGGCGTTGACCACCTCAGGCCGGGATCAGGCCTTCCTTCTTCATCGCGGCCTGAACCGCCGGGCGCGCGCCAACGCGGTCGAGATAGGCCGTGATGTGCGCGTAGGGCGAGAGATCGAGGTTCACCCACTTGCTCCAGCCCAGAACCGTGAAGGCATAGGCATCGGCCACTGAATACTCATCGCCCAGGAGATAGGGCTTCTTGGCAAGCTGCGCATCGAGCCAGGCGAGGCGGGCGCCGAGGCGCGCAACGATGGCCTTCTTGCCGTCTTCCGGCATCAGCGGATTGAACAGGCCGCCGATTCCCTTGTGGAGTTCGGATGCCACGAAGTTGAGTTGCTCCATGGCGCGGTAGCGGTCCATCGAGCCGAACTTCGGCAGGAGCTTGCTGTTTTCGGCCTTGTCGGCCAGGTACTGCAGGATAGTCGACACCTCGGTCAGAACCTGGTCCTTGGCAAATTCAAGCGTGGGCACATAGCCCTTGCTGTTGACGCCATTGAAGTCCGCGCCGGTCTCGGTCTTCTTGGCACCCAGGTCGACCTTCTCGAGGTCATAGTTTTCACCAAGTTCATTGAGAACGATGTGCGGGGCAAGCGAACAGGCGCCGGGGGCATAGTAGAGCTTCATGGGTACGTCTCCTGGTTGATTGACCCTTAGGTAGCATCGTTATGTAACAAATCAAGTCACATTTTCAGGCGCTCGCGGTGGACAAGACCGCCCGGGCGTCCGATAGTCGCCACAACACGAAAGGCATCACATGAGAAAGCTTACCCTTGCCTGCGCCATGGTTCTGTCACTCGCTGCGGCTGCGGTGCCCGCGAGGGCGGATTTCATCAAGGACTATCGCGCCTGGCAGCAACTCGGACAGGAAGGGCAGGCCGCCTACGCCATGGCGATCTTCGATGTGATGACGGTCTTCGTGGCCAATGACAAGTATACCGCCGCGCGCGCGATCGGCCTGCGGAAATGCGCCGAGACCCTCAAGCTGCGCGCCGGAATGATCGCCCAGGCCATCACCAAGTTCTATGTCGACTTCCCCGAGCAGCAGGGCCTCACGCCCTTCATGGCCTTCAACACCTATTTCGAACGCGGCGCCTGCAGCCCGTTCATCAACGAGGTGCGGAAGGAAATGGGCCTCAAGCTGATGAAGGAGCCGCCGAAGGAGAAACCTGCACAGGAGAGCCAGCCTCAGTGAAGGTAGGCCCGAAGATCGCCTGAAACCGCCGCCGCATCGCGACGTCGAGGTCCGCCATGGTGACTGGCAATCCGAGATCCACAAGAGACGTGACCCCATGCTCGCGGATGCCGCAGGGCACGATGCCGTCGAAATGCGTCAGGTCCGGCTCCACGTTGATCGAGATGCCATGGAACGTCACCCAGTGCCGCACCCTGATGCCGATGGCGGCGATCTTGTCTTCGCGGCTGCCGCGCCTCACCCACACACCCACCCGGTCCTCGCGGCGCTCGCCCTTCACGTTGAATTCGTCGAGCGTGTCGATGATCCATTGTTCGAGAGAGGCGACGAAGGCACGCACGTCGCCGCCGCGCCGCTTGAGGTCGAGCATCACATAGGCCACGCGCTGGCCCGGCCCGTGATAGGTGTATTGTCCCCCGCGTCCCGCCTTGAACACGGGGAAACGGTCCGGCGCGACAAGGTCTGCCTCGTTGGCCGATGTTCCAGCAGTGTAGAGCGGGGGATGTTCGAGCAGCCAGACGCGCTCCGGCGCCTCGCCATGCGCGATGGCATGCGTCTCGCGGTCCATACGCGCAAGCGCTTCGGGATAACTGACAATGCCGTCCGCAATCTCCCATGCCATGGGAACGGGAGATAACAGGTCAGGTCGGATGTCGGCGCGCAGAGTCATGGAGTGCTTTTCCCAGCTTCGACTTTTCAGCGCAAGCTGTGTAGTGTGAATGAGGGGACGGGAGAGTTTGAATGGACGGATTCGCTTTTCTGATCGCAGCCATGACCTTCGTCATGGCTCTCATTGCCCTCAACAAGATTTCCAAACTCGAGTCTCGCCTTGCGCAGATGAAGCTGGACCTCGCCAAGGCCCTTGAGGATCTGGCGGGTTTGCGGGCAAGCGGTCGATCCCCGGTGGAACTGGGCCGTCCATCTTTCGATGATGTTGGCGCTCCGGCACTGGCGGATCGTTCCCTCGACCCCTCCAAGGACGTGATCACGGAACAGCCTCTCGAAATGACTGCGGAGGACGCAATGCCGGCGGAGGGAGTCCCGGCGCACGCCCAGGCTTCCGAAGAACCTGGGGCCGAAATTCCGCCGCAGCCGGCGAGGTCATCGTCAGGCCGCGATGTGGAGCAGGCGCTGGCTTCGCGCTGGTTCGTCTGGATCGGCGGCCTCGCCATCGCCATCGGCGGCGTGCTCTTCGTCAAGTATGCCTTTGACAACGACCTCATCCCGCCTGCACTCCAGATCGTCCTCGGCCTGCTTGCGGGCGCGGCGCTGATCGCAGCGGGAGAGTTCGTGCGCCGCCGCTCGGGCGCCATCATGGAGCAGAGCTATGTGCCCGCAGCCTTGTCCGCCGGCGGCCTCGTCACGGCTTTCGGCAGCATCTATGCGGCCTACGCTCTTTACGAACTGATCGCACCCACCACTGCCTTCCTGGGGCTCGCCGCCGTGGGCCTCGGGGCACTCGTCTTGTCGCGGCTGCAGGGTCCGCTCATCGCGGCACTTGGCCTTCTCGGCTCCTATGGCGCACCTGCCATGATACCGTCCGAGCATCCGAGCGCATGGACCTTTTTCCCCTATCTTCTGGTCATCCATGCCGCGAGCTTCCTGACGTTGCGGGGCAAGAACTGGTGGTGGCTGGGCTACTCCGCCATCGCGGGCTCGACAGTCTGGGCGCTGCTGTGGATGGTGGGCCGTCCCTTCGACATGACGGAGATATGGCCGATCGGCCTGTTCGCCCATGCCATCGGACTCATGTCGTTCTTCGGCCTGTCGGGCCTCCGCGCGCTGCGCGATGAGGAGCGGACCCCCGCGTCGGACAGTGCGCTCGCCATCGGCCTCGCGGGCCTTCTTGCGCAAGTCGCGGTGCTCATGGTGCTCGTCTACCAGTCCGCCCACCATGGGCTGGCCCTGGCGCTGTTCTTCGCCGCGGCTGCCATCCTGACCGCCATCGGGTGGAGGAGGGCGAAGCTGGCGCCGCTTGCGGCACTCTCGGCTCTGCTGTCGTTCGGCGTTCTCATGGGGTGGCCGGAGGTGGCGTTCCATACGCTGGCGATGGACGAGAACGGCCTGTGGTCCACCGTCCCCGGTCTTGCCGCGCCGCAATTCCTGCGCTGGTCGCTGGCGGCAGGCCTCGCCTTCGCTCTCGTCGGCAGCCTCGGCGCGCGCCTCAGGCCGGCACCGAACATCTGGGGTGGGATGGGCGGCGCTTCAGGCTTCCTCTTCATCTTTGGGGCATGGGCGCGCGCCGACGTCCTCCTTGCCCCGATGACATGGGTGCTCATCGGCGTTGGGCTTGCAGTATTGCTGCTGGCTGCAGCCTTCGCGGGCCGCGCCCGGCATGACGCGGAACCGCTCGCCGCCATGGGCTCGGGCGCTCTGTCAGCAGGTGCGGCTCTCCTGTTCCTCTTCGCGGCTGACCGGCTGTTCGACGGCGTGTGGCTGACGCTCGCCATGGCGGTACTCAGCCTGTTCTTCGCCATTTCGGCCGGCTTCATGCGCATCATGTGGCAAGGCCTCATCGCCTCCATACTCGCGACACTTGCCACCATCCGGCTCTTCGTATCGCGGCAATTGTGGACCGAAGACCTGAGCCTGCCACTGGGCCCGCATTGGATTCTTTATGGCTACGGAGTGCCCGCGCTGGCCTTCCTGGCAGGCAGCCGCTACCTCCGCAGGGCCGGCTACCTCCGTTCTGCCGTCAGCCTCGAAGGCATCAGCCTAGGTCTCGTCATCTCGCTCATCTCACTTGAAGTCCGCGTGCTGATTGGCGGCGGCGTGACGGCACCGCATCCGCTACTGCTGGAAGTGTCGGCGCATATCCTCACCTGGCTGGGCGCCGCCTATGGGCTCCTCTATCGCCAGAGAATCTATTCCAGCCTCATCGCGACCTGGGCGGCCCTGATTCTTCTAGCAGTCTCGGTGCTGTCGATCGTGGTCCTGTCGCTCATCGGCCTCAATCCGGCAATCACCGGAGACACGCTGCAGGGCGGCGTCTTCTTCAACACGCTTCTGCTGGCCTATCTGGCGCCCATCGCACTCATCGCGCTGCTGGTGCCCCGTCTCGACGTTCTGCGCTGGACGCACCTCAAGCCACTGGCGGGCGGACTGTGCCTGCTATTGGTCTTTGCCTATGTCACGCTTGAAACCAAGCGCATCTTCCAAGGTCCGGTGATGACGCCTTGGTCGCAGTCGCCGGGTGAGTCCTACGCTTACTCCGCCGTGTGGCTGGTCCTCGCGCTGGCTCTCTTCGTGGCGGGCATCAGGCTCGGCCGCAAGGTCGTGCGCTATGCGGGGCTCGCCGTCATGGTGCTTGTGGTGGTGAAGGTCTTCCTGCTCGACATGTCGGGCCTCGAAGGTCTCTATCGCATCGCCAGCTTCATTGGCCTCGGCCTCTGCCTCGTTGGCATCGGCTGGCTCTATCAGCGCTTCGTCCACCAGCCCGAACCGGTGAAACCATGAAGTTTTCGACAGCTGTATCTGACATCGGCAACGTCTTCCTGAACCGGCGTTTTCTGGTCGTCCTCACCGTCCTCTACGCCAGCATTTTTGTGTGGTGGGGATGGAACCCTGTCTACAGGTTCGACTGGGCGCTTGAGAACATGCTGCCCACCCTGATGGTGCTGGTGCTCGTCTTCAGCTTCCGCCGCCTGCCGCTGTCCGACATTTCCTACCTGCTGCTGTTCCTGTTCCTCGTGCTGCACCAGATGGGCGCGCATTACACCTACTCGGAAGTGCCTCTCGGCTTCTGGATGCAGGAGGCCTTCGGCTTCACCCGCAATCACTTCGACCGCATCGTGCATTTCTGCTTCGGCTTCCTGCTGTTCTATCCCATGCGCGAGATCATCATCCGGCATGTGACGCCGAGCAGCTTTCACGCTGGACTCTATGCACTGAGCCTCAACACGGCGGGCTCCGCCATTTTCGAGATCATCGAGATGGCCGTGGCGCTCGTCGTCAACCCTGAAGCCGGCACCGCCTATCTCGGCATGCAGGGCGACATCTGGGACGCGCAGAAGGACATGGCCCAGGCTCTCTGCGGCTCGGTCATCGCCTTTGGATTGACGGAACTGGCGGTCAGAACCCACATACTGGATTCCTTCTTCGGTCCGCGCGACCCGAGGTTCAGAACATCGGACTATGCATGACAAGCCCACTCCATCACTCGCCCGCATCCACGAGGAACTGACATCATGGGAAAGACCATTGGCATCACCGGCGCCCTCTATGACTATTACGCGGCCCATGCCTACCGCGAACCGGAAGTCCTGAAGGAACTCCGCGAGGAAACCGCACGGCTGGGCGGCGAGAGCGCCATGCAAATCGGGCCGGAACAGGGGGCCTTCATGGGCCTTCTCGTGAAGCTGATGGGCGCCAAACGCATGCTCGAGTTTGGAACCTTCACCGGTTACTCATCGCTCGCCATGGCGCTGGCGGGTGCCACTCGCATCACTTGCGCGGATGTCTCGAAGGAATGGACCGACATCGGCCGGAAATACTGGCAGAAGGCAGGTGTTGCGGACCGCATCGACCTCCACCTCGACGGCGGCAAGGCCGTGATCGATAGGCTCCTGGCCAATGGCGAGGCGGGCACCTTCGACCTCGCTTTCATCGACGCCGACAAGACCGGCTACGACACCTATTACGAAGGCTCGCTCAAGCTCCTGCGGCAGGGCGGCCTCATCCTCATCGACCCCGCATTCGCCAGATGACATACTGATTTGTGGCGGCATTGCGCCGATTCAGGTATAATTATCAGCAGTTTAACCTGAACCATATGAGGCCATCATGGAGAACCCAGCGGGTGAACCGAATGATAGTACTCTGCGCCT
>NZ_JBGSOZ010000016.1:0-22993 GCF_041738905.1 Aestuariivirga sp.
GTCGGGCTCGACAAAGACCGGCTCACTCACGGCTGGAGGCGGCGCGGCCGGTGCCACCGCGTTCTCGGCGGGAGCGGGTTCAGTGGCGGCAATCGATGAAGGCACAGGATGGACTGCCGGCGGCACGACAGCCGGTTCCGGACGGTCTTCTGGTTCGTTCGCAGTCTCCGGCACGCGGCCCGCGGCGGCCATGAGTTCGAGGAGGAACGCGAGGCTGATGCCAAGCGCGAAACCGGCAAAGGTGATGAGAAGCACCATCGGGCCGGTCTTCGGGAATGACGGCGACGTTGGAACCGACGCATTCTGAATGACTACACCGAGGCCCGGCTGAGCCGACAGGTCCTGGCGCGCAGAGGCTTCCGCATAGCGGCTGAGCATGGCTTCGAGCAGCACCCGGTCAGCGCCCGCGTCACGCTCGAGCGCCTTCAGCTTCACGTCATCGAGATTGGCGTTGCTCTCCTGGTTCTTCAGGTTCTCGAGGCTGGCGATGAGCGACTTCTCGCGGGTCTCCGCGATGCGGGCCTGTTCATCAAGGCTCGACACGACTTTCAACGCCTCGGCGCGGATCTGCTTGTCGATGTTCGAGATCTCGTTCCGGACCGCGATCATCTTCGGATGATTGGACAGATAGGTGACCGACAGTTCGGCCATGCGGCGCGAGGCTTCGGTGCGCTGCTCTTTCAGGCGCTGGACGGCGGCAGAATTGAGAACGTCGGTGGCCGATTCCACGCCGCCACGCGTCTCGAGAAGCTGGCGGATCGAGTCAGCCCTCGCGCGCGCTTCGAGGCTGGCCGCCTTGGCCACGCTGATCTGCGAATTGAGTTCGGAAATTTCCTGCTCGCCCAGTGTGACCGTGGCACCCTTGAGCAGACCCGCTTCGGCGCGGAATCTCTCGACGGCCTCTTCGGACTGGGCAAGCCGCTTCCGGATCGCATCGATCTGCTGGGACAGCCAGTCGCGCGCGCGCTCGGTGGGTTGCGACTGCGCCTCGCGCGTCCACATAACATAGGTATCGGCCAGCGTATTGGCGACACTGGCGGCGGTCTCGGGATTGGACGAGTTGTACTCGATGCCGATGACATTGGAGTCCGGCAACTGGTAGACGTTGAGCTTGTCGTTGTAGCGGTCGAGTGCGCGTTCTTCCGGAGTCTTGAGCGCAGGATCGCTGCCGAAGCCCAGCTTCACCTTCAGCTTTCCAACCGTGCCCTGCCCCTCGATCAGCGAATTGAATTCGGGCTTGTTCTCAAGTCCCAGCGCGGCGATCACGCGGCGGCCAAGATCTTCCGACCGGATCACCGAGATCTGGCTTGCGACGACGCGGTCGTCGATGGCCTCGGCGCGCGGATTTTCCGTTTGCTGCATGCGGTCGAAAGGCGTTTCCAGATTCTGGATCAGCACCTGCGCCTTGCTGGTGTAAACCGGCTTCAGAAGTGTGACGACACCCATGCCGATGGCAAAGGCGAACAGTCCTGTTCCGAGAATGAGCGCCTTGCGATGCGCGACTCCACGCAAGACATCCATGATGTTGATGACTGCCGGAGCAGCGGTCTGGAATGGCTCGTTGCGGGGCGTCATGACTTACCGGTTGGCGCTTCTCGAGAGGTTCAAGGCGGCAACATGGGCTGTCATGGTAACCAATCCCTTAATTCAGGCTGGCGTGAACAAATCTTCATACAGCCGCTTAAGTCATTGCTAACCATGCGCGTTTAATTTCACTCAAGTCCGGGGCCTTCCGCCGGATGCGTTCAATATGGATTACTCGCGTGAGTCTGCGTCTTGCTGTCCTCTTCGCTGCTGCTGCCTTGCTGGGCGGCTGCTCGCAAAACTGGAATGACGTCTCCTCGCCTCCGGGCGGCACGGGCATCACCAGCGCCGGAACCGTCGAGGAAGGTGCCTATGCCGTGTCCAGCGTCTCTCAACTTCCAACACGCAACAGCACCGGCGTTGTCGATCCCTTCGGTACCAAGGGAAAGACTGCCGCCTATGAATTCGGCACCGGCTACCGCATCGGTGCTGGCGACCGCCTCACCATACGCGTCGCGGGCGAACCCGATCTTACCGCCGACTATCTCGTCGATGGCTCCGGCAACATCTCCATGCCCTACGTGCAGAGCCTTGGCGTCGGCGGCCTCACGACGCCGAAGATCGAGGACCTGATCACGGCGAAGCTCCGCGCCGGATTCCTACGCGATCCGCAGGTGTCGGTGCAGGTCACCACGCTGCGTCCCTTCTATATTCTGGGCGAGGTGAACACCGCCGGCAGCTTCCCCTACCAACCCGGCATCACGGTGCAGAACGCCATTGCCATCGCAGGCGGCTACAGCCCGCGCGGTGATCATCGCGATGTCCTCGTCACCCGCAAGAATGCGCAGGGCACCAACACCTTCAAGGTGCCCGTCACCACGCAAATCTATCCGGGCGACATCATCTACGTGCGCGAGCGCTGGTTCTGAGCGGCACCCTAATGCGCATTCTCCACGTCTTCCGCACGCCGGTCGGGGGCCTGTTCCGCCATGTGCGGGATGTGGCGCGCGGCCAGTCGGCGCTGGGCCACGAGGTCGGCATCCTGTGCGACTCGACCACGGGCGGCGATACGGCGGTGAAGCTCCTGGACAGTGTCGCGCCGTTCTGTTCGCTCGGCGTCAAGCGCATCCCGATCTCGCGCATGCCGGGCCTTGGCGATCTTTCAGGCGCGCGCCAGACCAGGTCCCACGCGGCCATCGTGAAGCCTGACATCATCCATTGCCACGGCGCAAAGGGCGGCCTCTATGGCCGGGTTGCCGCGCGCCTGCTGGGCGTCCCCTCGGTCTACACGCCACATGGCGGCAGCCTTCATTATGAATGGTCATCGCCAGCGGGTGCCGCCTTCCTTTCGGCCGAGAAGGCGCTTGCCGCCATCGGCACCGGCATTCATTTCGTCTGCGACTATGAGCGCGATGCCTTCGAGAAGAAGATCGGCATCGGCAAGAAGCCCCATGCCGTGATCCACAACGGATTGTGGCCGGAAGAATTCGAGCAGGCGATGCCGCGTCCCGGTGCCGCCGATCTGCTGTTCATCGGCGACATGCGGATGCTGAAGGGCGTCGACGTGCTGCTCGATGCCATCGCCAACCTCAACGCATTCCGTCCCACAACGGCATGCCTCGTCGGTGACGGACCCGACCTGCCCCAGTTCAAGGCACAAGCGAAGAAGCTTGGACTGGATGGCCTGGTGAGTTTCCCCGGCCGCATGGGCGCAAGAGAGGCTTTCGGCCTGGGCTGCATCCTCGTCATGCCATCGCGCGCCGAGAGCTTTCCCTATGTGGTGCTGGAGGCCTGCGCGGCCGGCGTGCCATTGATCGCCAGCAATGTCGGCGGCATTCCGGAAGTGCTGGGGCCCGGCAACCTTGTTCCTCCCGGAGACGCAGCGGCATTGGCGTCCCGCCTCGCGGAAGCCCTTGCCGACCCGCAGGCCGTGGCCGCCTCGGCGGCAGACACGCGCGAACGGCTGCGGACCTCGTTCTCGGCCGCCGGAATGGTCGAGGCCATACTCGGCCTCTATGCCCGCCTGAGATAGGCGCCGCCCCGCTTTCGGGCAGGTTGTTTACCACTCGTTTACCGTGACGTCCCAATAGTGGGCATGGCCGGCCCGCATGGGCGCGCGACTTGCTCCTGGGTGTTCATAACGAGACCACGTCCCATCGCGGAACATCAAAAGCCATGCGCGCACAGCCCGATCACAAATACACCACCGTACCGGCAGACGTCCTCGCCCGCCTGACCGATGGCGATGCGAAACCCGCCGCGCCGGACGTTTACCGCAGCGAAGCTATCAAACGCCTCAGCCACGCACCGCTCATCTCCGCGCGGGTCATTTCATCGACGATCCGGATGATCGAGGGATTGCTGGTGGCGCTCGCGGGCGCCCTGCTCGCCTGGTATCATCCGGGATTCGAGACGAGCGAGATGGCGCCTTTCTATGTGCCGCTGGTGATCGCAACCTCGATTGCGCTGCCACTGCTGGCGCAGGCCTTCGGGCTCTATTCGATGCAGTCCCTGTTGCGGCCCATCGACAACTTGCCGCGCACGGCATCCGCCTGGACAATGATCTTCGTCGCCATCGCGGTCGCCGTCTTCCTCAGCAAGTTGGGTGAGTCCTACTCGCGCTTCTGGCTGGCGAGCTGGTTTCTGCTCGGGCTCTCTCTACTGGTCATCGAGCGTATCGTCACGGCACAGGTGATGCGTGCCTGGAACCGCAACGGGCAATTGTCGCGCCATGCGGTGCTCGTCGGGGGCGGCAAGCCTGCAGCCGATCTTCTCTCGGCAATCAACGCCACGGAGAATTCCGACATCGACGTCGTCGGTATCTTCGATGACCGCGACGACATCCGCTCGCCGACACAGGTGGGCGCGCTGCACAAGCTCGGCAACGTCTCGGAACTCGTCGACTTCGTGCGCCAGGCCCGCATCGACCTGCTGCTGGTGACCTTGCCACTGACCGCAGAAGAGCGGCTGCTGCAGATCCTCAAGCGCTTGTGGGTGCTGCCCGTCGACATCCGGCTCAGCGCCTATTCGCAGAAGTTCCATTACCGTCCGCGGGCCTATTCCTACATCGGCAACGTGCCCTTCCTCGATGTATTCGACAAGCCGCTGGGCGACTGGGGCACGATCCTGAAGACGATCGAGGACAAGGTGATCGCGGCCATCGCCCTCGTCCTGCTCTCGCCCATCATGCTGATGGTGGCGCTCGCCGTGCGCCTCGACAGCAAGGGACCGATCCTGTTCAAGCAGAACCGCTTCGGCTTCAACAACGAGCTGATCGGCGTCTACAAGTTCCGCTCCATGTATCACGACATGCGCGATGCGGATGCCGCGAAGCTCGTGACCAAGGGCGACCCGCGCGTCACCCGTGTCGGCCGCTTCATCCGCAAGACCTCGCTCGACGAGCTGCCGCAGCTGTTCAACGTGCTGCGGGGCGAACTCTCCCTCGTTGGCCCCCGCCCTCACCCAACCAAGGCAAAGGCCGCGGACCAGCTCTACAACGACGTGGTCGACGGCTACTTCGCCCGCCACAAGGTGAAGCCCGGAATCACCGGGTGGGCCCAGGTCAACGGCTGGCGCGGCGAGACCGACACCACCGAAAAGCTGCAGCGCCGCGTCGAGCATGATCTCTACTATATCGAGAATTGGTCGCTGGCCCTCGACCTCTACATCCTGTGGCGCACACCCATCGCGCTGCTCAAGGCGGAGAACGCATATTGACGGCTGACTACGCATCCAGACCCCGAACCTCCGGCCTGCCGCTTGACCGCGTGCAGGCCGCAGCCGTCTGGCTGATGATGATGTCGTCCTTCTTCGTCAGGATCGAGCCAGCACCTGTGGATCTGATGTTCGCGCTTGCGATGACGGTGTTCCTGGTCGGCGGCGGGCTCAGCGTCACAGTGGTCGCCTTGCCGCTGATCGTGCTGCTCACGCTCTACAATTTCGGCGGCTTCATGAGCTTCCTGACCGTGATGGGCGAGCCCAAGACCGGCATGTTCGTCATCACGTCGTGCTACATGGCGGTCTCGGCGGTGTTCTTCTGCTTCTATGTGCAGACCGACACGGAACGCCGCTTCGCCGTGTTCAAGAACGGCTACATCATCGGCGCCGTCATCGCCTCCGTCATTGGCCTCGTCGGCTACTTCAACATCGGCGGCACCGGCGCCTATCTCTCTCCCATCTTCCGCGCGCAAGGCACCTTCAAGGACCCCAACGTGCTCTCGACCTATCTGGTCCTGCCAGCGCTTCTGCTCACGCAGGACGTGATGCTCGGCACGACGCGCCACAGGTTCTGGCGTTACATCGGACTGATGATCGTGCTGGCCTGCCTGTTCCTCGCCTTCTCGCGCGGCGCATGGATGAACTTCATGTTGGCGGTGACGATGACGGTGATCCTCACCTTCACGCTCACGCCCTCGCAGAAGCTCCGTACCCGGATCATCCTGCTCGCGGCGGGCGGCATCGTGATGCTCGGCATCAGCCTCGCGGGGCTCTTGAGCATCGACGTCGTGGCCGCCGCCTTCGAGGACCGCGCGACGCTTGCCAAGGATTATGATTCCGGCGAGTTCGGCCGCTTCGGCAATCAGCTCAACGCCATACCGATGCTTCTCGAACGGCCCTTCGGTTTCGGACCCTTGCAGTTCGGCCAGATCTTCGGTCTGGACCCGCACAATGTCTATCTCAATGCCTTCGGGTCCTATGGCTGGCTCGGCGGCATCTCCTACATGCTGCTCATTCTCGGCACCATCATCGTGGGCTTCAAGGGCGTGCTCATTCGCACGCCGTGGCAGGGCCAGACCATCGCGCTGTTCTGCGCCTTCTTCGCGACGGCATTGCAGGGTGTCCAGATCGACACCGACCATTGGCGCCACTTCTACTGGATGCTGGGCCTCGTCTGGGGCTTCTATGCGGCCTCGGCGGCGTGGTCGGTGCGGCAACAACGCTTGCCGCGTCCACAACCCTGAAATGCAATAGGAATGGGAAACTCATGATCGACGTCCACGGCCTCGGCCTCACCAACATTGCGCTTCGCGACGATGGCGAGGGCGTACTTGTTGCGTCGCTGAACCGTCCGGCCAAACGCAACGCGCTGGACGCCCAGAGTGTGGAGGAGCTTGTGCGGCTGTTCGATGCCGTGCCGCGCGCAGGGATCAAGGCCGTGGTGCTGCGCGCCGAGGGCACGCATTTCTGCGCCGGGCTCGATCTCGTCGAGCATCACCGAGAGGACCGTGGACCAGCCGAGTTCATGCTCCTGTGCCTGCGCTGGCACGAGGCCTTCAACAAGATGGAATATGGCGGCGTGCCTATCATCGCCGCGCTGAAGGGCGCGGTTGTAGGCGGCGGGCTCGAACTGGCATCGGCCGCGCATATTCGCGTGGCGGACCAGGGCACCTACTTCGCCCTGCCCGAGGGCCAGCGCGGCCTGTTCACCGGCGGTGGTGCCACGATCCGCGTGGCGGCCCTCGTCGGCAAGGCGCGGATGATCGACATGATGCTGTCGGGCCGCGTCTATCAGGGTGCGGAAGCGGTATCCGTGGGCTTGTGCCAGTATCTGGTCGACGGGCCATCGGAGGACAAGGCGCTGGCGATCGCCCATATCGCGGCGCAGAATCCGCCGCTGTCGAATTTCGCCATCTGTTCGGCGATCTCGCATGTGCAAAACATGTCGGCGCTCGATGCCTCCTACACGGAAGCCGTGGTGGCGGGTATCGTCAACACCCAGCCTGCCTCGCGCGAAAGGCTCGCGGCGTTTGCCAACAAGACGGCAGCGCGGGTGCGGCCGAACGAGACCTGATGGATTTCCGGTGGAAGGGGAAAGGTAAAATGGTCGGAGCGACTGGATTCGAACCAGCGACCCCTATCCCCCCAGAATAGTGCGCTACCGGACTGCGCTACGCTCCGACTTGGCGCCGATGTAGCATCCTTCACGGCGGAGTAAAAGGTTTATTCGGCGGGTGCCTTGTGAGTGCTGAAACCTGCGAAGATATCACCCCGCTGCCCGGTATGACGCTGCGCCTGGACGCCAAGAATCGCAGCCCATGCAGCCTCCGCCAGGATCACCGCGATGGCCATCCCCAGAAGCCCGAGAGACGGTGTCAGCACGAAAGCCGCTCCTGCCAGCAACGTCATCGCCACGACACAGGCGCCCGCGCTGCGGCGTTGAAATCCCTCCAGCGAAAGAAGATGCTGGTTCATGCCGCCGGCGGCGCGGAAGAGCTGGCTCACCATGAAGAGGACCAGCGGCCAGCGGGCGCTCTTGTAGTCGGGGCCGAAGATGCCGAGAATGAGAGGTCCGAAAGCAATCGACAAGACAGTGCAAGCCGCAATCGCCGAGAAGCCGATGAGGTTGATGCGGAGGATGAGTGCGCGTGACGTCGTCCTGTCGCCCCGCACGATGGCGGCCGAAAGATCGGGCAGCACGAAATTCTGCGTCACCTGCGTCACGAAGCCCGCGAGCGCTGCAAGCCTGATGGCGATACCGAGCTGGGCCACGTCCTGGGCGGGCAGGAACACACCACCGATCAGCGTCACGATATCCGCGAAGGACATGGCGACCGCCGCGATGAGCACCATGGCAGCCGCCCTGCCGCGCAAGGCGCGGGCGAGATCGTGCGGACCCGGGCCGAGTGAGCCGGGCAGCACGCTGCGGCCGAGCAGGACGGCCTGGGCGATGGCGACCATGAAGGTGATGACGACCACCACGCAGATCATGGTGATGAGGTCGGGCGATACATGCAGCGCCCACATGACGAGCAGGAACACCAGCAACAAACCCGGCCTGAACAGGAAGTCCGGCACATAGGATAACTGGAAGCGCCGCCTGGAATTGGCCGCCGAACTGGAAATGCGGATCAAGGCCGAGGCGGGCGCCATCATTGCGCCGAAGACCAGGGCCAGCTTCAGGTCGCGGCTGACAGGCGCGAAGGTCCACACGGCGGACAGCAAGGCGAAGACGAGCGCGCTGGCGATGATCGTGTCGTGCCACACGGCGCGGTGGAACGCCTCGCACAGCTTGGTGCGCCCCAGCGCATAGTAGCGCGGCAGCACCGTCATGGTGAGCGAGGGATAGCCCGCCGTCATCAGCAGGCTGATGATGGCCGCGGCGCTGAGGCCCATCAGCACGATGCCGACCTCTTCCTGCGGCAGGAGCCGGGCCAGCAGGATCTGACTCACCAGTCCCATGGCCGCTCCGCCGAAGCGCAGGCCCACGAGATTGATGGCCGTCACGATCATCCGCCACAGGGACATATAGCCGATCGAACTCCGCCGATGCGGCGGGATGATCCCGCCGAACATCAACCGGTAACACGGCCAGCCTTTAGACTTTGTTGCGGTATCGCTATCGCGGCAGCGTCGGGTCGAGGATCTTGCGGGCATCGCCGAGGTCACGAAGCGCTGCCAGCAGCATGTCCGCGTGGTTGTCGGACAGGCGGTTGACGATCTTCACGGGCTCAGCCGTGCCATCGGCAGGTGCCGCAAAGGCAGAGGCAGATGCCAGCTTTGCCGCAGCAGACTTGCCGGCACGCGGCGCAGCCTTTGCCATGCCAGGCGGCGGGGCGGAGGCCATCTCTCCATCGCGCTTGCGCGGCTCGATCTCGCCGCGGCCAACGCCCGCCACATAGGTTGCGCCATCCTCCTTGAGGATCTTCTGGACGCCACGTATCGTGTAGCCTTCCTTGTAGAGAAGGCTGCGGATGCCCTGCAGAAGCTCGACATCGACCGGCCGGTAATACCGGCGGCCGCCCGCCCGCTTCATGGGCTTTATCTGCGTGAAGCGGGTTTCCCAGAACCGCAGGACGTGCTGCGGCACGTCCAGTTCTTCAGCGGCCTCGCTGATGGTGCGGAATGCGTCGGGGGACTTCTCGACCATGGTTCACCCCTTCCTCTTGTCCGAATCGGGGACGAACTCAGTCTTCGTCAGAGCCCCGTTCCAATCCGTTGATGACGTTCTTCATGACCTGGCTCGGCCGGAACACGAGCACACGCCGCGGTGTGATCGGAACTTCCTCGCCCGTCTTGGGGTTGCGCCCGACGCGGCCATTCTTGCTCCGCACCATGAAGGTTCCGAATGACGACAGCTTGACGGTTTCACCCTCGACCAGATGATCAGACATCATGTCGAGCATGGTCTTCACGAGATCGGCCGACTCGCTCCGAGACAGCCCGATCTGCCGGTGGACCGCTTCACTGAGATCGGCGCGGGTTAGCGTTTTTCCAGCCATCCTCTAGCCCCCTGCAATTGTCAGGAAACTAGGCGTCAACCGCCGCGCGGTCAACCAAAATATTGCGAACTCAAGGGCTTACGGGCGCAGTCTCAGAAGCGGGCCAGGATTGCGCCCCAGGTGAAGCCGCCGCCCATGGCCTCGAACAGCACCAGATCGCCCCGCTTGATCCGCCCGTCTCTTACGGCAACGTCAAACGCCAAGGGGATGGACGCCGCCGAGGTGTTGCCGTGGCGGTCGAGCGTCATCACGATGCGGTCCTCGCGGATGCCCAGCTTGCGGGCCGTTCCCTCGAGAATGCGGCGGTTCGCCTGATGCGGCACGAACCAGTCCACGTCCTTCGGCGCCACGTTGGCCGCCTTCATGGCCTCGTCCATGATGGTCGCGATATTGACCACCGCATGCTTGAAGACCTCGCGGCCCTCCATGCGCAGGTGCCCGACAGTCCTGGTGGTGGAGGGCCCGCCATCGACATAGAGCTTGTCGTGATAGCGCCCGTCCGAGCGGATGCGGGTGACGAGGATGCCGGGGCTCTCCTGCGAATCGGGCAGCGTCTCCGCCTTGAGGACCATCGCCCCTGCGCCGTCGCCGAACAGCACACAGGTTCCGCGGTCGGTCCAGTCGAGGATGCGCGAGAAGGTTTCAGAGCCGATCACCAGAACGCATTCCGCCTGGCCCGACTTGATCATCGCATCGGCAACGCTCATCGCATAGACGAAGCCCGAACAGACCGCCTGCACGTCGAATGCGGCACCGCGCGTGATGCCGAGGTCGGCCTGCACCAGCGTGGCGGTCGCAGGGAAGGTCTGGTCCGGCGTCGATGTCGCCAGGATGATCAGGTCCACGGCATCGGGGGTGAGTCCGGCGTGGTCAAGAGCGCGGCGCGCCGCTTCGACGCCCAGCGTGCGCGTTGTCTCGCTGTCATTGGCAATGTGGCGGGCGTGAATGCCGGTGCGCTCGACGATCCATTCGTCGGTCGTGTCGACCACCTTGCTCATGTCGGCATTGGTCATCACGCGTTGCGGCAAGGCCGACCCGCATCCCGCAATCACGGATCTGCGGACGGCCGTCGGTGTTTGGTTCATATTGTTGGTTCCGGTTGCTTGTCGTGCGGCACCACCGGCCTGATGAGAGCATTCATCATCTCGACATCGGTCTTGATCTTGCTGACGAGATCATTGCGAACCATGTCGAGGGCCACGTCGATCGCGGTGGCAAAGCCCAGCGCGTCAGTACCGCCATGGCTTTTCACCACGACGCCATTGAGCCCCAGGAACACGCCGCCATTATGTTTGCGCGGGTCCATGCGGTCGCGAAGGGCATTGAAGGCGCCGGAAGCCAGAAGCGCTCCGAGCTTCGAGACCCAGGTCCGTGTGAGGCACAACTTCAGATAGGTCGCGAGCTGCTTGGCGGTGCCCTCGGCGGCCTTCAGCGCGATGTTGCCGGTAAAGCCTTCGGTGACGACCACATCGACCGTGCCCTTGCTGATGTCGTCGCCTTCGACGAAGCCGGCATAGACGAGCGGCAGTTTCGAATCGCGCAGGATGCGGTGGGCTTCCTTCAGCTGCTCGACGCCCTTGATCTCCTCGACGCCTACGTTGAGCAGGCCGACGGTTGGCTTTTCGAGGCCGAAGAGGCAGCGCGCCATGGCCTCACCCATCACGGCGAACTCGACGAGCTGCGTCGCGTCGGCACCAATGGTGGCGCCGACATCGAGCACCACGCTTTCACTTCGCATGGTCGGCCAGATTGCCGCGATGGCGGGCCTTGAAATGCCGGGCATGGTCTTCAGCACGAAACGGGCCATGGCCATCAGCGCGCCGGTGTTACCGGCCGAGACGGCCGTATCGGCCGCGCCTGAGCGTACCGCCTCGATCGTCAGCCACATGCTGCTCTTGCCACGCCCCTGGCGCAGCGCCTGGCTGGGCTTTGCATCCATGGTGACGAAGACATCCGTGTGAATGATCTCCGAGCGGTCCTTCAGCTTCGGGTGGCGCTCCAGCAAAGGCGCAATGCGGCTGCGGTCGCCGACCAGCAGGAACCTGAGTTCAGGATGGCGGACAGCCGACAGGGCAGCACCGGGAATCACCATGTCGGGACCCTGATCGCCCCCCATGGCATCCAGCGCGATGGTCAAATGTTTCTTGGTCGTCAATCTCTTGCCGCTATCCGCTCAACCCAGCCAAACACCCGCTCCCAGGCCTCGGCGTGACCGGAAGCCTTAGGAGATTGGCCGCGAAAAGTCATTTAAAAAGGGCTGATGGCGAAGCAGGCCTCAATCCGGCTTCCGCTTGGCCAGAACGGCAAACGGCGATTGACGCTCCACTGGCGCCGGTTCGTCCTCGATGTGTTCGTCAAAGGCTTCGCCAGGCTTGCGTGGATAAGGATCGAGGTCGAGCGCCAGGGTTTCGGCCGTCACCTCGCCCAAGTCGATCCAGCCGTTTTCGATGGGGTCGGCCCCGTCCTCGTTGTCATTCTCGACGACAGCGCCAGGCGGCAGGAAGTAGCGGGACACCGGCACCGACACGGTTTCGCGGAAAGATTCGAGGCTGATCACGGAGACCTGCTCGATATCGGCCGTAAGGTGGCCTTCGAGCTTCAGGCCGCCGCCGCGCCATGGCGTGGCGCGGATCTCGGCCTTGAGCGAATGGATGGCGGGGATGTTCATGCGCTTGGCCAGCGCACGGCATTCCTCGGGCTCGGCCACCAGTTTTTCCGTGCTGCCGAGTTTGGGCACACGGTCGGTCTGGAGGGGCCGGGAGAATTCGGGAGTCCGGGATTTCTGCTTCATGGTGTTGGCTCCTGGAACCGGATGGTACCGCGGGCAATGCCAGAGGTATCCTGGGACGCGAGATGTCCGCGCTGCTGCATGACATATTCCGCAAGCCGCCCGGGTCCGTCGCCCGCGGCTCCTTCCGGGAATACGTTGCGGGCGATGGCAGCGTCAAGTGCGCCCTCGGGCCCTTCGAGCGCCTGGTCGTAGGCGGCGATGCGGCCGTAGAAGACCTCCGCCATCTTCCGCACCTTCTTGCCCACGGAGATATCGCCCACGCCCATTTCCCGGAGCGAGCGGTCCATGTCGAGGAAGAGTTCGTCGACGAGATCCTGCCGGAACCCCTCCTCCACACCCTTCAGGCGGTCGAGCGCGAGAAAGGTATGCAGGGTGATCATATCGAATCGCCCGTCCAGCGTATCCGCCACGCCCCACCGGGCATAGAGGACAGGGTGCCGTGCGGCAGCCACAATTGCCTCGTAGACGCTGCGGTGAGGTTGTGCAGACCGTTGAAAAAATCGTTTCAGGATCATCGTGTTGCCGCTAATCAAAGAACAGGGTGAACGGTTTCTTAAACGGTTACGGCCAGAATGGGACAAAGATTGCCTCGCATGAAGAAAACGACCACGCCCACTCCGTTCAAATGGTTTGCCGCTGCCAGCGTTGCAATGTTTCTGGCCGCCTGCTCTCCGGAAGTCGAGCATCGCGGTTACGTGGCCAAGCCCGGCGCCTTCAACCAGATCAGCACCGGCATGTCAAAGATGGAGGTCGAGGGTGTGCTCGGATCGCCATCGACGACCGCCTCGGTCAATTTCAAGGGTGACAGCTTCTATTACATCACCTCGATCACCGAAGGCCGCGCCTTCCTCATGCCGAAGGAAACCAACCGCGAAGTGATTGCCATCCGCTTCGACGAACAGGGACAGGTGAAGAGCTTCGCCCAGTACGGGCTCGAGGATGGTCGCATCATCGATGTGAACACACGGACGACCGTGGTTGCCGGTGAAGCGGACGTCACGTTCCTCAACCAGATTTTCCGCGGTGTCCAGTCCTCCACGGCGGGCCCCGTTCTCGGACGAAAGCTGTAGCCGCGTGGACCTTATCCTCAGGGGCGGCCGTGTCATCGATCCTTCCCAGGGTCTCGACGGCATTCGCGACATCCGGTTCTCCCGCGGCAAGGTCTCTGCAATTGCCAAATCGCTGCCCGACGACGGAGCCGAGATCCGCAATGTTTCGGGCCTGATCGTTGCGCCGGGCCTCATCGATCTTCATACCCATGTCTATTGGGGTGGCACATCGCTCGGCATCGACGCTGAAGAGTTCTGCCGCACCAGCGGCGTCACCACCGCCGTCGACACGGGCTCCGCCGGACCCGGCAATTTCATGGGATTCCGCAAGCACGTCATCGAGCGCTCGCAGGTCCGCATCCTCGCCTATCTCCATGTCAGCCACGCCGGAATCTATGGCTTTTCCAACCGCGTGATGGTGGGCGAGAGCCACGACATGCGGCTGATGGACCCGGTGACGGCGGCGGAAGTGGCTGATGCCAACCGCGACGTCATCGTCGGTATCAAGGTGCGCGTCGGTGCGCATGCCTCGGGCGACCATGGCATTCACCCGCTCGACATCGCACTTCAGGTGGCGGACGAAACCGGCATGCCGCTGATGTGCCATATCGACGAGCCGCCGCCGACCTATGAAGATGTCATCAACAAGCTCCGTCCCGGCGACATCCTCACCCATGCCTTCAGGCCCTTCCCCAATGCGCCCTGCACTGCGCAAGGCACGGTCAAGCCCGCCGTGCTGACGGCACGCAAACGCGGCGTGCTGTTCGACATCGGGCACGGCATGGGCTCGTTTTCCTTCAAAACCACGCGCGCCATGCTGGCGAACGGTTTCGTGCCGGATACGATCTCGTCGGACGTTCATGCACTGTGCATCAATGGCCCGGCCTTCGATCAGGTGACCACCATGTCGAAGTTCCTGTGCCTCGGCATGAGCCTGAGCGACGTGGTCAAGGCCTCCACCGAGACCGCTGCCTTCGCGCTGAAGCGCCCGGAACTCGGCAGCCTGAAACCCGGAAGTGCGGGCGACGCCACCCTGCTCAGCGTCGATGAGGGGCAGTTCGACTATGTCGACGTCATTGGCGAGCACCTGACCGGCAACACCAAGATCAATTCGCGCGGCGTCGTGATCGCCGGCAATTGGTGGCACCCGGCCTGAGGAGTTGATGCGCATCAACGCGCGTGTCAGACTCCCGGGCTAGCCTCTCCCAAACTCACAAGGGAGGATCGAATGAACAGGATCATCTTTGCGTGTGCCCTCGCGGCGCTGACGGCAACGCCCGGATTTGCGGCCGATGCCGCCAAGGGGCATGACATTGCTGCGGCCAATTGCGCGCGCTGCCACGTCATCGAGAAGGGTGGCGCATTCAAGCAGATACCGCCCAGTTTCCAGTCAATCGCCATTTACCGGACCGCCGACGACATCTGGCAGCGCATCCTCTCGCCCAATCCGCACTCGAACATGCCGGACACGCAATGGACATTGACGCCTGAACAGGTTCAGGATCTGGTCGCCTACATCACGTCGCTCGATGTTCCGGTCAAGCTCTCGCCCTGAGATGGAGAACACATGATGATCCGCCCACTCGCCGCCGCCGTGCTATGCCTCTTCCTCGCCCAGGCCGCCGCTGCTGACGTGCCGGTGCCGCAACAGATGGGCGACCGGCTGCGGGCGGGCGAACTCGTGCTGCTGGAGCAGGATCTATCGGCAAGGCTCAAGTCCGATCCGAAGGACGATCAGGCGCGGCTTGCCCTTGGGACCACGCAGTTCATCCGCACCATCGAGGGCATGGCACAAGCCATGTACCGATACGGCCTGGAGCCGCCGCGCGGCATCGCGCGTTCGCTGCCGTTCTTCCGCTTTCCGGTACCCGTCAATCCTTAGCCCGAGAAACTCGACTACGAGAAGATGCGCGCCGTTTTCGCCGCTGCACTCGCAGGGCTGACGGTGGCCGAGGCGACACTCTCCCAGATGGGAGATGCGGAGGTGAAGCTGCCGCTGGCGCTCGGATTGGCCAAACTGGACCTCAATGGCGACGGGACGTCAGAGGAAGACGAGCGGTTGTGGCGCGTGTTCGATGCCTCGCTCGGCGGCGGCAACATTCCGCCGGAAGCGGCCGAGCGCTTCATCATCACCTTCGACCGCGCGGATGCCGCCTGGCTCCGCGGGTATACGCATCTCCTCAGTGCACTGATCGAATTCGGCCTTGCGCATGACTCGCGAGCGAGCTTCGAGATCAGCGGCCACATGCTGTTCCCGCGCGCCGGACTGCCCTACGCCATCCTCAACGCGCAACCGTTGCCGCCAGACGAATGGTTCGATGCCGCGTCGATTGCCGATGCCATCGCAGCCATCCACTTGATGCACTGGCCGGTGACGGAGCCCGAGCGGATGAAAGCCTCGCTCGCGCATCTTGAGAGCGTGGTGAAGCTGAGCCACGAGAGCTGGCGCTTCATCCTTGCGGAGACGGATGACGAGGCCGAATGGATTCCATCGCCTGCCCAGAAGATCGCTGCCATGCCGGCCGCACTCGTCAGCCAGCAGACGGTCGACGGCTGGATGGTATTCCTCGGCGAGTTCGACGCCATCCTGCAGGGCCGCAAGCTGGTGCCGCACTGGAGGCTGGCGAAGGGCATCAACATCCGCCGCGTGTTCCTGGAGCCCACGCCCTTCGATCCGGTGCTCTGGGCTCAAGGGTCAGCCGCCGTGCCCTATCTGGAGGATGGCCCGATGACCGACCGCGCCACATGGAACCAGATCATGCGGATGATGGAGGGCAACTTCCTCGGCTATGCGGTCTGGTTCAACTGAGCCCCATGAAAAAGGCGGCGCCCGCGAGCGCCGCCTGACCTTGGAATGGATCGCGGGGGGACTCAGTAGCTTCCGGCGATGAGGTCTTCGATCTCGGCGCAGACTTGGTTGTTGCCGGAGACGAGACGGTTGCCCTTGTGCAAGCCATCGTTCGCCAGGAAGTCGCTGTTCTGAAGGCCGACGCCTTCGACGACGCCCATGCCGCCGAGGCAGTCCCATGACTTGATGACCGGTTCGAAGAAAGCGACGAGACGGCCCGCCGCCACGTAGCACAGGCTCAGGGCGCCGGAGCCGTCGCGATAGAACATGCCGCCCGCTTCAAGGAAGCGCTGGAAGGCGGGCAGGAACATGGCCGGACCGCTCTTCAGTGAATAGCCCGTGCCGGTGAGGCCGTCCTTGATCGTGCCCGTCATCAGGCCCTTGATGGGCTTGCCGTTGAGTGTCGAGGGGAAGGACCTGCCGCCGGCGAAGAGCTCGTTGCGGGCCGGGGCATTCACCATGCCGAATTCCAGCCTGCCGTTCCGCACGAAGGAAATCGACACGCACCAGCACGACATGCCGCAGATGAAGGGCTGCGTGCCGTCGATGGGGTCAACCACCCAGATGCCCTGCCCGTCTTCATAAGCGGTGGGCGGGGTTTCCTCGCCGAGGAAGGCGTCTTCCGGAAAGGCCTTGGTGATACGGTCGCGGATCAGCAGCTCGGTATTGAGGTCGGCTTCGCTGGCGAGGTCCTGCGGGCCTTTCGTCTGTACGCTGAGCTTTTCGCGCGCGTTGAAATAGCCGTTCGCCAGTTCACCCGCATCGCGGATGACCTCGATACCGAGACGGAAACGTTCTTCGAGAGACATGAGATCCTTAATCCTTCCAAAGCCAGGCAGCGCCCCGCACTCCACTCGCATCCCCATGCCTGTTGCGCAAGATCGGCGTGTGGAAAACGGTCGAAAAAGTACGCTGTGCCAGCGCGGGCGGAAGGTCCTCGTAAAGTTCGTCGACGTTCGACATGCCGCCGCCCATCACGAAGACATCGGGGTCGAGTGCGTTGACCACGGTGGCGAGGCCACGCGCCACGCGGTCGATGTAGCGCCGCCACAACAGGTTGGCGAGATGATCGCCCTTGCGCTTCAGGTCCATGATCTGCGCGGCCTTGAGCTCCACGCCCTTGTGCTCAGCATACTGAGCTTCAAACGCGCGGCCCGAGCACCAGGTTTCGATGCAGCCGACGCGGCCGCAATAGCAGGGCTTGCCGGGAATCTCGGAGACGTCCGGATAAGGCAGCGGGCTGTGGCCCCACTCGCCGCCGGAATTGTTGGGGCCATGATGCGCGCGGCCATTGACGGCGATGCCCGCACCAACACCAGACCCGAGGATGACCGCGAAGACGACATTGTAGCCCGCCCCTGCCCCATCCACCGCTTCGGACGCGGCAAGGCAGTCGGCATCGTTCTCGACCCTGAGCTCGCGCTCCAACACGCGCTTCAGGTCGGCTTCGACCGGCTGGCCCAGCAGCCACGTTGAACTTGCGCCCTTGCCCAGCCGGCTCTTCGGCTCCAACGAACCCGGAATGCCGATGCCGACGGAACCCGTCTGCCCGGTCTTCGCCTCCAGCGCCTCGATCATGGCGCGAATCGCCTTCAGGCAGCCTTCATAATCATGGCGCGGCGTTGCCTCGCGCAGGCGCAGAAGCTCGCGGCCATCGGCCTCCATCGCCACGCCCTCGATCTTCGTTCCGCCCCAGTCAATTCCGATCAGCATGGCCCTCTCCCGCTCGACCTGGGTGCGGGTTCTATCGCGCCCGATAGCAAAGTCGAGCAAAACCGGCAGCGGAATTGCCGGACCACGGCATGTGGGATTTCTTAACGCCGCGCTGAGAGGATTCGCAGGTCATGCAGGACAGCGCGCTGAAATACCTCGTCATCGCCCTCACCGCGGCTTGCGCCGTGGCGATGCTGGCCCAATGGACCGGCCGGTCACAGCCACAGCAGCGCGGGTGGAAGCTCGTGACGCCCGGCGCGATGCACTGGACGGCAGTGTTCCTGAGCGGCGGCCTCACGCTCCTCATGGCCTATGTCTGGCTCTTCATCGGGTCCAGTCGCCCCGATGGCGCTTTCCAGATGAAAGTCCTGTTCTGGCTGATCGTGGCATTCGGAACGGGTTCCATCATCGCAGGGTTCTCGTGCCGCGCCATCATCCGCCGAGGTATCCGCTGGCGCGGACAGGCTATCACCTACAATGGCCCTACTGGCGAGGTGACGCACCGCTTCGACGAGATCAGCGACGCCCGCAACACCTTGCGCGGCTTCGTGATCAACTTCGGCGAGGGCCACCTGCTCCGGGTCGATCCCAATGCGGCTGGTGCGCAGGCCCTGATCGATGCCGTGCTGGCCAGCCGGGGCGAATCACCCGACGAAGACCGCGAGGACTGACGGGGCGGCCCTGCTGTACCGTTGCTTCGCTGCGAACGCAGTGCAATCATCCGCCGGGAACGGGGATACAGGCGATGGACGACTCTCGCTTCGGACATGACGACAAACGCGGCAACTGGACGCCGAAGGCGCCGGTCTCGTATGGCCCGGCCTTTGCATGGCCGCCGCAACAGCGCGCGCTTCTGAAATGGCTCTTCGGCTTTCCCGGCTATTTCCTGCCGTGGAACGTGCTCTATGCGGTGGCCGCCGTGCTCATCTGGATGTTCCTCACGCCGTCCCTTGAAACGATGAAGACGTTCTCCTTCGGCTGGGTGGGGCTGGTGCTGCTCCGCAACATCGGACTGGCGATTGCGGTTTATGGCGCGTGGCACCTCTGGCTCTATGTCTGGCGGCGGCAAGGCACCGCCTTCAAGTACAATCGCCAGTGGCCGAAGGAGCGGTCGCAGGCCTTCCTGTTCGGCAACCAGACGTATGACAACATGTTCCACACGCTGGTGAGCGGCGTGCCCATCTGGACGGCCTATGAGGTGCTGCTGCTCTGGGCCTATGCCAACGGCATCGCCCCCATGATCAGCTTTGCCGATCATCCGGTGGGCTTCATCGCGGTGTTCTTCCTGGTGCCGCTCATTCACGAGGTGGGTTTCTACTTCGCGCACCGGCTTCTGCACTTCTCGCCGCTCTACGAGATCGCCCACAAGCTGCATCACCGCAACATCAATCCGGGGCCATGGTCGGGCCTCTCCATGCACCCCATCGAGCATGTGATCTATTTTTCCACGATCCTGCTGTTCTTCATCATCCCCTCGCACCCCATCCACATGATCAACCTCGCCTCACGGCTGGGCGTTGCCCCGGCGCAGGGCCACACAGGGTTTGACCGGCTGGCGATGGGCGATGAGGCCAGCATGGACGTCTCGTATTACGCCCACTACCTGCACCACAAATATTTCGAGGTGAACTATTCGGACGGCATGGTGCCGCTCGACAAATGGTTCGGCTCCTTCCACGACGGCACACCGGAAGCGCATGAGGCGATGAAGAAGAGAAGGATGATGCGGGGGGCTTGAGAGAGATTAGAATCGGCACGCCAATCCATCCGATCAGCACCCGCTACACGCAGAAGGAAGAGATTGAAACCGATGACAAAGAGAAACCCCAAGTTCAAGTCGGAGGTGGAGGTCTCGTCGACAAAATGGATTTGAGCAACTCCGATCCGCCGCGATTTAAAGCAGCTCAGTTAGAATTCCTGCCCTAGGCGGAGTGTGTCGAGATGCTGATTCTGGCTGAACTTTTGGAACTCGCAAGGTCGAGGCCCATCAGCGATTCATCAGGACAACGCTTGAGCAGGGATTGAAGGAAAGGAAACGAGTGTGATGCAAAACGAACCGGCGATATTTTATCAGGACATAATGGGCCCAGAACTTGGGTTGGCGTACTGGGAGTTGGCAGGCGAACTATTTACTCTGTCAAATATTTATGCCGACTGCGCATATCTCTTTGGCGAAAAGAGTGAAGATCGAGTCAAATTACTCAACAAGACGGCGCCTCGCTTTTTTCGGAAAGTGCAATTGACTTTCGAAAATGAACTTCTGCTCGGTTTATGCAGGCTAACGGATCCCGCTCAAGATAGGAAAAAAAACAACCTTTCCGTCAAAAAACTGACAGAACTTTACAACAGAGGAAAGCCTCAGGCGGACGCACACATTGAAAGCATTGCTGAGAAGGCGACTAGGTCTGCAGACTTTGCGCGTGATTGGCGAAATCGTTGGCTTGCTCACAAAGACTACGATCTCTCACTGAATAATCTCAGTGTTTCTGCACTTGAACCGGCAACGCTTGGGAAAATAGATGCTGCACTTGCAGCCGTAGATGACACACTGAAAGCAGTAATGTCGGCACACAAGTTCAGCAGTGCGGGTTTCAGAAACATCTCTGATTATGGTGCGGCACCTTCGCTCGCGTCGCTTTTGCATGAAGGATTGCTGGCACGTGATCTTAGAAATAAGCGGGCTGAAAGTGGAAATTCCACCGACGAAGACTTGGCATTGCTCAGTTACCAGCCCTAAAGTCTGACAGCTCCACTTCGCCTAACTCATGTAATTCGTCTCAGACTCCAACACAAACCCCGCCCGGATCGCTCCGGGCGGGGTTCATTTCGTCAAAGATCAGCCCCTCGAGGCTTAATGCCCGGCGAGGACCGCCAGCAGCAGGAGGGCCACGATGTTGGTGATCTTGATCATCGGGTTCACGGCGGGGCCTGCCGTGTCCTTGTAGGGGTCGCCGACGGTGTCGCCGGTGACGGAGGCCTTGTGGGCTTCGGAGCCTTTCAGGTGCTTCACGCCTTTTGAGTCGACGAAGCCATCCTCGAAGGATTTCTTCGCGTTGTCCCAGGCGCCGCCGCCGGCGGTCATGGAGATGGCCACGAAGAGGCCGGTGACGATCACGCCCATGAGCATGGCGCCGAGGGCCGCAAAGCCCGCTTCCTTGCCGGCAATGGCGTAGATCACATAGAACACCACGATGGGCGAGAACACGGGCAGCATCGAAGGCAGGATCATTTCCTTGATGGCTGCCTTGGTGAGCAGGTCCACGGCGCGGGCATAGTCGGGCTTTTCGGTGCCCTTCATGATGCCGGGGCGTTCCTTGAACTGGCGGCGCACTTCAACCACCACAGACTGGGCGGCGCGGCCCACGGCGGTCATCGACATGCCGCCGAAGAGGTAGGGCAAGAGGCCCCCGAAGATCAGCCCCACAACCACGTACGGGTTGGAGAGATCGAAGGTGACATTCACGCCTTCAAAGAAGGTTCCCGGTGCCGCGGTTGCAGCAAAGAACTTCAAGTCCTGGGTGTAGGCGGCAAAGAGCACGAGGGCGCCCAAGCCCGCCGAGCCAATGGCATAGCCCTTGGTGACGGCTTTGGTGGTGTTGCCCACGGCATCGAGCGCGTCGGTGTTGTGGCGCACCTCCTTGGGCAGGCCCGCCATTTCGGCGATGCCGCCGGCGTTGTCGGTAACCGGGCCGAAGGCATCAAGCGCCACGACCATGCCGGCAAGGGCCAACATCGTTGTCACCGCAACGGCGATGCCGAAGAGGCCCGCGAGGTTGAAGGTGACGATAATGCCGGCGATGATGATGATGGCCGGAACGGCGGTTGCTTCCATGGACACCGCCAGGCCCTGGATCACGTTGGTGCCGTGGCCAGTGATGGAGGCTTCGGCGATGGAGTTGACCGGGCGCTTGCCGGTTGCGGTGTAGTATTCGGTGATCCAGATGATGAGTCCGGTGATCACGAGGCCTGCAATGCCGCAATAGAACAGGCTCAAGGGCGTGAAGGCCATTTCGGCATTGCCGAGGGCCACATCCATGCCACCGAACACGTAGGAGATGACGGGATACAAAGCGGCGAGCGAAAGGACGCCGGTTGCGATGATGCCCTTGTAGAGGGCGCCCATGATGTTGTTGTTGGCGCCAAGCTTGACGAAGTAGGAGCCGATGATCGAAGTGATGACACAGGCGCCGCCAATGGCAAGCGGCAGAACCATGCCGGCGAGCTTCATGGCATCCGGCAGGACGATTGCCGCCAGAACCATGGTCGCAACGGTCGTCACCACATAGGTTTCAAAAAGGTCGGCGGCCATGCCGGCGCAATCGCCGACGTTGTCGCCAACGTTATCGGCGATCGTTGCGGGGTTCCTTGGATCATCCTCGGGAATGCCGGCTTCAACCTTGCCCACCATGTCGCCGCCAACGTCTGCACCCTTGGTGAAGATGCCGCCGCCGAGACGGGCGAAAATGGAAATCAGCGAGGCGCCAAAGGAGAGCGCAACGAGGGCGTCAATCACCGTGCGGCTGGTGGGTTCAAAACCCATGGAGCCGGTGAGGAAGCCAAAATAGACCGTAACGCCGAGGAGGCCGAGGCCCGCCACGAGAAGGCCGGTTACCGCGCCGGACTTGAACGCAAGGTCCAAACCGCCGGCCAGGGATTTCGTTGCGGCCTGCGCCACACGGACGTTGGCCCTCACCGAGACGTTCATGCCAATGAAGCCCGCCGCACCCGACAGCACGGCGCCAATCAGAAAGCCCATGGCCGAATAGACCCCGAGCAGGTACCAGGCGATGACGAAAATGACCACGCCGACCATGGCAATGGTTTGATACTGGCGCTTAAGGTAAGCGGC
>NZ_JBGSOZ010000035.1:0-21200 GCF_041738905.1 Aestuariivirga sp.
CCCGCGTGTTCGGCTCGCGCCGCCCCGCCGATTGCGAGAACTACCTGATCGCCTATGCCGTGCCGTGGATCGACGTGATCCCCAAGGACGTGCAGGCGCGCGGCGCCCACCTGTGGATCGCCGGACGCCCGCGCGTGCCCGATGCCTCGGTGGACCCCACGGTGAAGAACTACCAGTGGAGCGAGTTCACCGCCGGCATTCTCGATGCGCATGACGAGAACTTTGACACCTCCGTCAACTGCGATGCGGAAGGCTTCCTCACCGAGGGCCCCGGCTTCAACGTCTTCGTGGTGAAGGACGGTGCGCTGAAGACGCCCGACCGGGGGAGCCTCGGCGGCATCACCCGGAAGACGGTGCTCGACGTCTGCGCCAGCCTCGGCCTTCCCGCCGCCGTCGCCCCCGTCACCCGCGCCGAACTGGAGGATGCCGACGAGGTGTTCCTCACCTCCACCGCCGGCGGCGTGATGCCCGTGTCGCGCGTGATGACCCGCATCCTCGGCAATGACCGGCCGGGGCCGGTGTATGAGAAGGTCCGCGACACCTATTGGCACTGGCACAGTGACGAGCGCTTCCGCACGCCGGTGAGGCCGCTGCCACCGCAATGACGCAATCCTGTGGCGGCATGGGGCTTACCGAACCGATGACAAGGAGGTTTCCATGCGCCCTGCCCTTGCTGCGATTCTCGCCCTGCCATTCTTTGCGCTGCCCTCGGTGGCCCACCACGGCTGGGGTTCCTATGACGCAAACACCCCCGTCACGCTGACGGCCACCGTCGAGGAGATCACCCTCGGCAATCCGCACGGCATGCTGATGCTCACCCAGGACGGCACGATGTGGCACGTGACGCTCGCTCCCCTTTCGCGCATGACCGCGCGGGGCGCCACGGGCGACATCGTGAAGGCGGGCACGGAGGTGAAGGCCTTTGGCTATCCCAAGCGCGACGGCACGAAGGAAATCCGCGCCGAGTGGATCGAGATCGGCGGCAAGCGCTTCGAACTGCGCTGAGGCCTGACCGCGCATGGATTGGGTGTGGCTGGCGCTGCAGGAGTCGTCCTTCGCCCAGTTCGTCCGCAACTCGGTGTGGTTCTATCCCGCCGCCAACATTCTTCATTTGCTGATGGTGATGGTGTTCTTCAGCCTCGTCGCTGCGATGGACCTCGCGCTGCTGCGGGTGCTGGGCGACGAGAAGCCCAGGGCGCTGATTGCCCGGCTGAGGCCCTTCGCCATCGCGGCCTTCCTCGCCATCGCCGCCACCGGCAACGTGCTGCTGGCGCCAGAGGCCGTGCCCATCGCCGGGAATGCGGCCTTCCAATTGAAACTGGCGGCCATCGCGCTGGCGCTCGCCAATGTGGGCCTGAACGCGTGGATGGTCAGGACAAGAGGCGACAGGTCCGGACTGGTGCGGGTGACGGCTGGCGCGTCCCTCGTCCTCTGGCTCAGTGTGGCCGCGATGGGCCGCAGCATCGCCTATTTCTGACGTTCTGCTGGCGTCTCGCGCATTGGGCGAGCAAGTGGAATCACTTGCGAAGCGAAAAATGCGCCAGATTCAAAGCTTTCGAGCAACTTGCCGGCGGTCAATTGACCGCCAGTTGCTCTAGCGATGATTGCCCATGTTGTCGACGTGGTTGCTCTTCTTGCCCCGGTCGCGCGGATCGTCGCAGCGGAACCAGCCTTCCTTGTAATTGATATAGTAGTTTGCATCGCCCGTGGGGTAGCGCCATCCCTTGCAATAAGCCCGTGCCTGAGCCCTGAGTTCCGAGGCGCTGACCTTCCGGTCGAGCTTCATCTTGGTCCCGGCAAAAGCAGGAGAAGCGGCCAGCGTTGCGGCCAGAAGCGCGAGGCAGGCGGTACGGGTGAAGGTCATGTGATGGCGGTCCCGGCAAATCGGTTGATTATTCCATTATAGTGCCGCAGGACGCGCATTGCTACCCGCCCGGCCGTGCAGATTTCGCCACGCGGTCAAAATCTTGCCCCTATTGGGCGCTGTAGGATTTTCATGGGTTTGCCGTATTTGATTACATGCGGCAATTGTGTATTGAGTCGCTCCGGGGAACGGGCAATTGAGGGGAGAGCCGATGGGCTTGAAGATGAAGGTTGGACACCGGCTGGCGGCCCTTGCGCTGGTCGGGCTCACGGCGGCAGGCTGCAGTTCGATGGGCGGTGGCTCCAGCGGTTCGACCGACACCAATGTCGGCTCCAGCGGACTGAGTGCGGCTGAGATCAAGACCGTTCTCGCCGGCAGGAGCTGGCGCTTCCAGGGCCCCAACAATACCGGCACCACGCTTTATGCCGCGGACGGCTCGTCCCTCGTCGAGGTTGACGGCAAGGGCACCACCAAGGGCAAGTGGACCACCAAGGACGGCCAGCTCTGCGAGAGCTTCGACCCGGCTCCCTTCCTGCCGGGCGGCGTGCCGATGAGCTGCTATCCCTTCTCGCGCGGCTCTGCGCCCAACACGTATCAGGCCGGCAAGGCCACTTTCACCGTCGCATCCTAGGGACTTTGCTGCACCGCCACAATTGGGCCACATGCTGACCGAAATCCTGCCGCCGGCGGGCGGGATAGGCTTGGGCTGCAATCCGCAGTGAATTCGCAAGGTAGTTTGATGATCACGCGCCTGTCGCGCCGCAGCTTCATTTGGGGAGGTCTCACGCTCGCAGCGTCCCCGCGCCTCGTTGCGGCCCAGCAAAGCCCCTACAGCAACGAGGCGGATCCCTTCCAGGGCGTGCCGCTCGAGCAACCTGCCGGCGCGCCAGATCCCGGCGGCTCCGTCATCGTCGAGGAGGAGCAGTATTACGACCCTGCCCTCCTGCCGCCGCCCGAATCTGAAATCGACTTTCCGATCGAGCCGGTCAATCCGCGCTCCGTGAGGAAGCAGTTCCGCCGCCAGATGGTGGACTTCGAAGGCACGGAAGATCCCGGCACGCTGGTGGTCGATCCCGACAACCGCTTCCTCTACCATGTGCTCGCCTATGGCCGGGCTCGCCGCTATGGCGTGGGCGTAGGCCGCGCCGGCTTTGCCTGGGCGGGTGCAGCGAAGATAGGCATGAAGCGCCGCTGGCCGCGCTGGGTGCCGCCGAAGGAAATGGTGGACCGCGACGAGCGCGCCCGCGAATGGAAGAACGGCCAGCCCGGCGGCCCGGATAATCCGCTCGGCGCGCGCGCTCTCTATCTCTACGCAAACGGCGCCGACACGCTCTATCGCATTCATGGCACCAACGAGCCGAAGACCATCGGCAAGGCCATGTCGTCGGGCTGCATCCGCATGCTCAACGAGGACGTGGCCGAACTCTTCGACAATGTCATCGTCGGCACCCCCGTGACGGTGCGTCCGTCGAAGGGTTCCTGACCGTGGCGGGCCATGGCGGCATCACCGCGATCGGCTTCGATGCCGACGACACGCTGTGGCAGAACGAAACTTTCTTCCGCCTCACCGAACAGCGCTTCGCGGAGCTGCTGTCGGAACATGGCGAACATGAGGTTATCTCGGCCAGGCTACTGGAGGCCGAGCGCCGCAACCTCAGCTTCTACGGCTATGGCGTGAAGGGCTTCACGCTCTCGATGATCGAGACGGCCGTCGAGATAACGGGCGGTGAAGTGTCGGCCAGCGTCATCGCGGAAATCCTCGGCTTCGGACGCCAGATGCTGCAGAACCCGGTTGAGACGCTGCCACACGTTCATGACACGCTGGACGCGCTCGCAGGCAAATATCGCATCCTCCTCATCACCAAGGGCGACCTGTTCGATCAGGAGCGCAAGCTCGCGCAATCCGGCCTCGGCGAATACTTCGACGCGGTCGAAATCGTGAGCGAGAAGACGCCCGGAACCTACGAGCGCATCTTCGGCCGCCACGCCGACGGCGCGGCCCATGCCATGATGGTTGGCAACTCGCTCAAATCGGATGTCGTCCCGGTGATCACGGCTGGCGGCTGGGGCGTGCATGTGCCGCATGAACTGACCTGGGTGCTCGAGCATGAGACAGCGCCCAACGGCAATCCGCGCTTCCACCGCATTGACGACCTGAGCGGCTTGCTGCCGCTTCTGGGGCAAATCGCTTGATGGCCGCTGCCGCCTGTGGCAGAGGGGCCGAAGCCTTGAGGAACTGACATCGTGACCGCCCATTTCATTCGTATACTGAGCATCATCGCGTTGGCCGCGGGGCTGGCGGCCTGCTCGCAAGGGCCCTCAGGCGTGAGGATCACCAATGGTGGCACCTCGGCCACCACCGACAAGACGCCTGTGCCGATCAGCAACTTCACGGCCGAGCAGATCCGCAGCGCGATCAGCGGCAAGACCTTCCAGTACACCCGCTCCGACGGCAACGGCTTCATCACCTACAATGCCGATGGCAGCTTCAGCTTTCAGGATGACGTGAAGGGCGGCGGCACCGGAAAATGGGCCGCGAATGGCAGCGAGTTCTGCGAGACCTTCGGCTCCGGCCCCACCGACTGCGGCGACTTCAAGAACACCGGTGACGCCTAT
This sequence comes from Aestuariivirga sp., assembly GCF_041738905.1. Classification (GTDB taxonomy): domain Bacteria; phylum Pseudomonadota; class Alphaproteobacteria; order Rhizobiales; family Aestuariivirgaceae; genus Aestuariivirga. The sequence goes on from NZ_JBGSOZ010000035.1 coordinate 4,481, forward strand.
TTCGCGGCGAAGTCGCGCCTCGTGGAGATGAAGGTCTAGCTTCTGCGTTCAGTCTGATTTTCGGGGAGACTCACCATGGAGCGGCTTGAAGGCGGATGCCTCTGCGGCGATGTGCGGTTGGTCGCGGTGGGACGTCCATACCGCGTCGGCCTTTGTCACTGTCTCGACTGCCGCAAGCATCATGGGGCCCTGTTTCACGCCTCGGCCATCTACCCTCAGGATGCGGTGACCATCCAGGGTGAAACACGCGACTATGCAGGCCGCCATTTCTGTCCCCGCTGCGGATCGTCGGTCTTCGCCCGCACGGGAGATGAAATCGAAGTGAACCTCGGCTCGCTCGATGCTCCCGACCAGTTGATGCCAACCTATGAAAGCTGGATCATCCGCCGCGAATCCTGGCTGCCGCCGTTTCCGCTCAAGAGGCACTACGACCGCGATCGGGAATCCACGGGCCGCTTCGAGGAATAGGCTGCTACTCGTTCAGGAACGGATTGGTCCGGCGCTCTTCGCCAATGGTGCTGGGGCTGCCATGGCCCGGCAGGAAAACGACGTCATCGCCCAGCGGATAAAGCTTGTGCTTGATGGAACCAATCAGCGAGGCGTGATCGCCATACGGAAAATCGGTGCGGCCGACCGAGCCCTGGAACAGCACGTCGCCCATCAGCGCAAACCGGTTCTCCGCATTGAACAGCACGACTGAACCCGGCGTGTGGCCGGGGCATTCGTAGGTGGCGAAGGTCAGGTCGCCGACGGTGACGTCGTCACCCTCCTCCAGCCAACGGTCCGGCACTACAGCCCGGACATTCATCATGTCGAAACGTGCCCCGCTTTCAGGCAAGGATTCCAGCAGGAACAGGTCCTTCGCGTGCGGGCCCTCAATGGGCACGTTCAGCGCGTCCTTCAGTTCGGCGGCACCGCCCGCGTGGTCAATGTGGCCATGCGTGAGGATGATCTTCTCGATGGTGATGCCGCTTTGCTTGATGGCATCGAGAATGACCGGAACATCGCCGCCAGGATCCACGATGGCACCCACTTTCCGCGCGTCGTCATAGACGAGCGAACAGTTCTGCTGGAACGGCGTCACGGGGATGATGAAGGCCTGAAGTTTTGTCATGGCCGCGCTGCATAGCTGCGCTGAAGCTGGGGCGCAACTGCCTTGCCCGAAGCATTGCCGACAGCTAGAGGCTGTTGAACGTCGGTTCAACAACACAGCAAGCCACAATACAGCAACCCCATGTCACCCGCCGAAGCAACGCAGAAGCGCACCGGAAATCTCGTCGCCGCCATCGCAGCGGTGTCGGCGTGCGATATTGCCTTCGGCCTGACGCTGCAACTCATCCCCCTTCTGATGGAGCGCGAGGGCTGGCCTGCCTGGGCCATCGGCCTCAACGCGGCCATGGCGCCGGTGGGCATTCTGCTGGCCGGCCCCTTCATGCCCCGCATTCTCGGCAACAGCGGAACCAAGCGGGCGGCCTTCGTCATCGTCGCCATTCTCGTGGCCAGCCTGGTGGCCATTAGCATGTCGCCATTCTGGATGTGGTTCCCGCTGCGCTTCATCTTCGGCATGGCGACAAGCGCACTCTTCACCATCAGCGAAACCTGGGTGCTGACTTTCTCGACCGAGCAGAACCGTGGCCGCATCATGGCCTTCTATACGTCGGTTCTGGCGGTGACGTTCTCTGTGGGGCCCCTCATCCTGCCGTGGACCGGCATCGAGGGCTTCCTGCCCTGGGGCATCGGCATCTTCTGCATCGTCCTCAGCATATTGCCGCTCACCTTCGTGAAGGTTGCCGAAGACGCATTCCACCAGAAAGAAGGGGCGGGCTTCTTCGGGTTCGTCCGGCGCGCGCCTTTGCTTCTGTTCGCGGTCGGCGCGGCAACCCTATTCGACAATGTGCTGATTTCGTTCTTCACCATCTACGGCCTGCGCCATGGCGTCGAACTCGACGTCGCCAGCCGCATTCTGGGTGTCGGCATCATCGGCAACGTCCTGATGATGTATCCGATGGGCTGGCTCGCCGATCACTGGTCGCGGAAAGGCGTCATCATCCTCAGCGCCATCACCACGATCGTGCTGTCGCTGAGCCTTCTCGTGGTCATCAACCACTGGATTGTCTGGCCCGTGATGATGCTGCTGACTGCGGCGGCTTTCGGGGTCTACATGGTGGCGCTGGCCACCATGGGCGACAGCTTCAAGGGGCCGGACCTGATCTCGGGTGCTGCCGCCATTGCCGCAATGTGGGGTGTGGGCGGCTTGATCGGCCCACCTGTCGCGGGCGTGGCGATCGACCTGTTCGGCATCAACGCCATGCCCGTCACGCTCGCGTCCTTCTATGTCATTCTCCTGGTGGGCGTCATTCTGAGCGGCGGCCGGCTGGTGCGGGAACCGTCACATGGATAAGCAGCGCATCGTCAATCTGCTGGCAGCGGTGGCGGCCATCACCGTCTTCGGTTTCACCTTCGGGCTCATGTTCCCGCTGCTCTCGCTCATCATGGAGAGCCAGGGCGTTCCCTCCGACATCATCGGCTACAACGCCGCCATGCATCCGCTGGGGATCGTGCTGTCGGTCTTCGCCATTCCACCGGTGGTGGCCCGCTTTGGCGCCAAGCGCTCCGTCATCGGAGCGGCCTTCGTGGTGGCGGCGGTCATCGTCTGCTACCCGTTCCTCCCCGTTTTCTGGTGGTGGTTCGTGCTGCGCGTGCTGCAGGGCTTCTTCGTGTCGATCCTGTTCGCCATCTCCGAGGCATGGATCGTCAAGTTCGCGGAAGGCGCTTGGCGCTCGCGCATCCTGGCGCTCTACACGTCAATTCTCGCCCTGAGCTTCGGCGGCGGCCCGGTGCTGATCGGCTTCACCGGCATCGAAGGGCCGCTTCCCTTCCTCGTCGGCGCCGGGGTGCTGCTGGTCGCCACCATCCCGATCTTCTTCGTGAAAGATGAGAACGTCGACAGCGAGGACGAGACTCCGCTCTCGGTGCTGGCCTTCGCCCGCAAGGCCCCGATCCTGCTCTTCGCGGTCGGCATGTTCGCCATCATCGATGCGGCGAACCTCAGCTTCCTGCCGGTCTATGCCGTGAAGAAGGGCTTCGACCAGGAAACCGCCGCCATGGCGCTCACCGCCTTCATCATCGGCAACACGGTGCTGCAATTCCCCATTGGCTGGTGCGCCGACCATTTCCCCAAGCGGATCGTCATGGCGGTGTGCGGCGTCATCACGGCCACGGCTTCGTTCCTCGTGCCCTTTGTCTTCGGCACGTGGGCGCTGTGGCCCGCCCTCACCGTCATGGGCGCCGCTTCGGCCGGGATCTACACCGTGGCGCTGGGCGAACTCGGCGAGCGTTTCTCCGGCCATGAACTGGTGACAGGCACCGCCTCCTTCTCCACCATGTGGGGCATGGGCGCGTTGGCGGGGTCATTGGCGGCGGGCTGGTCCATTGCGGGATTTGGCCCCGATGGTCTGCCCTTCACCATGGCCGCGATCTTCTTCGTGTTCATCCTTGCCACTCTCGTCAGCATCGGCTCTTCAAGGCGACGAACAGCATGACGCCAAGACGTTTCAGCTATGCTGCCGGTGTCGCCTTCGTGGTGGCGGGCGCCACATGCTGGAGCCTTGGCGGCGCACTGGTGCGTCTGACGGACGGTATCGACGTCTGGCAGATCATCTTCTACCGTTCGATGACCGTTCTGGTCTGCATGGGAATCTGGCTGGGCTTCCGTTTCGGGACGGACTTTTTCACACGCATGGCCGACGCCGGTTTCAACGCCGTGATCGCCGGGGTGGCGGTGGGCACCGCAGGGATCACCTTCGTGGCCGCCCTGTTCTACACGACCGTGGCAGAGGCCATCTTCATGGTGGGCATTGCCCCCTTTCTGTCCGCCATGCTGGGCTACTGGATTCTCCGCGAGAAGATCCCGCCCATCACCTGGGTAGCGATGACCGTGGCGCTGGCCGGCATGGGCCTCATCTTCTATGGCAATCGTGGTGGTGGCGCCTTCACCGGAACACTTCTGGCGATCTATTCCGCCTTTTGCTTCTCCTGCTATGCCGTGCTGCTGCGCTGGGGCCAGAAGACCGAGATGTCGGTGGCATTGATCTGGAACGCCATCTTCCTCATCCTCGTCACCGGCCTTGTGATGCTGGTCCCCACGGGCCTCAGGGAAACCACAGGCTTGGAAAGCTTCGCCATCGGTTGGTGGAACGCAGGGACAGTCGCCATCATGGGCGCGGTGCAACTCACGCTGGGCCTCATCCTCTTCACGGTGGGCTCCCGCAGCGTTCCTGCCGCACAGCTTTCCCTCATCGCGCTGGTGGAACCTGTTCTTTCGCCGGTCTGGGCCTGGCTTGTCAGCCGCGAACTGCCTCCGATCTGGACATTCGCGGGTGGGGCTGTGATTGTGCTCGCCATCGTGATTCAGGCGCTGTTCAGCGCCACCCGGGACAACCGCAATGCCAAGCACCAAGCCAGACGCCAGCGCCGCCGCGAGCCAGCTTTCGACCATCCGTGACGTCCTGCGCTGGGCGCTGACGGAGTTCCGGGCGGCGAAGATCGTGCACGGACACGGAACCACCTCCGCCACCGACGAAGCGGCCTTCCTCATCCTGGAATCGCTTCACCTGCCCGTTGACGACATCAACCCATGGCTCGACGCGAAGCTGCTCGACACCGAGCGGATGGCACTGGCCGAACTCATCCGCAGGCGGATCGAGACGCGCATGCCTGCCCCCTATCTGGTGAAGCGCGCCTATATCCATGGCGTGCCCTTCTATGTGGACGAGCGGGTCATCATTCCGCGCTCCTATATCGGCGAGCTGATGTTCTCCGGCGTCTTCGGCGGCGAGGACGCGAGCCTCATCGAGGACATATCGCAAGTCACCAGCGTGCTCGATCTCTGCACGGGATCGGGCTGCCTCGCCATCATCGCGGCAGGAGTTTTTCCGGACGCGGACATCGACGCAGCCGATCTTTCGGAGGACGCTCTCGATGTCGCGCGCATCAACTTGGCCGAACATGGTTTGGTGGACCGGATCAATCTCTGGCAGGGCAATCTTTTCGAAGCGGTTGAAGGCCGGACCTATGATCTGATCATCTCGAACCCGCCCTATGTTGCGGGCGGCGAAGTGGCCGCATTCCCGCCCGAGTATGGGCACGAACCGATCATGGCGCACATCGGCGGCGAGGATGGGCTCGACCTTGTGCGCCGCATTCTCGATGAGGCGGCGGACCATCTGAACCCTGGCGGCGGGCTTCTCTGCGAGATCGGCACGGGCCGCGAATTGCTGGTGGCGGATTACCCGCATCTCGACTTCCTCTGGCTCGACACCGAGGAGAGCCAAGGCGAAGTGTTCTGGATCACCCGAGAGCAGTTGCTGGGCGCGTGACGGACAAGGCCTACTTGCGGAGGCCCGTTGCCGTGACGAGGTTGTCATACATGCGGCGCGTCATCCGCGCCATGCTTGGCATCAGCGGATAGGATTCCTCAACCAGCTTCGGATAGGCGCCCTCGCCCTTGTGTTTTTCAAGGGCCGCGATGTAGCCCGGCATCGACGACCATCCCGCCACCGTCTGCGGCGTGAACTCGCAATGGAACTGCGTGCTCATCGCATGCTCGTCGATGGCCAGCGCCTGAACGGGAATGAGTGCCGAAGACGCCAGCACGCGGGCCTGCTGGGGCGGGCGCTTCACCTCCGCCATATGCCACTGCATCACCTTGTGGCTGCCCTCCAGCCCTTCCATCAGCCGGTGGCTCTTCCCGTCCTCGGTGAGGTCCACGTCGAACACGCCGACTTCCTTGCCGTCCGCCAACGCCACCTCACCGCCGAGCGCGGTGGCCAGCAACTGATGTCCGAGGCAGACGCCGAAATACGGCTTGGCGCGGTCCATCACCCATTCGCGGATAGCGGCCCTTTCACCCACGAGCCAAGGGTGTTCGTCCTCCTGCCAGGTATCCTGCGAGCCGCCGAGCACGAACAGAAAGTCATAAGGCGCGAGATTGGGAATATCCTGACCCTCGAACAGCCGCACGTGCTCCGGAATGATGCCGTCCTCGGCAAAAAAATCGAGGAACCGGCCCGGATGGTCATGGTCCATGTGCTGGAAGACGAGTGCGCGCTTCATGGCAGAAAGCTATCCTATCTGACGGGCGGCATCACCAGCGTTTTCGCGCGGCACTGCCGGTCCTCGTTGGCGCCGCATTGACTGAAATTTCCGCGCCTGTCGAGGCAGATCCTCAGTTCGGAGAGCCGCGCCCGGTCCCGTGCATTACCGCATTGCACGGAGATCATGTCGGCGTTCAGGTTGACGTTGGTCTTGACGAAGTCGGTGACGAGCTGCTCAGGCGTCGTCATCACCGGCTGGGTGGGTGAGAGATAGCGGGCAGGCACGCGGATCTTCTGGAACAGGATCTTCGTCGCACGGAAATAATCTGCCATGGACACGCCTACGCAGGTGCCGTGCTTTTTCCATTCGTGGATGATGAGGCGCTTCGACGGCATGATGGGTAGCATGTCGTCGATGATCGACTGCGGAACCCAGGTCTCGCTGGTGGCGCAGGATTCAGGCCAGCCCTGCTCATATTGCGGCCAGAGGCCGTGGACGACGAAGGCGAAGCGCTTGCCGGGCGAGCATTGCTGGCGGTCGTCCGCACCATCCTCGCTATCGCAATAGGTTGGCGACCACGAGAGCGAGAGCACGAAATAATCGAACACGCCCGCCTTGTTCATCTCCCGCGCGGTGGCGGAAGGAACCGTCAGCAGGACGGCAAGGACGAACGCGGCAGTCGCGGCAAGACAACGGAAAAGCGTTGAGGACGGCGCAAAGAGGCTTCGGGACATGAATCTGAGACGATCTTCCAGGACGAATTGTTGAGCAGCATGTCGCAACGGGCGAGTTGCCCCAGGATACAGGCCTGGTCACCCTGCTTGTAGTTCTGTCCGTTGGCACGGCAAGTACAATCATGCGCCCCGGCAGTGCCGGTAAGCAGGACAGCGGCTGCCGCCACGCCGATGAGTACCGCGTTCACCCCATGACTTGCCTCGCAAGGGACGGCGGCCGGGCGTCCCCGTCAGACGAGTTGAAGATCGACGGCTTGCGGACCCCGGCCCTTCTTGTCGGGCTGGATCTCAAAGCTGATCTTCATGTTTTCCGACAACTCCGGAATGCCAGAGCGCTGAACCGCAGTGATGTGCACGAACACATCCTTGCCGCCGCCATCCGGTGATATGAATCCGTAGCCTTTGGCCTGGTTGAAGAATTTTACAATGCCGTTCTGACGCATGAGAAGGACGTCCCTAATCCAATACACATTGCATCCGGTATCTCCCGCTTGTGGAAGGCGGCAGGCGGACAAGCTCAGGCGGCGTCAAAATGGATAGGCACGTCACCCCGATACGGTCCGGGGTCGGTCTTGACCCATTTGGAACAGCACAGCCGGCATCTGGACCTGTCAATCCAGACGCAAGGAGTATGCTGCACCCATGCGCTGAACTCAAGAGGGGTCTTCTTCAATAACAGGGCTTGATTTGCATAAACTGCCAGCCAATAGTTGGCCGTAGGATTTGATTGGGGTCTGGGATGAGAATGACACCGGTTGTGATGCTGACTGCGGCCGTGCTGGGTGCCGGGGTATTGGCGGCGGAGGCCAAGCCGGTTCAGACGACCAAATACACCTACTACACGGTTGGCGGCGACTCGGCCGAGGATATCTACAAGGCCATGATCCGCAGGGGTCCGAAGGTGAACGGCGCCAAGGCCTATGCCGCAACCTCCGCCACCACCACCCAGGACGGCAAACTGCTGCAAGGCTCATCCTGCCAGGTGAAGGACTACCGCCTCAAGCTCGACTTCGTCATCAAGCTGCCCAAGATCAAGAACGAGAAGGTTCTGCCCGCCGCCGACCGCAACCGCTGGAAGCAGTTCTCCAGCTTTCTCAAGATCCATGAGGAAACCCACCGCTCGATCTGGTTGGGATGCGCCGCCGATCTCGAACGGCAGGTCAAGGCCATCAGGGCGAAAAATTGCGCCGATGCCGACCGCAAGGCCACCCAGCTCTGGGAGAAGGTGCGCGCTGCCTGCAGCAAGAAGCATAACGCCTTCGACGCCGCCGAGCAGAGAAAGCTGATGAAGCACCCCTTCGTGCAACTGGTCTACAAGCGCTCCGTCCAGACCCACGGCGTCGCCGCGAAGTAACGTCTTAGCGCTTCAGGACGCGGCCCGCTACGGCGTCGAGCTTTGCGAGCAAACCCGGATCGCGCTTCTCAGGCGCCGTCATGATGGCAAAGTCGAGCGCGCAGTCGGAACCGATCGGACATGGCAGGTGCTCGCGTGGAAAATCGTGCGCGATGCGGCTGACCAGACGTTTCGCATTGCCGGAATTCGCCTTCAGCACCTCGATGACCTTGGCCACGTCCACCGTGCCGTGCTCCTCATGCCAGGAGTCGTAATCCGTCACCATGGCGACCGTGCAGTAACTGATCTCGGCTTCCCGCGCGAGCTTGGCTTCCGGCATGTTGGTCATGCCGATCACGGAAGCGCCCCATGAGCGGTAGAGCTGCGACTCGGCAAGCGTCGAGAACTGCGGACCTTCCATGACGATGTAGGTGCCGGCGCGGGCATGGGCGATCCCCTCGGCCGCCAGCGCCCCGGCGACGATATCCTGAAGTGCGGGCGAAACGGGATGCGAGAACGGCACGTGCCCCACGCAGCCCGTTCCGAAGAAGCTCTTCTCGCGCGCGAAGGTGCGGTCGATGAACTGGTCAACCAGCACGAAGGTGCCGGGCGGCAGGTCTTCCTTCAGCGAGCCGACGGCCGACAGCGAGATGAGGTCCGTCACTCCTGCCCGCTTCATCACGTCGATATTGGCGCGATAGTTTATGGTGGTCGGCGAATAGACATGGCCCCGCCCATGACGCGGCAGGAAGACAACCGGAAGACCGCCTATTTCGCCCCGCCGCACCTGATCAGATGGTTCGCCCCAGGGCGACGCGATCGCCTCCCAGCGGGCATTGTCCATCTCGATGTCATAGACACCCGATCCGCCGATGATGCCAAGTACCGAACGAGTCATGTGATTAGCCCCTGTCGACCGCAACATGCCCGATGCCGGACAAAACGAAAAGGCCCGGAACGATGCCGGGCCTTTTCAATTCTTTCAGTGAGGATCAGTGGGCGTTTGCCCAGATCTTCTTCTTCACGAGATAGAGCAGCAGGGCAAGGATGCCGAGGTAGATCAGCACCATGAAGCCGGTCTGCTTGCGTTCCATCATCTTGGGCTCTGCCGTCCAGGCGAGGAAGGCCGAGACGTCGCGGGCCATCTGGTCCACGGTCGCCGGGGTGCCGTCGTCATAGGTCACTTGGTCGTCGGACAGTGGCGCGGCCATGCCGATCCAGTGACCGTTGGCGAAGTAGGGATTGTAGGCCTTGCCCTCAGGCTGCTCTTTCTTCAGTTCTTCCGAAAGTTCTTCGTCGGGCACGTATCCGGTGAGCACCGAGTAGACATATTGCGGGCCGCCGATGCCGTTCACCAGCTGGTTGAACGTGCCGTACCAGCCGGGGCGGTACTTGGTGATGAGCGACAGGTCGGGCGGAAGAGCCCCGCCATTGGCGACGCGCGCGGCTTGCGGGTTCGGGAACGGCGACGGGAAGCGGTCGGACGGCAGGCCCGGACGCTCGAACATCTCGCCGTCCTCGCCGGGGCCATCCTGCATGGTGTATTCTGCCGCCAGCACCTTCACCTGCTCCTCGTTGAAGCCGGGGCCGCCCGGCTGCGAGAGGTTGCGGAAGGACATGTACTGCATCGCATGGCATGCCGAGCAGACTTCCTTGTAGACTTTATAACCGCGCTGCAGCTGACCTTCATCGAATGTGCCGAAGGGCCCTTCGAAGCTGAAGCTGATGCCCTTGGCATCCTTCTGGCCTTCCGCCGCCTGGGCCGCGCTGAAGATCAGCAACAGGCCGGTGGCCGCGATACCGAGTGTCTTGAGCAATTTCATTTTTCTTTCCCCCAGATCACTCGGCAGGCACGGCAGCGGGATTCTTCTTGGCGAGCACATCGTCTGAAATCGACGACGGCAGCGGCTTCGGGCTCTCGAGGAGGCCGAGCAGCGGCAGGATCACTAGGAAGTGCGCGAAGTAGTAGGCCGTCAGGATGCGCGAGAACACCACATACCAGCCTTCGGCGGGCTTCGAGCCAAGATAGCCCAGCGCCACGCAGACGATCGCGAATATCCAGAAGAACTGCTTGAAGATGGGACGATAGGAACCCGAACGCACCTTCGAGGTATCAAGCCACGGCAGTGCGAACAGGATCAGGATCGAGCCGAACATGGCCAGCACGCCGCCGAGCTTGTCGGGGATGGCGCGGAGGATCGCGTAGAACGGCAGGTAGTACCACTCGGGCACGATGTGCGCGGGCGTCACCAGCGGATCGGCTTCCTGGTAGTTGATGGCGTGGCCAAGATAGTTGGGCGCGAAGAACACCCAGGCGGCGTAGAACATCAGGAACACGACGATCGCGAAGGCATCCTTCATCGTATAGTAGGGATGGAAGGGCAGCGTGTCCTGGCTGCTCTTCACCGATACGCCCGTCGGATTGTTGTTGCCCGGCACGTGCAGTGCCCAGATGTGCAGGCCGATGAGGGCCGCGAGCACGAAGGGCAGCAGATAATGCAGCGAGAAGAAGCGGTTCAGCGTGGGGTTGTCGACCGAATATCCGCCCCACAGCAGCGTGGTGATCGAGTCGCCGACGAAAGGAATGGCGGAGAACAGGTTGGTGATGACCTTGGCGCCCCAGAAGCTCATCTGGCCCCACGGCAGCACGTAGCCCATGAAGGCGGTGGCCATCATCACGAGATAGATCAGCACGCCGATCATCCAGAGCACTTCGCGCGGCGCCTTGTAGGAGCCGTAGTACATGCCGCGGAACATGTGGATGTAGACGGCGATGAAGAACATCGAAGCGCCGTTGGCATGCATGTAACGCAGCAGCCAGCCCGAGTTCACGTCGCGCATGATGTGCTCGACGGAGGCGAAGGCAAGGTCGACGTGCGGCGTGTAGTGCATAACAAGCACCACGCCGGTGACGATCTGCACCACCAGCATGACGGCGAGAATGCCGCCGAACGTCCACCAGTAGTTCAGGTTCTTGGGCGTCGGGAAATCCAGCGCCTGGCCCTGCACCATTTCCATGATGGGAAGGCGCTCATGCATCCACTTCCCGAAGGCGGTGGTGGGCTTGTAATTCGAGGGTCCGCTCATGAGGATTGTCCTTCTTAGCCGATGCGGATCTTGGTGTCGGAGAGATAGGAATAGACCGGCACCGGCAGGTTCTCGGGCGCGGGACCTTTCCTGATGCGGCCGGCGGTGTCGTAGTGCGAGCCATGGCAGGGGCAGAACCAGCCGCCCATCTTGCCGCCGCCTTCGACGATCGCATATTCGCCTTCGTTGCCGATCGGCACGCAGCCGAGATGGGTGCAGACACCCATCATCACCAGGAACTGCTCCTTCTCGCCAACCACACGGTTGACGTCCGTCGCCGGGTCGCCTTCCTTCACATTGGCATTGCGGGCGAGCGGATCCGGCAGCTCTTCCATCTTGACGGCCTTGGCCGCTTCAATTTCCGGACCAGTGCGGTGGCGGATGAACACGGGGTTGCCGCGCCACTTGATGGTAATGGCCTGGCCTTCGGCAATCGGCGCCAGGTCGACTTCGACCGTCGCCATCGCCAGCACCGAGGCGTCCGGATTCATCTGGTTGATGAATGGCCAGGCCGTCAGCGCTGCGCCGACGGCACCGACGGCACCGGTTGCGATATAGAGAAAATCGCGCCGGTTGACTTCCGCATGTTCCGCTGTGGACACGTCTTTCTTCCCTTTTGTAGCCGCGCCTGCCCGTAAGAAGGGTACGGACGGGTGTTCCCCGGCGCTCAAACCCGCGACCTTTTGGCATTGCGGTCAAAAGAAGTCTAGCCATCAAGTGTCGCAGCAAGCGCCCGGTTTCCGGTTATGCCGGACTCGCGCTAAACAGCCCGGATCATGCTGGAAATAGCCCTTTATCAACCCGACATCGCGCCCAATGCCGCGACCATTCTGCGCATGTGCGCCTGTTTCGGCATCCGTTGCCGCATCATCGAGCCCGCGGGCTTCGTGATGACCGATTCCACCTTCCGCCGGGCGGGCATGGACTACCTCGACCGGGCGGCACTGGTGAGCGATGCGTCGTGGGCTGCGTTCCGGGAGGCGACCGCAGGCCGCCGGACCGTTCTGGTGACCACGAAAGCCACCCTGCCCTATGCGGATTTTGCCTTCGCGCCCGGTGACGTGATCCTGATGGGGCGCGAAAGCTCAGGCGTGCCCGACCGGGTGCATGAGGAGGTCGAAGCCAGGATCACCATTCCCATGATGCCGGGACTGCGTTCCCTCAATGTCGCCATGGCTTGCGCAATGGTGACAGGTGAGGCATTGCGTCAGTTGAGGAGTTTTCCGGCATGACCACCCTGGACGAGAAGAAGTCGAAGACCCGCCACTGGTTCGAGACGCTGCGCGACGACATCTGTTCCGCGCTTGAAGAGATCGACGGAACGGCGTTCGAGCGCAAGGCGTGGGAACGGCCCGAGGGCGGCGGCGGCGTCATGTCCATGCTGCACGGCAAGGTGTTCGAGAAGGCGGGCGTCCACACGTCCACCGTCCACGGCGAGTTTTCTCCCGAATTCAGGAAGCAGATTCCCGGCGCCGCGGATGACCCGCGCTTCTGGGCCTCCGGCATCTCGCTCATCATCCACCCGTGGAACCCCTTCGTTCCGGCCGTCCATATGAACACCCGCTTCATCGTGACGACGAAGACCTGGTTCGGCGGCGGTGCCGACCTGACACCCGTGCTCGACCGCAGGCGCAACCAGGAAGACCCGGACTCGCTCGACTTCCATGCCGCCATGCAGGGCGCCTGCGATGCCCATGCCGTGGCCGACTACGCCAGGTTCAAAAAGTGGTGCGACGAGTATTTCTTCCTGCCGCACCGGAACGAGCCGCGCGGCATCGGCGGCATCTTCTACGACCATTTCAATTCGGGCGACTGGGACGCAGATCTCGCCTTCACGCAGGACGTTGGCCGCGCCTTCCTCGCGATCTATCCCGAGCTGGTCCGGCGCAACATGGCAACGCCACACACCGATGCCGACCGCGAGGAACAGTTGATCCGCCGCGGCCGCTACGTGGAATACAACCTGCTGCACGACCGCGGCACCATCTTCGGCCTCAAGACCGGCGGCAATGTCGAGTCGATTCTGTCGTCGATGCCACCGCTGGTGAAGTGGCCCTGATCCGGGAGAACATGATGGACCTTCGCAACGGCTTCGATATCAAGCGCTATATCCGCACCATTCCGGACTATCCCAAGCCCGGCATCATGTTCCGCGACATCACCACGCTCTTGTCGAACATGCACGGCTTCCGCGCTGCTGTGGACGAGCTCGCATGGCCGTTTCTCAAGGGCGAGATCGATTATGTGGCGGGGATCGAGGCGCGCGGCTTCATCCTCGGCGGTGCGGTTGCCCACAACCTGGGCCGGGGCTTCATCCCCATCCGCAAGAAGGGCAAGCTGCCCGCCCGCGTCATCGGGCAGGAATACGCGCTGGAATATGGCGTCGATACGATCGAGATCCACGCCGACGCCATCCAGAAGGGCGACCGGGTCCTGCTGATCGATGACCTGATCGCAACGGGCGGCACGGCGGGCGCGGCAATCGACCTGATCCGCAAGTCAGGCGGCGAAGTGGTGGCCGCCGGATTCGTCATCGACCTGCCGGAACTGGGCGGCGCCGCGAAGCTGAAGGCGAAGGGCGTCAAGGTCCACACGCTGGTGAGTTTCGACGGGCATTGAGTCCCCCCCCCTCTCTCGTCATGGCCGGGCATCGTCCCGGCCATCCCTCTGGAATGGCACGTGATACCCGGAACAAGTCCGGGCATGACAGGAAGTGCTACGACCGCTTCGGCGTCAGCACCTTGCCTTCGAACGAGAAGACAAGCTCGCCATTCTGGTTGAAGCCCTCGTTCAGCGAAAAGATGAGGCCCCATTGCGGCCGCGAGTTGAGCTCACGCTTGCCCGTCACCGTGCTGCGGTAGGTGATCGTGTCGCCCGGCGTCACGGGCTTGATCCAGCGGAGGTTCGTGAAACCCGGCGATGGCCCCAGCGGCGCCGGCTCGCGGCCTTCCGCGCGCATTTTGGCTTCCGCCGCCTGATTGGTGGCGACATATCGTTTCATCCATCCCGATGCCGTGTGCCAGCCGGATGCGGAGAGCACGCCGAGCGGCCCCTTGCGCGCGGCTTCCTCATCGAGGTGGAACGGCTGAGGGTCATACTTCTCCGCGAAGGCGATGATCGCCTCCTTGGTGAAGTGATGGCTGCCCAGTTCGACGACGCGGTCCACGTCGATCTCTTCGAGGTAAAGCCCGATCATGGATGCCGCACTCCCATGAACTGCACGCCGGTGATCTCGACCTTGAGTTCACCTTCCATGTTGAAGAGTTCGAACTTCATCTTGAGAATGCCCATCTCCGGCCGCTTCGAAGAGATGCGGCGCGACAGCACGGTGCCACGGCCAGTCAGCGTTTCACCCGCATAGACGGGCTTCAGCCACTTCACTTCTTCCATGCTGTTCGACGCCATGGCGGCCGACTTGTTGGCATAACCATCAACCGCGAGCCGGATGAGAATGGCGCTCGACTGCCAGCCCGAAGCCGCCAATCCTCCGAGTACGGAACGTTTCGCCGCCTCCTCGTCGAGATGCATGGGCTGTGGGTCCCACTCGCGCGCATATTCGATCACCTCTTCGCGGCTGAGGTGATAGGTGCCGAAAGGAATGACCATCCCTTCGGGAAAGTCTTTGTAGTGAAGCAGATCAGTCATCGAGGCCATGATGAGGGGCTAGTTGGCAAACCGGAAGTGCATGACATCGCCATCCTTGACCACATAGTCCTTGCCTTCAAGCCGGAACTTGCCTGCTTCCCGCGCGCCCGCCTCGCCATTGCCCGAGACATAGTCCTCATAGGCGATGGTTTCGGCGCGGATATAGCCCTTTTCGAAATCCGTGTGGATAACGCCCGCCGCCGCTGGTCCCTTGGTACCTTTGGTGATGGTCCAGGCGCGCGCCTCCTTGGGGCCTACGGTAAAGTAGGTGACGAGATGCAAAAGGTCATAACCAGCGCGAATGACGCGGTTGAGGCCCGGCTCCGCCAGTCCCACGGCTTCGAGGTAGTCCTTCTGGTCAACCTCGGGAAGCACCGCGATCTCGCTCTCGATCTTGGCGGAGACGACGCAGGCCACCGCACCTTCCTCTTCCGCTCGCTTGAACACGCGGGCCGAGAAATCATTGCCCTTGTCCGCCGCCGATTCTTCGACGTTGCACACATAAAGAACCGGTTTCGAAGATAGCAGGCCGAGTCCTCGGAACGTCCTTTCCTCCTCGGGCGTGCGCTCGACAAGGCGGGCGGGCTTGCCCTCGCGCACCAGCGCCAGCGCGCGGTTCATCAGGTCGGCCAGTTCCTTGGCTTCCTTGTCGCCGGTCTTCGCCTTCTTCTCCAAGGGCGCCACGCGCTTCTCGAGCGAATCGAGATCGGCCAGCATCAATTCCGTCTCAATGGTTTCGATGTCGGCAATAGGGTCGATCTTGCCTTCGACATGCGTGATGTCGCTATCCTCGAAACAGCGCACCACATGGGCGATGGCATCAACCTCGCGGATGTTGGCGAGGAACTGGTTGCCGAGGCCCTCGCCCTTCGACGCGCCACGCACGAGGCCGGCGATGTCGACGAAGGTCAGGCGCGTCGGAATGATCTGTTGCGAACCTGCGATCTTCGCCAGCACCTCAAGGCGGGTGTCGGGCACGCCCACGTCACCCACATTCGGCTCGATGGTGCAGAACGGATAGTTCGCCGCCTGTGCCGCCGCTGTCTGCGTCAGCGCATTGAAGAGCGTGGACTTGCCAACATTGGGGAGTCCGACGATGCCACACTTGAAACCCATCAGCTTTCTGCCTTCTTCGCAGGTTTCTCCGGCGGCGGATTGACCGCCAGATGGACCTTGTTCTGGAATGATCCCTCCTCGCCCTTGACGAGAAGATCGATATTGTCGGCGACGGCCTGCAGCAGCGCTTCGAGCCATGCCTTGTCGGACTTGGCGAAATCGCTCAGCACATGCGGTTGCACCAGATGCCGGTCACCCGGATGACCTATGCCCAACCGCACGCGCACGAAATGCGGCCCGGCATGGGCGATCATGGAACGGATGCCGTTATGCCCCGCCGCACCGCCGCCAAGCTTAACCCGCGTCTTTCCGGGCTCGAGGTCAAGTTCGTCATAAAGCACGATGACCTGGGCGGGATCGATGTTGAAGAACCGCATGGCCTCGCCAACCGAGCGTCCGCTCTCGTTCATGTAGGTCAGCGGCTTGAGGATGAGAACCTTCTCGCCCGCCAGCACGCCATCGGAGGTTTCGCCCTGAAAACGCTTGCGCCAAGGCGAAAAGCCATGGCGGCGGACGATTTCGTCCACCGCCATGAAACCGATATTGTGCCGGTTGCCCTGGTATTTGGAGCCCGGATTGCCGAGCCCCACGATAAGGTGCATCTGGCCCTCGCGCTAAGAAGCTTACTTCTTCTTCGCAGCGGGAGCGGCAGCGGCCTTGGCCGGGGCAGCGCCCTTGGCCGGAGCCGCAGCCTTGCCGCCAGCGGCCG
>NZ_JBGSOZ010000046.1:0-21714 GCF_041738905.1 Aestuariivirga sp.
GTCCGCCGCCGCCCTTGCCGCCAAGCACTGTCGAGCCAGCACGGACAAGATCGACCGCGTTGAAGCGCGAGGTGAGGTCGGCCGTGACGCCGACGATCAGGCCGGCGCGGCCCTCGTCGTTGATGCCGATCAGCGCCACGACGCCGGAACCGAGCTTCGTCTTGCCCTCGTCGACAAGGCTCTTCATGTCGTTGGGAGAAATTCCCTTGAGGATGCGCGCCATGAGCTTGACGCCATTGACCTCCGAGATGCCCTCGTCACCGCCCTTGGCGCCGCCGCCCATGGCGGGCTGCTTCTTGGCCTCGGCCAGTTCGCGCTCCAGCTTGCGGCGCTCGTCCATCAGCGCCTCGATGCGCGTGACGATCTCCGAGGCCGGCGCCTTGAGTGCCGCGGCTGCCGCCTGCACGCGTCGGTCCTGCTCCTCGAGATAGGCGCGTGCAGCGGGGCCTGCCAGTGCTTCGATGCGGCGCACGCCCGCGGCGGACGCGCTTTCGCTCACCACCTTGATGATGCCGATGTCGCCGGTACGCGAGACATGGGTTCCGCCGCAGAGTTCGAGCGAATAGACAGGCCGGCCCGCGCCATGCGTGTTGCGGCCCATCGAGACGACGCGAACCTCATCGCCATACTTTTCGCCGAACAGCGCCATGGCGCCTTCCGCGATGGCCGCGTCGACCGTCATCAGCCGCGTGTTCACGGCGTCGTTCTGCAGCACGATGTCATTGGCGATGGCCTCGACCTGCGCCAGTTCGTCATGGCTCATCGCCTTGTTGTGGGAGACATCGAAGCGGAGCCGGTTGGGCTCGACCAGCGAGCCCTTCTGGGCAACATGGTTGCCGAGCGTGATCCGCAGTGCCTCGTGCAGCAAGTGGGTCGCCGAATGGTGAATGCGGTTGCCGCCCCGCCGCACATGGTCGACCGCGAGTTCCACGGCATTCCCGGCGGCAAAGCTGCCCTGTTCCACTTCTCCCACATGGATGAACACATCGCCCACGCGCTTCTGCGTGTCGGTGACCTTGAAGACAGCACCTTCAGCCGAGCGGATGATGCCATGGTCGCCGGTCTGGCCACCGGACTCGCCGTAGAAGGGCGTCTGGTTGACGACGATCGAACCCTTCTGGCCGGTGCCCAGCGAGGCCACTTCCTTGCCGTCGACCACGATGGCGCGCACGATGCCTTCGGCTGCCTCGGTGTCATAGCCGAGGAACTCGGTGGCGCCGACCTTCTCGCGCAGCTCGTACCAGATGGTCTCGGTCTTCGCCTCGCCCGAGCCCTTCCAGGCCCTGCGGGCGTCTTCGCGCTGGGCTTCCATCGCGGCATTGAAGGCGTCGGTATCGACAGCGATGCCACGCGGCTTCAGGGCATCCTGCGTCAGGTCGAGGGGGAAACCATAAGTGTCATAGAGCTTGAAGGCGGTGTCGCCCGAGAACGTGTCGCCGGCAGCAAGGCCGGAGGACCCTTCGTCGAGCAGGCGGAGACCGCGTTCCAGTGTCTTCTTGAAGCGGTTTTCCTCAAGATAGAGGGTTTCGGTAATCATCGGCTGCGCCCGCACCAGTTCGGGGTAGGCCGCGCCCATCTCACGCACGAGGGTTGGCACCAGCTTGTGCATCAGCGGTTCGCGCGCGCCCAGAAGCTCCGCGTGGCGCATGGCGCGGCGCATGATGCGGCGGAGCACGTATCCGCGGCCCTCGTTCGACGGCAGAACGCCATCGGCGATGAGGAAGGACGATGCGCGCAGGTGATCGGCGATCACCCGGTTCGAGGCCTTGGCATCGCCATCCGCAGGAACGCCGGTGCGCTCCACGATGGCCGAGATCAGCGCCCGGAACAGGTCGGTCTCATAATTGTCATGCGTTCCCTGGAGCACGGCGGCAATGCGTTCCAGTCCCATGCCGGTATCGATCGAGGGCTTCGGCAGGCTGACGCGTTCGTCCTTTGAAATCTGCTCGTATTGCATGAACACGAGGTTCCAGATTTCGATGAAACGGTCGCCATCGGCCTCAGCCGAACCCGGAGGGCCGCCCCAGATCTTGTCGCCGTGGTCATAGAAGATTTCGGAGCACGGGCCGCAGGGGCCGGTATCGCCCATGGCCCAGAAATTATCGGACGTCGGAATACGGATGATGCGGCTGTCGGGAATGCCGGCGATCTTCTTCCACAGGGCATGGGCCTCGTCATCGGTGTGATAGACGGTGACCGACAGCTTGTCCTTGGGCAGGCCATATTCGCTCGTGATCAGCGTCCAGGCCCACTCGATCGCATCGGCCTTGAAATAATCGCCGAAGGAGAAGTTGCCGAGCATCTCGAAGAACGTGTGGTGGCGGGCCGTATAGCCCACATTGTCGAGATCGTTGTGCTTGCCGCCGGCGCGCACGCATTTCTGGGCCGTGGTGGCGCGCGAATAGGGGCGCTTCTCCATGCCGGTGAACACGTTCTTGAACTGCACCATGCCCGAATTGGCGAACATCAGCGTCGGGTCGTTCCGCGGCACCAGCGGCGACGAGGCGACGATTTCATGGCCCTGGCGGCGGAAGAAATCCAGGAAGGTGGAACGGATCTGTGCAAGCCCTGTCATGTGACGCCCGGCAATGAATGAGTGAAGGTCGGGGGTGTTTAATGGCGCGGACGCCCCCTGTCCAGAATTACGCGCGGGCTGGAGCCAGATGGTTGGGCTCAACTGTTGGGTTCAAACGCGATAGCGCCCTCCGTGGGGAGCGGAGGGCGCCGTCGCATGCGGTGTGGGGCAAACACCGTGGGCGCCGGACGCCCTTGGGAAAGCGTCCGGGTTCGCGAAATGGAAGTGGAAAGCTGGCCGGGAAGAGCCTCAATCGTCCGAGGCGTCGTCCTTTTCGGTGCCATTGCTGAGCGCCGCGGCAAGGATGCCGGCATTGGAGCGGATCGTCGCCTCGATGGAATTGGCCATGTCGGGGTTCTGGCGCAGGAAGTTCTTGGCGTTCTCGCGCCCCTGCCCGATGCGTTCGCCATTATAAGAGAACCACGAGCCGGATTTCTCGACGACGCCGGCCGTCACGCCGAGATCGACCAGTTCGCCGACCTTGGAAATGCCTTCGCCATACATGATGTCGAACTCGACCTGCTTGAAAGGCGGGGCCACCTTGTTCTTGACGACCTTCACGCGGGTCTGGTTCCCCACCACCTCGTCGCGGTCCTTGATGGCGCCGATGCGGCGGATATCAAGGCGGACCGAGGCATAGAACTTGAGCGCGTTGCCACCGGTGGTGGTTTCGGGCGAGCCGAACATCACGCCGATCTTCATGCGGATCTGGTTGATGAAGATGACCATGCAATTGGTCTTGGAGATCGACCCCGTGAGCTTGCGCAACGCCTGGCTCATCAGGCGGGCCTGCAGGCCGGGAAGCTGGTCGCCCATCTCGCCTTCGAGTTCGGCGCGCGGCGTCAAGGCCGCGACCGAGTCGATGACGAGAACTTCAACCGCGCCCGAGCGCACCAGCGTATCGGCGATTTCGAGGCCCTGTTCGCCCGTGTCGGGTTGCGAAATCAGCAGGTCGTCGACCTTGACGCCAAGCTTGCGGGCATAGACCGGATCAAGCGCATGTTCGGCATCGACAAAGGCGCAGATGCCGCCGCGCTTCTGGGCTTCGGCGATGACCTGCAACGCCAGCGTGGTCTTGCCGGACGATTCCGGCCCGTAGATTTCAATGACACGACCCTTGGGCAGGCCGCCGATGCCAAGCGCGATGTCCAGCCCCAGGGAACCCGTCGAGATCGCCTCTATCTCGAGTGCCGAATTGGCGCCGAGCTTCATGATGGAGCCCTTGCCGAACGCCCGCTCGATCTGGCTCAGTGCGGCGTCAAGCGCCTTGTTCTTGTCCATGGATGAACTCTCAACGACCCGAAGATTCGACTGCGCCACTGGTGTACTCTTTGATTTCACGTTGGTCCATCCGGGGGCGCCTCGCATCGATGCCGCTACCCATGTTTTCAATATGTTCTATTTATGTTCAGACGGCAAGCAGAAATTTTAGTGCTTGATCTGCAAGGATATTATGACTTTAAAACCTGAACCTCAACAGAACAAAGATCGAATGGAGTGGAACGGCGATTCATGCTTGATCGCAAGGCCACGCCTTCCCTTTGGGCACCACAGGGACCGGAGGCCGATCGAGTCGCCACGACTTGAGCTTGCAAGGAAAGCCATGACGGGTCCATGGTGTTGGCGCAAGGGGATGTACAACGCATGATGGTAGCGGTCTTTGCGGCAGTTCTGCTCGCTCTCGTAGCGGGCGCGGCACAATGGCGCCGGGCAGCAGTCACGGGCGCCGTCATCTGCCTCGCGCTGTCGGTCTGGCTCTTCCTGTTCGAGGTTTACAGTCAGCAATATGGCTTCACCATGCCGTGGCTGAGCCTGTGATGGAGAACCTTCTCGAAAGCCGCGCCCGCCTGCTGGCCTTGCTCAATCACATCTATCTGCTGGGCATGGTCACCGTCATCGCCGGGGTGCTCACGGCGGCGATGACCTTGCAATATGCCTATGGCGAAATCCCTTGCCCGCTTTGCCTTCTGCAGCGGGCCGCCATGTTCGGCGTGTGCTTCGGGATCCTCCAGAACCTGCGAGGGACGTATGCCGACCGCAACACCGGATTCAGCCTGCTCTTCGCGCTGCTCCTCCTTGTCGTGTCGGAGCGCCAGACCCTTCTCGACATCTATCCGCGCCCCGGCCACGAATATGTCGGTACGGCGGTTCTCGGCCTGCACATGCCGGTCTGGTCGGTGGTGATCGCCCTCTGCCTGCTCATTGCCTTTGCGCTGAGGCTCGCGGTGCTGGGCGGCAACGCCCACATGCGCGGCAACGAGGCCTCGACCTTCCCGCTGGTCTACAAGGCGGCGGGCATCGCTAGCCTCTATGTGATCGCGATATGCGCCATCAACCTCGTCTCGGCCGTCCTGCAATGCGGGCTCGGCCAGTGCCACACCACCGGATACGCCCTCCTGCAATAGGCCTCAGGCGCGGGTCAGAACCGGCTCGACGGCAGCCGCGACGCCAAACAGGCTGCGGTCGCTGCCCCAGGGCGACAGGATTGTCAGGCCGCAAGGCGCCTCGCCCGGTCCCTGCATGGGAATCGAGATGCCGCAGCCATTCAGGAAATTGCCGACATAGGTGTTGCGGAGACTCATGGCATTGAAGCGCAGGTAATCCTTGTCGTGTGCCAGATCGGCGATGGCAGGCGGGGTGTTCAGGGTCGTAGGCAAGAGAACGCCATCGAAGCCCTGGAAACGCTCGGCAAAGAGGCGGATCATTTCCCTGCGGCGGACGAAGTAGTCGAGATAATCCGCAGCCGAGATGGTCTCGGCCATGGCGATGCGGTTGCGCACCCGCGGATCATAAGCCTCGCCCTTCGAGGCCATCAGGGCGCGATGGGTGAACCACGCCTCCGCCGCGACGATGCCCCCCTTGGCATTGATCGACGGCAACTCGCGAAGCTCCGGGAAAGCCATGTCGGAGAGCGTGGCGCCGCCACTGGACAACGCCATCAGCGCCGCGTCGAAAGCCGACGCGACGGGCGCTTCGAGGCCATCGAGGACAAAGTCCTTCAGCACCGCGAGGCGCAGGCCCCGCAAAGGGCGCTCTGGCACCTTGCCGTCCCAGTCGCCCGCCATCAGCGCGTCCGCCGTGGCGCAGCATGCAACCGAGGTGGCGAGTGGTCCGATCGAATCGAAACTGGATGACAGCGGATAGGTGCCGGTCAGCGGCACGCGCCCGTGGCTCGACTTGTAGCCGACGACGCCGCAGTAGGACGCAGGGATCCGGCAGGAACCGCCCGTGTCGGTCCCGATGGCGAGGCTCACCATGCCATCCGACACGGAGACCCCCGCACCCGATGACGACCCGCCAGGGATGCGTCCCGTGGCGCGATCGTAGGGTGAGCGCGGCGTGCCGTAGTGCGGGTTGAGGCCCACGCCCGAATAGGCAAATTCCGTCATGTTGGTGCGGCCGATGACAATCATGCCCACGGACTTGAGCCGGGCGATGGCAACGGCATCGGCCGTGGCGGGAGCCGCCCCTTTCAACACCACGGAGCCTGCGGTGGTCACTTCTCCGGCGAGATCGAAGATATCCTTTGACGAGAACGGTATGCCTTCGAGCGGAGACACCGAGCGGCCGGCCTTGCGGCGATGGTCCGCCAGGTCGGCGGCGGCGCGCGCGCCTTCGGCATCGACAGAGATAAGGGCGCGGGCACCCTCGCCCGATGGATCGGCGATAGCCGAGAGCGACTGCTCCACGAGGCTCCGGGACGTTACCGTTCCCTCGGCCAGTTGCGTTGCCAGTTGGTCAAGTGTGGCCATCGCCCTCGTTCCCTTGAATTGCGCAAAGTGAAATAGGATGTTTCGACAGAGGGCGCATCTGAAAACCGGAACCGGTCAGTACGAGGCCGGGAATCGGGTTTCTGGGGCCTGAACACATCGAGACTGGCACGGCGGGTTCGCCGCAACGGCCCAATTGGCGAGTGATCCTTCCACTGCAACCGGACTGCGCAGGATCTGGCTTCGTCAATGTGCCTGGCAGGATCGTTGGATTTGCGCCTCAGCTCTCCATCGCTTCCTTCACCTTTTCCACCAGCTGCTTGAGCGAAAAGGGCTTGGGCATGAAGGAATAGTCGCTGTGGCCTTCGAGGTCCTTCTCGAATTCCTCGCCGGGATAGCCGGACACAAAGATGAACTTGGTCGTGTTGCCGCGCTTCCTCAACTCGCGCAGCAGTTTCGGCCCGTCCATTTCAGGCATCACCACGTCGGAGATGATGAGGTCAAAGCCCTTCTCCTCTTCCGCGATGCGTTCGAGGGCGCTTTCGCCCGAGTCCGCCTCGACCACGGTGTAGCCGCGCGAGGTGAGCGCGCGCAGTGCGAAGGCGCGGACAGCATCCTCGTCCTCGACCAGCAGGATGCGTTCCTTGCCAGTATAGTCCGACCGCTTCGGCGGCTCTGCAGCCTTCTCCTCCACCACCGGCTCGGTGGATTTCTGTGGATAATAGCGCGGCAGGAAGATGCGGAACGTGGTGCCCTTGCCCACTTCACTGTCGCAGAAGATGAAGCCACCCGTCTGCTTGACGATGCCATAGACGGTGGACAGTCCGAGACCCGTCCCCTTGCCGACATCCTTGGTGGAAAAGAACGGTTCCCAGATCTTGTCGCGGATCGCAGGCGGAATGCCGGACCCCGTATCCTCCACGTCGCAGCCGACATATTCGCCGGGCGGCATCAGATGGGGCGCGATGCTGCGCGAGGCTTCTTCGTAGACATTGTAGGTCCGCACCATCAGCGCGCCGCCATTTGGCATCGCGTCGCGCGCATTGACCGCGAGGTTGATGATGACCTGCTCGAACTGGTGGATGTCCACGAGCACGAGTCCAAGCTCGCGGTCATGGGCGATGCGGAGCTCGACCTTCTCGCCCAGCACACGGCCCAGAAGGTTTCCGAGATCGGACAGCGCCTCCGTCAGCACATGCACCTTGGGCTGCAGCGTCTGCTTTCGCGAGAAGGCCAGCAGCTGGCGCACCAGGTTGGCCGCGCGGTTGGCATTCTGCTTGATGTTCATCACGTCGGCAAAGGCAGGGTCGGTCGGCCGCATGCGCGCCAGCAGCAGGTCGGCAAAGCCGATGATCGGGGTCAGCACGTTGTTGAAGTCATGCGCGATGCCCGAGGCCAGCTGGCCGACCGCCAGCATCTTCTGGCTTTGTGCCAGCTGCACTTCGAGCGCCTTGCTCTCGGTCTTGTCGAGCGCGAAGACCACCGCTGTGTCGTCTTCGCTGGCCAGCCGTGTGAAGGAGAAAAGTACGGTCCGCTGCTTCTCGCCTTCGACGGTGGCCTCCACCCGGTGAAGGCTGCCTTCTCCCGAAAGCGCTGCTGCCAGAGCCTGTTGCAGGGCGGGCCGTTCCGCCTCGATGATGGCGGATGACAATGCCGCACCTCGCCGTGCCTTCTGCGACAGGTCGATGAAAGCAGCATTGGCCATCTGGATGGCCCCGTCCTTGTCGATCTCGGCAATCCCGATCGGCGCATTGTTGATGAAGCGCGACAGTCGCGGGGCAGAGATCTCGGCGCGGCCTCCGCCGGCGCTGCCTGCGAGGCTGCGCGGAATGACGAGCGTTCGCGACGGGGCGGGAATGCCCTCGGCGTCATAGTCGACATGATGAATGACCTGCACCGGCAGCAGACTTCCATCAACCGCGTTGCGGAGGTCGAGGCTGAAGCTCTCGGTGACGGCACTCCCCGGCCTTGCCTCGACGCCTGAAATCTGCCGCGCGCCGCTTTCGCCGAGGATGTCGGGTAGCGTGAGATTGGAGCCTTGGGCCTGAGCCATGTCCATGCCCAGCCATTGCGCCAGCGTGGCGTTGATGTAGTCGACATGGCCGTCGCGAAGCGTGGAGAAGAATCCGGCTGGCGCATTGTCGAGATAGGTGATGATGAATTGCAGCCGTGAGAACGCCTGTTCCTGCCGCGCGCGGTCATCGCTGATGTTCTCGAGCCGCCACAGTCTGTAGGCAGCATTCTCGCCCTTTATGGGCCGCGCCGAAAGCCTGATCCACACAGGCCTGTCGGGCAAGGCGCAGGGTGCTGGCGAGCCGGGCGCCAGCCGAAGCTCGCGCATCTCGCCCCGCCCGTCCAGAATGGCCTGCGATAGCTGATATACGGGCGCCGAGAACTCGGGAAAGCCGGCGAAGAGAACATCCATGCCGACAAGCCGGCCGGTTCCGGCAGCCGCCGCCAGCTTCAGGTAGGCAGCGTTGGCATAGACCGCCCTGCTACGTGCGTCGGTGACCACGATGGCATCGGGCAGCGCGTCGGTGAGGCCATCGAAAAAGCTCCGTTCATTCGTTCCGGCGCCAAACTGGAAAAAGCCGGCCATCAGGCCGAAGAGCGCGATGAGGCCGATGGCGGCAAAGAGGGCGCCAGGTGCCACGATCCACATCGGATAGGCCGCCGCCACCGATCTCAGTCCGAAAACCACGGTAAGGGCCACCAGTGCCGCGAGCAGAAGCACGAAGGCCGCGCGCCCGCGCCAACTGCCAAAGCCCGCTTGCGCCGTCAGCTCTCCCCTGCCCGGCGCGTGTCTGTCCGTCATTATTGCCCACCCCGAATCATAGCCAGTATAGGCGAAATGCCCGGGATCGGAATCGCTGGAAAGCCCGTCAAGTTCTGTCCTTTACAAATCGGATGCCTGCCTCCAGACTCGATATCCAAGAGGGGCGCTACAGCGTTGATATCAGAAAGGGAACTCGCATGATCCGCAAGTCTTTTACCGCCATGGCCTTCGGCCTCGCCCTGATGGCGGCCGGCTCTCCGGCGGCAAAGGCCGATGTCGATATCTCGATCAATCTCGGATACGGCGGTTTCTACGGCCGCAACATCTCATGCCGGACTGGCGCACGCATCGTCGCCCAGCGTTTCAACTCCGTGTCGATCCGCGGATGCGCGGGCAAGAACTACGATTACACGGGCAAGCGGAACAGCAAGTGGTACAAGATCAAGGTCAATTCCTACTCGGGCCGCATCGTCGAGGTCAGGCGCTGGTACCGGTAGGCCGGAATACTCCAGGCCCCGGATATCTCCGGGGAGGCAGCAGCGGAATACCGGGAGCAGGCGGGGGCTCCTGAACGAACCACAAGGGCGGGAATCGGCACATGGAACTCATCAACGAGAATATGACGGTGATCATTGCCGCAGTGGCAGTGCTTGTCCTGCTGCTGATCGTTCTTTCGATCTGGCGCGCGGTGAGCCCGCGCATGTCCGGCCGGCGCGGCCAGCGCCTCGGGATCAGCGAGTACCATGAACTCGACAAGTCGCGCCGTCTGGTCCTGGTCCGCCGCGACAATGTCGAACACCTAATCCTCATCGGCGGCCCACTGGACGTGGTGGTGGAAACCGGCATTACCGCAGCCTCGATCGCGTCAGCCTATGGAGCGTCGACCGAATCCGGTTCAGTGCGTCCGGCCCCGCGCCCGGCGGTCTTCGGCGACCGCAAGGCCGTGCCGCCGCTCCGCCCGGTGGAACCGACCATCCCGCCCGTGCGCGGGCGCGACGACCCGGAGATTTGAAGTCAGAGAGCCCGGCCTTGCGGACCGGGCTCTTCTCTTCCTGTTCGTGATGGCCGCCGGTTACGGCATCTGATCGTTCGACGGCGCGGGAGCATTGCGCTCCCTCATGAAGCGGTCGAACTCGTCCTGGTCCTTGGCGCGGCGCACCTTTTCGACAAAGTCCCGGAAGGCCTTCTGCTCGTCCTCGAGCTTGCGGCGCTCCTCATCGAGGCGCTTCATCTGGTCGCGCTTGTAGGCGTCGAACGCGGCGTTGCCGGAACCAGAGAACCCGTAGGCCGATGCCTGCGGCTTCCATGCCGAGAAGTCAGGTGTCTTAAAGCCGGACCACGGGGCCTTGGTCTCGGACGAACCCGGCCACATCTCGCTGTTCTTCCATTTCAGGAAAAGGGCGAGCAATCCGAGCGGCCAGAACACCACGAAACCGGCGACCATCGCGCCCACTTCCCATGGCGACCAGCGCGTCCGCAGCCCGCTGCCGCAGCGGCGCTCGCGCGTCTCGCTCCGCGGTTCAAAACCAGCCGAAGCAGAACTTGTCATGTCTTTGTCCCTCTCCTTGAGTATTGGGTTGACGGGAAATGAGATAGGAAGTCTTGACTCGGCTTCAATGAAAATCGGACATCCCGGCCTTCGATTCAGCCGGGTTGCGAAAATCGGCCGGAATGCGTAACCCTCGCCATTGAAAATGCCGAGGAGCAACACCATGACGCGCCACAAGATTGCAATGCTCACAGCGGGCGGGCTGGCCCCGTGCCTGTCGTCCGCCGTCGGCGGCCTCATCGAGCGCTATTCCGAACTGTCGCCCGAGTCGCCGATGATCGGCTACCTCAGCGGCTACAAGGGGCTCCTCCAAGGCAACTCCATTCCAGTGACGCCCGAAGTCCGCCGCCGCGCCCATGTGCTGCACTCTCATGGCGGAACCCCGCTCGGCAACAGCCGCGTCAAGCTGACCAACGTCGCCGACTGCGTGAAGCGCGGACTGGTGAAGGAAGGCGAAGTGCCCTTGACCGTCGCGGCAAACCAGCTCGTGAAGGACGGAGTGACCATCCTTCACACCATCGGCGGCGACGATACCAACACCACCGCCGCCGATCTCGCCGCTTACCTTGCTTCCAACGGCTACGACCTCACCGTCGTCGGCCTGCCCAAGACCATCGACAATGACGTCGTCCCCATTCGCCAGACACTTGGCGCATGGACGGCTGCCGAACAGGGCGCGATCTTCTTCGAAAACGTGGTGAACGAGCAGTCCACGTCCTCACGTCAGCTGGTCATCCACGAGGTCATGGGCCGTCATTGCGGCTGGCTCACCGCCGCCACCGCGCGGGCCTGGCGCGAGCGCCTCGACGCGCATGAGTTCTTGCCCGAGTTCAACCTGTCGCGCCGCCACAAGGAAGTCGACGCCATCTACATACCGGAACTCCCCATCGACATCGAGGCCGAGGCGGAGCGCCTCAGGAAGGTGATGGACGAGAAGGACTCGGTTTCGATCTTCGTCAGCGAAGGCGCCTGCGTAACCGAGATCGTGGCGGAACTGGAATCGAAGGGCGAGAAGCTCGACCGCGATGCCTTCGGACATGTGCGTCTCGACCAGGTGAAGGTGGGCGACTGGTTTGCCAAGCAGTTCGGCAAGAAGATCGGCGCCGACAAGACGCTGGTGCAGAAGTCCGGATACTTCGGACGTTCCTCCGCCGCCAACCCGGCCGATCTCGATCTCATCCGTTCGATGGTCCACGTTGCTGTAGACTCAGCGCTGGCTGGCGTGTCCGGCGTCGTCGGACATGACGAGGAACGTGGCGACGAACTTCGCGCGATCGAATTCCCGCGCATCAAGGGCGGCAAGCACTTCAACCCCGGCGAACCGTGGTTCGAGGACATGCTGCGCGACATCGGCCAGAAGGCCTGACCATGCGCCGCACCCTGCTCATCGCATCACTCGCGCTGGCCGCGGCACTCTCATCCGCCACTGCGGACGAGGCGCTGGAACAGGGCAGGACCGATTTCGCTCACCTCTGCGCTCCGTGTCACGGCGAGAGTGGCAAGGGCGATGGACCACAGGCCGCAACGCTTCAGAAGAAGACCGCGGATCTCACCGTGATCGCCACCAAACATGGCGGACTGTTTCCGGAAGAACTGGTCTTCCAGACTGTTGCCGGCCTCGACATGCCGGATGGCCATGGCACCCGCGAAATGCCGATCTGGGGTGATGTCTTCGTCACCGAAGGCGTTGGCGGCAGCGTCAAGCTCGAGGATGCCATGAAGGCCTCCGACGATGCCTCGCGCCGCATCGCCGGACTTGTGCGCTACATCCGCTCGATCCAGGCCAGCCCGTGATCCCCCGCCTCCATCCCGACCGGCTGTTTCCGCCGCAGGACCCTTCGCTGAGTCTTGCGCGGTCGCTCCATGAAGAGATCGCCGGGCTTCCCATTGTCAGCCCGCATGGTCACAGCGACCCTGAGTGGTTCGCGGAAAACCGCAACTTCACCGACGCGACGTCGCTGTTCCTCACGCCCGACCATTACGTGCTGCGCATGCTGCGGAGCCAGGGTTTCTCCTATGAAGCACTGGGCCTGGCCCGCAAGGGCCAGCAGCCCACAGTGCCGGGGATCGCCGCGTGGAAACTCTTTGCCGCCAACTACCACCTGTTCGCCGGTACGCCGTCACGGCTGTGGATCGACCATGCCTTCCACTGGGCCTTCGGCATCGAAGATGAACTGAACGCTGCCAATGCCGAGGCGATCTACGCGACTATCACGCGGAGGCTGGGCGATGACGACCTGAAGCCGCTCGCCATTCTGGACCGGGCGAATGTCGAGGTCATCGCCACGACCGAATTCGCGCTCGATCCCCTGCTCCATCACCGCAACCTGAAATCCAAGGGGCTGAACCAGCGCATCCGCACCACCTACCGGCCCGATGACGTGACCGACCCGGAGAACCCCGGTTTCATCGCGAACCTGCTTCGCTTCGGCGAGGTGACGGGCGAGGACGTGACCAACTGGAATGGCATGATCGCTGCCCATGCGGCCCGCCGCGCTTTCTTCCGCGACAACGGCGCCACAGCGACCGATCACGGCGTTCCCGATGCGTTGACGGACGATCTCGCCCTTCACGAAAAGCAGAGGCTTCTGGATGGGGCGCTGAAAGGCACGCTGGACGCAAACGGCAAACGCCAGTTCCGCGCCCAGATGATGACGGAGATGGCGGCACTCTCTGCCGATGACGGCATGGTGATGCAGCTTCACGCCGGTTCGAACCGCAACACCGACCCGCAGCTGATGGCGGAGTATGGCCCGAACCTTGGGGCCGACATTCCGACGCGCGGCGAATTCGTCCATGCGCTGCAGCCGCTGCTCTCCCGCTTCGGCGCTGCAAAGAGCTTCCGGCTCATTGTCTTCACGCTCGATGAAACGGTCTATGCCCGCGAGCTGGCCCCCATGGCCGGCTACTGGCCGAGCCTCCTCATCGGCCCGCCCTGGTGGTTCCACGACAGCCCGCAAGGCATCCGCCGCTATCTGGATCAGGTCGTGGAAACGGCAGGGTTCCACAATCTCGCAGGCTTCAACGACGACACCCGCGCCCTGCTCTCGATCCCGGCCCGCCATGACGTCTGGCGCCGCGAGATCTGCCGGTTCCTGTCCCAAATGGTCGCCGAGCACCGCATGTCGCTGCCATCCGCGCGCGAGGCGGCACGTCACATGGCCTATGGCGCGGCGAAGGCTGCTTACAATCTCTAAAGCCAGTCTTCGTTATATTTTCTGAGGAATAACGGAGCGGGCTGGTTTTCCGGCAACTGAGAGAGCCGGATTTCAGGCGATGGGGCTTCCCGCTGCCGGTTTCCCCTGCTACCAACGGCCCATGGATTGGTTCACGCTCAGCCCGGATGAATGGAACGCCGTCCGCTTGAGCGTGAAGGTCGCGACAGTCGCGATGCTGGCAAGCCTGCCCGTGGCCATCGCCTTGGCCTTCCTGCTGGCGCGTTGCGACTTCTGGGGCAAGTCGCTGCTGAACGGCATCGTGCATCTTCCCCTCGTGCTGCCGCCGGTGGTGACGGGCTACCTGCTGCTTCTCACCTTCGGAAAGCGCGGCCCCGTCGGCGCATTCCTCGCCGACTATGGCATCGTGTTCTCCTTCCGCTGGACGGGCGCCGCACTGGCCTGCGCGGTGATGGGCTTTCCGCTCATCGTGCGTGCGATCCGCCTCTCGGTCGAGGCGGTCGACCGCAAGCTCGAGGCAGCAGCCTCCACGCTGGGCGCCAGTCCGGCGTGGGTCTTTGCCACCGTCACGCTTCCCTTGATCCTTCCCGGCATCATCGCCGGCATGATTTTATGTTTCGCCAAGGCCATGGGCGAATTCGGCGCCACCATCACCTTCGTCTCCAACATTCCGGGAGAGACGCAAACGCTGCCCTCGGCGATCTACACCTTCACCCAAGTACCAGGCGGCGACGCGGGCGCGCTGCGCCTCACGCTCGTATCGGTCGTCATCTCGCTTGGCGCCGTGATGGCCTCCGAAATCCTCGCGCGCCGCATCAGCAAGCGCCTCGTCCCATGAGCATTGCGGTCGACATCCAGCATCGTCTCGGAGACTTCGCGCTTTCCGTCGCCTTCGAAAGCCACGGGCCACTCACCGCCATCTTCGGCGCATCGGGATCGGGCAAGACCAGCGTGGTGAACGTGATCGCAGGCCTCATGCAGCCAGGTGAAGCCCGCGTTGTGATCGACGGAAAGGTGCTGACCGACACAAGCCGGAACATCCAGGTTCCCGCACACCGCCGCCGCATCGGCTATGTGTTCCAGGACGCACGCCTGTTTCCGCACCTCTCGGTCGAGCGCAACCTGTCCTATGGCGAGTGGTTCACGCCGCGCGGCGAACGCTACGCCGGCAGGAAGCAGATCCTCGACCTGCTCGGCATCGGGCATCTGCTGCAACGCCGTCCGGGCGATTTGTCGGGCGGTGAGAAGCAGCGCGTCGCCATCGGTCGCGCACTCCTCGCCTCGCCTCGGCTTCTGCTGATGGACGAGCCGCTGGCCTCCCTCGACCAGATGCGCAAGACCGAGATCATGCCCTATCTGGAACGGCTTCGCGACGAGGTCAGGATTCCGATCATCTATGTGAGCCATTCGGTGGCGGAAGTGACGCGGCTGGCAACCGGCATCGTGGTGCTGGCGGACGGGCGAACCGTGGCCTCCGGGCCTGCCGCCGAAATTGCGCGGCGCCTCGATCTGGTTCCGCCGGAAGAACGCGACGAAGGCGGCGCCATTCTCGACATGACGATCCATGGCTACGACAGCAGCTTCGGCATGACCGTCCTGACGTCGGACATGGGCGAAGTCCACGTTCCCGGTGAGATCGGACCGAAGGGAGCGGCAGCCCGCGTGCGGATCCGCGCCCGCGACGTGATGCTCGCCACCACGGAGCCCGGGAACATCAGTGCACTGAACATTTTCTGCGGCATCGTCGCGAGGATCGATGATGCCGGTCCCTCCTCCGTCAACGTGGCGGTCGATTGCCGGGGAGCCATCATCATGGCGCGCATCACCCGGCAGTCCGCGGCAGCGCTTCACCTGGCAGCGGGCAGCACAGTCTATGCCATCGTCAAGGCTGTCTCCGTCAGCGGCCCAGCAGGGTCCGCGCGCTGATCAACACTCAAGATCATCATATCGCGGCAGGAATAGCGATCAATCCCGCGCCTTCACCGGAACTTCCAGTTCCAGTGCCTTGAGATGGGCTTCGGCGGCAGCGGCCGCGGCGCGTTCCATGGCGCGGTAGCGGGAAATGAGGCTGAGGCCCAGCGCGGTCAGCGTGGCGCCTCCCCCTTTCCTGCCGCCGCTGCGCGACTCGACGACGGGCTGGCCGAACATGGTGTTGAGTTCCTCGATCAGTTCCCAGGCCCGGCGGTAGGACATGTCCATGGCCCGCCCGCCCGCCGAAATGGACCCCAGCGCGGCGATATGCTCCAGCAGGGCGATCTTGCCGGGGCCGACCCGGAGTTCGGGGCCGAAGTCGATGCGGATGCTGAGCTGCGCCATGGGATTGCCTGTTGTGAAGGCCCATGATCCCGCAAAGCAGGGCGCAAATCCAGCACCGCGATGTCCGGGCTTGAGCGAGGTCAAGGCACAGTCGCAGGAATGCAGTTGTGTATGCTGACGGAGCAACCGGTCAAGGACCCAAGATGGCGCCGATCCTGACGATCACCCTCAACCCCACCATCGATGTGTTCGGGGAGGCCCTTGAAGTCCAGCCCACCCACAAGGTGCGGATGACCGATGCGCGCCACGAGCCGGGCGGGGGCGGCATCAACGTGGCGCGGGTGATTTCCGTTCTGGGCGGCAATGTCGAAGCCCTCTTTCTGTCGGGCGGCGAGATGGGCGTCTATCTGGGACGCCTTCTCGATGACGAAGGCATCCGGCACCATGCCATCCCGATCGATGGCCAGACCCGCATCGCCTTCATGGTGCACGACCAGAAGACGGGGCTGGAATATCGCTTCCTGCCCGAAGGTCCGGAAGTATTAGACCGCGACATCGCGGCGTGCGTGGATGCGATCGGCCGTCAGGCAGAGGGTTTCGTCGTGGTGAGTGGAAGCCTTCCGCGCGGCGCACCGCCGGACAGCTATGCCCGCATGACGAAAGCCGCCAATGCCCGAGGCTTGAAACTCGTTCTGGACAGTTCGGGCGCAGGCCTCAAGGCCGCCGTCGAAGCGGGCGGCATCCATCTCCTGAAGCCCAGCCGCAGCGAACTCGAACACCTCACGGGCCGCCGCCTGACGGACGCCGAACTGGAGCCCGCCACCCGCGAACTGGCCTCAACCGGCAAAGCCCGCTTCATCGCGGTGACACTCGGTGCCGAGGGCGCCCTGTTGGTGAGCCGTGACATCACCTTGCGGCTCCCTGCCCTCGACGTTCCGGTGCGCTCCGCCGTGGGTGCTGGCGACAGCTTCCTCGGCGCCATGGTCTGGGCCATATCGACGGACTGGCCGCTCGAAAATGCCTTCCGCCTCGGCATGGCGGCGGGGGCCGCCGCCACCATGAACTCCGGCACGGTTCTCTGCCGCCGCGACGACGTGCTCGCCCTCTATGAGCGGAGCGGCGGCTGACGCCGCCATTGGACCTGGCATGGACCGACGGGCGCGTGCAGCGCCTTGCAACGTGACTTGCGTGTGGTGCACTTGAGCTGTCAGCCGGCCACCAGTGGAAAGGTAACGCCGATGGCCCAGGCAAATGCAATGGCGCTGGCAAGCCCGGCCACAAGCGGATTGCCGGTCCTCCGGCAGGTCCAACCGCAGATGAGCCCATAGTAGAGGAAGAACAGCACGATGACGGGCACGACGATGATCAGAAAGAAAAGCCTTTCGAGATCGAGCGCCACGGCAATCGCCAGCGACAGCAGGAAACAGACTCGTGCGGCCAGCACGGCACCCCGCGCGGCACCCGCCCCACGCGTGAGCCACTCCGCCGACAGGAAATAGGCGAGCGTTCCCACGAGCAGGACCCCGATCAGCAGAAAGCGCTCAGGTCCCGGAACGAAGGATGTCACGAACCGGTCGAGCGGCCACACGACGGCGATGAAGCCGAAAGCCACCACCGCAGCGGCGGCGGCAAGCGAAGACGCGGACAGAAGTTCTGTCCATCGAGGCGGCACGGCTCGCCGGTTCACCAAGGCGAGGCAAAAAACGGTCAGCACGCCGTAAAGCGCAAAGTGAAAGGCGAGATAGTCGCCCACGAGGACGGGAAGAACATGCGTGGGCGTGACGCGGAGGATGAGCGGCGTGGCGATCATCGGCAGGAGCATTGGCAGCCACAGCGCCCGCCACCCCAGGTTAGCGCCCGCAGGCGGCATGCAACAGACGGGCAAGAGTCGCGAGAGCGGCCATGCAAGCATCAGCCCGCCCGCCAGCAGCAGGACAATCCAGACACCGCGCGGCTCGATATCGGGCGGCGACGCCCTCTGCGTTCCGAATGCAATGTCGAGCCATGTGATCGTCTCGCGCATGGTCGACTCGGAAAACAGCACGCTCGCATGTTCGGTATTGGGACTGATGGCGGCGCGGCGTGCCGTTCCCTGCGCCGGATCGCCATAGGTGACACCCGCGACAGCCTTCGCGGGCGCGGTCGCGAGGCTCACGACGCGGAGCGCCTCCTCCCCCAGCATGCCCTCCCATTCTCCGGTGATGACGAGCAGGTTGCGCGGCGCGGTGGCGGTGACGGCGGGCGAGAACATGGAGACCGCAATGGTCGCGGCCACATCGGGCGATGCCACGGCGTAGCGGACCACGATGTCCGAGGCCATGGAATGCCCCAGAACCGCCAGCCGTCCGTCCCCCAGCGCGCGGGCATGTGCGGCCACTTCGCCAAGTTCGGTCAGAAGCCTGCGCGTTGCGCCGTCGACTTCGACAATGCTGCCCGTCAGCGGCGCCGGATTGCGGCCGTGGCCCACGAAGTCGAACGTCACGCCGATGTAGCCGTTCCGCGCCGCGGCGATCCCGAAGCTTTCCATGAGCTTCGCCGAACCCGCGAAGCCATGCGCGATGACGAGGACCGGAGCCTTGCCAGATGCTGCCGGCCGATAGACGGTGACGGGCGTGGTGCCGACACGATCGCTCTCGATGACGATGCCGTCGGTCTCACCATGGAGCATCCAGAGAGACAGGACAATCGCTGCAACAGCCAGTGCGCCGGCAATTGCGCGGACGATGCTCCAGGCTGATCCTTGATTCGACATGGGCTGGACTATAACGGCAATCGCCCAGGCGTCCCTGCCTGCGCGTCTCTGTAATTCCGGTTCGAGTTGCCCGTTGCCGTCATGGCGACTGACCGTTGATGTCCGTCGACGATTGAATGGTCCCCATGTTAGGGAAATGCCATGCGAAATGACATCGGCAGCTTCGACTTCGTCATCGTGGGGGCGGGATCGGCAGGCTGCGTTCTGGCCAACCGCCTGTCCGCCACGCCCTCAACCCGCGTGCTCCTGATCGAGGCCGGCGGCTCCGACTCGTATCCGTGGATTCACATTCCGGTCGGCTATCTCTATTGCATCGGCAATCCGCGCACCGACTGGCTTTACAAGACAGCGCCAGAGGCTGGACTCGGCGGCCGTTCGATCGCCTATCCGCGCGGCAAGGTTCTGGGCGGCTGCTCGTCCATCAACGGCATGATCTACATGCGCGGCCAGGCCGCCGACTATGACAACTGGGTCCAAATGGGCGCTAGGGGCTGGGGCTGGGACGATGTGCTCCCGGTGTTCAGGAAGTCCGAGCGCTACCACCGGGAGGATGAGTCCCACGGCACCGAAGGCGAGTTGCTGGTGGAGAAGCAGAGGCTGCACTGGCCGATCCTCGATGCGGTGCGCGATGCGGCGGAGGAAATCGGCATTCCCCGCACCGATGATTTCAACAGTGGCACCAACGGGCTCGGGCTACTTCGAGGTGAACCAGCGCGCGGGCGTCCGCTGGAGCGCGGCCCGCGCCTTCCTGACGCCGGAGGTCAAGCGGCGCCCCAATCTACGCATCCTCACGGGCGCCACGGTCACGCGCATCGTCTTCGATGGGGCAAGGGCATCCGCCGTCGAGATGGATGTGATGGGACGTCCGTCATCGGCCACGATCAGCGAACAGCTCGTGATGGCGGCAGGCGCCATCGGCACGCCGCAGATCCTCATGCTCTCGGGCCACGGCCCGGCCCAGCATCTGCGCGACATGGGGATCGGTATCGCTGATGATCTTCCCGGCATGGGCGCCAACCTGCAGGACCATCTGCAGATCAGGACCGCTTTTCGAATCTCGGGTGCGCGGACGCTCAACGACATGCAGGCGAGCCTCTGGGGCAAGCTCAAGATCGCGGGCGAATATGCGTTGAAGCGCTCAGGCCCGATGTCCATGGCGCCCAGCCAGCTTGGCATCTTCACCCGCTCGCATGAGCGCTACACCACGCCCAACGTCGAGTTCCACGTACAGCCCCTCTCGCTCGATGCCTTCGGCAAGCCGCTTCATCCCTACCCCGCGATTACCGTCTCGGTCTGCAATCTCAGGCCCAACAGCCGTGGCCATGTGCGGCTGTTGGCGCCCGACCCGCATGCCGCACCCCTCATCGCACCCAACTACATGACCGACCCGGAAGACCGAGATGTCGCGGTCGCCTCGATCCGGCTGGCGCGGAAGCTCATGGACACGAGGCGCATGAGCGCCTTCACGCCTGGCGAGTTCGCACCTGGTCCTGCCATCGACAGCGACGAGGAACTGGCCGAGGCCGCAGGCCGGATTGCGACGACGATCTTCCATCCGGTGGGAACAGCGAAGATGGGTCAGGCCGATGATCCGCTGGCCGTCGTCGATACCAGCCTCCGCATGCGCAACACCGCCAACGTCACCATTGCCGATGCCTCCGTCATGCCGCGCATCGTCTCCGGAAACACCCATGCCCCCGTCGTGATGATCGCGGAGCGGGCCGCATCGTTCCTGCTCAAGGGAATGTAGGCAAGCCTCTACGCCGGTGCTGCCGGAGATCAGCCTTCCGCCGGCTGCAACTCGATCAGCAGGTCCTTCGCCTCGACCTGCGAGCCGGCATGAACATGCACGGCCTTGATGAGGCCGGAGCGTTCGGCGCGCAGTCCCGTCTCCATCTTCATCGCCTCGATGGTCAGCAACAGGTCGCCGGCATTGACCTTCTGGCCCGCCGCCACGCCGACAGCCGCAATGGCGCCCGGCATG
This sequence comes from Aestuariivirga sp., assembly GCF_041738905.1. Taxonomy (GTDB): domain Bacteria; phylum Pseudomonadota; class Alphaproteobacteria; order Rhizobiales; family Aestuariivirgaceae; genus Aestuariivirga. Next base: position 20,779 of record NZ_JBGSOZ010000046.1, read on the forward strand.
GGCGCGCCGACATGCAACGGATTGCCTTCGGCGGCCTTGGGGCGAACCGGAGCCTTGGCCTTGACCGCGCGGTTCGGCACGCGGATCACGCGGGGCTGGCCGTTCAGTTCGAAGAAGACCTTTGCCTCCCCCTCCTCGGTGGTTTCGCCCAGCGTCTGCAGGCGGATTTCGAGCGTCTTGCCGGGATCGATCTCAAGCGAGATCTCCTCGCCCGGCTGCATGCCGTAGAAGAACACCGGCGTGGGGAGCACGCTGGTGTCGGCGTAGTGCTGCTCGTGGGCGGCGAATTCCTGGTAGACCTGCGGATAGAGCAGGTACGACACCACCTCGCGCCGCAGCGGATCGCGGCCCAGCACGCCTTGCAGCTTTTCGGCCGTTTGCGCGAAATCGGCCGGCGGCAGCGTTTTGCCGGGCCGGCCGCGCAGCGGCTTGCGATCGCCGAGAATGCGCTTGCGAATTTTGGCGGGAAAACCGCCCAGCGGCTGCCCCATGCTGCCGTCGAGCAGATCGATGACCGATTGCGGGAAGGCGAGTTCGCGCTCGCCCGACTCGACGTCGGCCGTGCTGAGGTCGTTGGCGATCAGGAACAGCGCAAGGTCGCCGACCGACTTCGAGGTGGGGGTGACCTTGACGATGTCGCCGAGCATCTGGTTCACGTCGGCGTACATCCGGCAGACGTCGGGCCAGCGGTCGGCCAGGCCGAGCGCCCGCGCCTGCTCGAACAGGTTGGTGTACTGTCCGCCGGGCATCTCGTGGCGGTAGAGATCCGACGCGGCCGCGAGCACGGGACTTTCGAAGGGGGCGTAGAACTCGCGCACGGCCCGCCAGTATTCGGCGATGGCGTCGAGCGGTTCGGCGGCGAGTTCCGCATCGCGGGCGGTGAAGCGGAGCGCTTCGACCAGCGTGTTGAGATTGGGCTGCGACGTGCCGCCCGAC
>NZ_JBGSOZ010000029.1:0-13590 GCF_041738905.1 Aestuariivirga sp.
CCGCCCGCCGAGGCGCCTGCGGCAGCACCGGCGGCCGTGGCGCCCGCGGCTCCTGTCGTGCTGAAGCCCATGGCCGAAGTGAAGGCGGTGGAGATCACCAACGAGAAGGCCCCGCAGCCCATCAAGTTCGCCGAGCAGAAGATTCAGCCCGCCCGTGACGAAGCCGCCTCCGAGGACGGCAAGCCGGAACTGCTCAGCAAGCCGAAAGGCGAGCAATCCGACGATCTCAAGCTGATATGGGGCGTTGGTCCAAAGCTCGAAGCCATGCTGAACGGCATGGGCATCTGGCATTTCGACCAGATCGCCTTGTGGGGTCCGAAGGAACTGAACTGGGTGGATGAGCGGCTGGAAGGATTCAAGGGCCGCGCCAGGCGCGATGACTGGATCATGCAGGCGAAGAAGCTGGCCACCGGCTGGCGGCCCGAGAACGAGGTCGGCGACCGGCCGACGAAGAAGTGAGGACAGGCGATGCTCGCTGACAAGGACCGCATCTTCACCAACATCTACGGCTTCCACGACTGGGGCCTCGATGGCGCGAAGAAGCGCGGCTGCTGGAATGGAACCAAGGCTTTCATCGACAAGGGCCGCGACTGGATGGTCAACGAGATGAAGTCCTCGGGTCTCCGCGGACGCGGCGGCGCGGGCTTCCCGACGGGTCTCAAGTGGTCGTTCATGCCGAAGGTCATCGGCGAGCGTCCGCATTATCTGGTCGTCAACGCGGACGAATCCGAGCCCGGCACCTGCAAGGACCGTGAAATCCTGAGGCACGAGCCGCATCTGCTGGTGGAAGGCTGCCTCATCGCGGGCGCCGCCATGGGCTGCCACGCGGCCTATATCTATGTGCGCGGCGAATTCATCCGCGAGCGCGAGCACCTGCAGGCCGCCGTCGACCAGGCCTATGAGGCCCGCCTCATCGGCAAGAACAATGTCCATGGCTGGGACTTCGACGTCATCGTCCACCATGGCGCCGGCGCCTATATCTGCGGCGAAGAAACCGCGATGCTCGAAAGCCTCGAAGGCAAGAAGGGCCAGCCGCGCATGAAGCCGCCGTTCCCGGCGAACGTGGGCCTCTATGGCGCGCCGACGACGGTGAACAACGTCGAATCGATCGCGGTCGCGGGCACCATCATGCGGCGTGGCGCCACCTGGTTCAATTCCATCGGCCGCCCGAACAACGTGGGCACGAAGCTGTTCTGCATCTCGGGCCACGTGAACAAGCCCTGCGTGGTCGAAGAAGAACTCGGCATCCCGTTCCGCGAACTGATCGAGCGTCACGCCGGCGGCGTGCGCGGCGGCTTCGACAATCTGCTGGCCGTCATCCCCGGCGGCTCGTCTGTCCGCATGGTTCCGGCCGCGCAGATCATCGACACGCCGATGGACTTCGACTCGCTGTCGAAGCTGCGCTCGGGCCTTGGCACGGCGGCTGTGATCGTCATGGACAAGTCGACCGATCTCATCAAGGCCATCGCGCGGCTCGCCTACTTCTACAAGCACGAGTCCTGCGGCCAGTGCACGCCCTGCCGCGAAGGCACGGGCTGGATGTGGCGCGTGATGACCCGCATGGCCGAGGGCCGCGCCGAGAAGCGCGAGATTGACATGCTCCTGGACGTCTCGAAGCAGATCGAAGGCCACACCATCTGCGCGCTGGGCGACGCGGCGGCCTGGCCGATCCAGGGCCTCATCACCCATTTCCGCCATGTCATCGAGGAACGCATAGACCAGTATGCCGCGAACCCCGACCACGACGGCGCCGTGCGCCACGCGGCGGAGTGAGATGATGCGGGCAGCGGGCATCGGCAGCATGGGCTTGGCGACGGCGGTCATCGCTTCGATGACGTCCGCATCGTCCGCCTATGCCGTCGAGATCGAGCAGCTGCTCGGCCGCTGGTCCGTGACGGAATATGACGAATGCCAATATGCCGACGACAGCGAGGGCGCGCCCCTCAAGCTCGAGAGGGATGCCGAGGGCACCCACATCGGCAACTATGGCTGGTTGTGCACGGTGAAGGCCTGGACAAAGGACGGCGACTTCCTCTTGGGGTCCGCGAAAGACTGCGGCTCGGAAGGCGGCGACGACACATTCGACGAGGACTTCGTGCTGGGACTGAATGCTCAGGACCGGCTGCTGATGTCCAGAGACGACAAAACCGGTTTGCGGCGCTGCCCGGCAGTGCAGTGAACGACGTGATGAGCGAGCAAGCGAATGCCTAAGATCAAGATCGATGGAGTGGAGCTGGAGGTCGAGAACGGCCTGACGCTCCTTCAGGCCTGCGAGCAGGCCGGAGCCGAAGTGCCGCGCTTCTGCTATCACGAACGGCTCTCGATCGCCGGCAACTGCCGCATGTGCCTTGTGGAAGTGAAGGGCGGGCCGCCGAAGCCGCAGGCCTCCTGCGCCATGTCGGTGAACGACCTGCGCCCCGGCCCCAATGGCGAGCCGCCGGAGGTCTTCACCAAGACCCCGATGGTGAAGAAGGCGCGCGAAGGCGTGATGGAATTCCTGCTCATCAACCATCCGCTTGACTGCCCCATCTGCGACCAGGGCGGTGAGTGCGACCTGCAGGACCAGGCCATGGCCTATGGCGTGTCCAAGAACCGCTTCCACGAGAACAAGCGGGCCGTCGAGGACAAGTACCTGGGCCCGCTGGTCAAGACCTCGATGAACCGCTGCATCCAGTGCACGCGCTGCGTCCGCTTCACCACCGAAGTCGCCGGCATCGAGGAGATGGGTGCGACGGGCCGTGGCGAGGACATGGAGATCACCACCTACCTGAACCGCGCGATCTCGTCCGAACTTCAGGGCAACATCATCGACCTTTGCCCGGTCGGCGCGCTGACCTCCAAGCCCTATGAGTTCAAGGCGCGGCCGTGGGAACTGCGCAAGACCGAGACCATCGACGCGATGGATGCGGTCGGCTCCAACATCCGCGTCGACGCGCGCGGCCGCGAAGTGATGCGCATCCTTCCCCGCACCCATGAAGCGGTGAACGAGGAGTGGATTTCCGACAAGACCCGCTTCGTGTGGGATGGCCTCAAGTCGCAACGCCTCGACCGCCCCTATGTCCGCGAAATCGGAAAGCTCCGTGCCACCTCTTGGCCCGAGGCCTTCATGCGCGTGGCGCAGAAGATGAAGTCGGCGAAGCCGGACCGTGTCGGCATCATCCTCGGTGACCTTGTCGGGGCAGAAGAAGCCTTCTCGGTCCGCCAGCTTGCCGACCAGCTCGGTATCAAGAACATCGACTGCCGCCAGGATGGCTCGCCGCTGGGCGAGCGCGGCGGCCGTGCAGGCTATCTCTTCAACACCTCGATTGCCGGTATCGAAGAGGCTGACGCAATCCTTCTGATCGGCACCAATCCGCGCCTTGAAGCGCCGGTGCTCAACGCCCGCATCCGCAAGCGCGTGGCGCGCGGCGGCTGCACCATCGGGGTCATCGGCGAGCAGGCCGACCTCACCTATTCCTACACCTATCTGGGGGCCGGAACCGACACGCTGGCAAAGCTTGTGGACCATGCGCCCGCACAGGCCCAGAAGCCGATGTTCATCATCGGGCAGGGCGCTCTTGCCCGGGCCGATGGCGCTGCTGTGCTCGCCGCCGCCTACAAGGCCGCCGAGATGACCGGCGTGGTCAAGGATGGCTGGAACGGCTTCAATGTGCTGCATACGGCGGCAGGCCGCGTCGGCGCTCTCGATGTCTGCGCGCTGCCCTCGAAGGATGGCGGCAAGACGACGAACGAAATGCTGGCGGCAGCCAAGGCCGGTGAACTCGATGTGCTGTTCCTCATCGGCGCCGACGAGATCGACACCACCGCTTTGGGCTCCACCTTCGTGGTCTATGTCGGAACCCATGGCGATGCGGGCGCCCACCGTGCCGACGTGATCTTCGCCGGTGCGGCCTATGTCGAAAAGCAGGTGACCTACGTCAACACCGAGGGCCGCCCGCAGATGACGCAGCGCGCATCCTTCCCGCCGGGAGATGCCCGTGAGGACTGGGCGATCTTCCGCGCGCTGTCAGACGCGCTGGGCTCAACCCTGCCGTGGAACAACATCGATGAACTGCGCACCGCCATGTACAAGGTGGCCCCGCAGCTGATGCGCCTTGACCACATCACGCCCGCTCCAACGGCCGAACTCGCCGATCTGGCGAAGGCGGAAGGTGCCCTTTCGAACGAGCCCTTCCGCTCGCCCGTCATCGACTTCTACATGACCAACCCGATTGCACGCGCATCGAAGATCATGGCCGAATGTTCGGCCCTGAAGAATGTGCGGAAGCTTGAGGCTGCGGAGTAAATCCATGACCGAGATGCTCCTCGCCCTGCTGTTCTGGATCGTCGTGAGCTTCGGCTTCATGTCGGCGCTGCTGGTCATTGTCGCGTTCCTCCTGTGGGGAGACCGCAAGATCTGGGCGGCCGTGCAGATGCGCCGCGGCCCCAATGTCGTCGGACCCTGGGGGTTGATGCAATCCTTCGCCGACCTCATCAAGTTCGCGCTGAAGGAAGTGGTCATTCCCGACGGCGCCAACAAGGGCGTCTTCGTGATTGCGCCGCTCGTCACCGCCACGCTGGCGCTCGCGGCCTGGGCCGTGGTGCCGGTGTCGGAAGGCTCGTTCTTCGGCTTGACCGAAGGCCGCTGGGTCATCTCCGACATCAACGTCGGCATCCTATATCTCTTCGCGCTCTCCTCGCTCGGCGTCTATGGCGTCATCATGGGCGGCTGGGCGTCTAACTCGAAGTATCCCTTCCTCTCGGCACTGCGCTCGGCCGCGCAGATGGTCTCCTACGAAGTCTCGATCGGCTTCGTCATCGTCACCGTTCTTCTCTGTGCGGGCTCGCTCAACCTGACCGAGATCGTACTGTCGCAGAAGACCGGGCTCGGCACCATGCTGGGCCTGCCGGGGTCGTTCCTCGACTGGTACTTCATCCCGCTGTTCCCGATGTTCATCATCTTCTTCGTGTCGGCTTTGGCGGAAACCAACCGCCCACCCTTCGACCTCGTGGAAGCGGAGTCCGAACTCGTCGCCGGCTTCATGGTGGAATATTCGTCCACGCCCTACCTGCTGTTCATGCTCGGCGAATACGTGGCGATCGTGCTGATGTGCGCGATGACGACCATCCTGTTCCTCGGCGGCTGGCTGCCCATCATCGACATCGCCGTGCTGAACTGGGTGCCGGGAATCATCTGGTTCCTGATCAAGCTGGTGTTCGTCTTCTTCATGTTCGCGATGGTCAAGGCCATTGTACCGCGCTACCGCTACGACCAGCTGATGCGTCTAGGCTGGAAGGTGTTCCTGCCCATCTCGCTGTTCTGGGTAGCGCTGACGGCCGGCGTGCTCGTCGCCTTCGGATGGGCGCCATGACGTTCTACAGCCTCGTCGGAGCGCTCATCTTCCTCGGCATCGGCATCGTGGAGCTTGCGGTCATCAACCGTTCGCTCTATCCGTCGCTGCGCTGGCGCTACGAAAAGGCAAAGACCACGCAGGAGCAGGGCATCAGCCCCAAGACCATCATGCTCCTGGTCAAGATCCAGAGCCTCGTTCTGATGCCGATCCTCGGGCTGTTCCTGGGCGATCGCATGAAATCCATCTTCGGGTAAATGACATGAGAGTTGCACAAGCCGCCCGCTCGCTGTTCCTGAAGGAGTTCGTGTCCGCCACGATCATGGCGATGCGCTACTTCTTCGCGCCCAAGGCGACGATCAACTATCCGAACGAGAAGGGCCCGCTGTCGCCCCGCTTCCGTGGCGAACATGCGCTCCGCCGTTATCCCAACGGTGAGGAACGTTGCATCGCCTGCAAGCTCTGCGAGGCGATCTGCCCGGCGCAGGCCATCACCATCGAGGCCGGTCCCCGCCGCAATGACGGGACGCGCCGCACCACCCGATACGACATCGACATGGTGAAGTGCATCTACTGCGGCTTCTGCCAGGAAGCCTGTCCCGTCGACGCAATCGTCGAAGGCCCCAATTTCGAATTCGCCACCGAAACGCGCGAGGAACTTCTCTTCAACAAGGAGAGACTCTTGGCCAACGGTGACCGCTGGGAACGCGAAATCGCGAGCAACATCGCGGCCGACGCGGCCTACCGGTAGAGGAGAGAGCCATGATACCCGCACTGTTCTTCTACCTCTTCTCGGCCGTGGCCGTGGCCTCCGCCGTGATGGTCATCTCGGCCCGGAACCCTGTTCACTCGGTCCTGTTCCTCATCCTCTGCTTCTTCAACGCGGCGGGCCTCTTCATCCTCATGGGTGCCGAGTTCCTCGCGATGATCCTCGTCGTGGTCTATGTCGGCGCCGTCGCCGTGCTGTTCCTCTTCGTCGTGATGATGCTCGATGTCGACTTCGTGGAACTCCGGCAGGGCATGCTGAACTACCTTCCAGTCGGCGCCACCATCGGCCTCATCGTGCTTGTGGAATTGGCCCTCGTTCTGGGATCATGGGTCATCGACCCCGGCAGCGTGTCGACGCGCGCAGCGCCGACGCCCACTGACATCACCAACACCGAAGCCTTGGGCCGCATCCTCTACACTGACTTCATCTACTACTTCCAGGCGGCGGGCCTCGTGCTGCTGGTCGCCATGGTGGGCGCCATCGTGCTGACGCTCCGCCACAAGGAAGGTGTGAAGCGCCAGAACATCGCCGATCAGGTGGCCCGCAATCCGGCGACCGCCATCGAGATCATCAAGGTCAAGCCGGGGCAGGGGATCTGAGCCATGGAAATCGGCCTCTCACACTATCTCACCGTCGCGGCGATCCTGTTCACGGTCGGCATCTTCGGCATCTTCCTGAACCGCAAGAACGTCATCGTCATCCTGATGTCGATCGAACTCATGCTGCTCGCCGTCAATATCAACCTCGTGGCCTTCTCGACGGCACTTGGCGATCTGGTGGGGCAGGTCTTCGCGCTTCTGGTGCTCACAGTTGCCGCGGGCGAGGCGGCGATCGGCCTTGCCATCCTGGTCACTTACTTCCGAAACCGCGGCACCATCGCGGTTGAAGACATCAATCTCATGAAGGGCTGATGGCGATCATGCACACCGTCTATACCGCCATCGTCTTCCTGCCGCTGCTGGGCGCGCTCATCGCCGGGCTCTTCGGCACCAAGGCTTTCAAGAGTCTCGGCAAGGACTCCGACGTCTACGGCGAGCATCACGTCCACGCGCACGATGATCACGGCGCACATGGCCATGACGACCATGGCCACCACGGCCATTATGATGGCCCGGCCTGGCCCATGTACCCCACCACGCTGCTGCTCTGCGTCTCGGCGGTTCTCTCCTGGTATGTCTTCACTGGCTTCCTGCACGAGCCCTATGCCGAGAAGGTCGAGATCCTGCGCTGGATCAATTCCGGCACGCTGTCGGCCAACTGGGTGATCCGGGTCGACACGCTCACCGCCGTCATGCTGGTGGTCGTGAACACCGTCTCGGCCCTCGTTCACATCTATTCGCTCGGCTACATGAGCCACGACGAGCACCAGCCGCGCTTCTTCGCCTATCTCTCGCTCTTCACCTTCGCGATGCTCATGCTCGTGACGTCCGACAACCTCGTGCAGATGTTCTTCGGCTGGGAAGGCGTGGGCCTTGCGTCCTACCTGCTCATCGGCTTCTGGTACACGCGCGAGAGTGCCAATGCCGCCGCCATCAAGGCCTTCGTCGTCAACCGCGTGGGCGACTTCGGCTTCGCGCTTGGCATCTTCGGTTGCTTCTTCGTCTTCGGTTCGGTCGATTTCGACACCATCTTCGGCGCCGCTGCGGGGCAGGCGGGCAAGACCTTCCACTTCCTGTCGTGGGAACTCGATGTCCTGACCGTCCTCTGCCTGCTGCTGTTCATGGGGGCCATGGGCAAGTCGGCGCAGTTCCTGCTGCACACCTGGCTGCCGGACGCGATGGAAGGCCCGACACCTGTCTCGGCCCTCATCCATGCCGCCACGATGGTGACCGCAGGCGTGTTCCTCGTCGCCCGCATGTCGCCCATGTTCGAACTGGCGCCCGACGCCAAGTCGGTCGTTGTCGTCATCGGCGCCATCACTGCATTCTTCGCGGCCACCGTCGGCCTCGTCCAGAACGACATCAAGCGCGTCATCGCTTATTCGACGTGTTCTCAGCTTGGCTACATGTTCGTGGCGCTGGGCGTCGGCGCCTATGGCGTGGGCGTGTTCCATCTCTTCACGCACGCCTTCTTCAAGGCGCTGCTGTTCCTGGGCTCGGGCTCGGTGATCCACGCCATGTCGGGTGAACAGGACATGCGCAAGATGGGGGGCTTGGCACCCCACATCCGCATCACCTGGGCGATGATGATCATTGGAAACCTTGCTCTCACCGGCTTCCCCTTCACGGCGGGTTACTTCTCGAAGGACGCGGTGATCGAGAGCGCCTATGCCTCGGGCTGGGGCTTTGCCTACGTGCTGCTCATCGTCGCCGCCTTCTGCACCTCGTTCTATTCATGGCGCCTTGCCTTCATGACCTTCCACGGCACGCCGCGCGCCGACAAGGAGACGATGGACCACGTCCACGAGAGCCCCAACGTGATGCTGATCCCGCTCTATGTGCTGGCGGTTGGCGCGCTAGCGGCGGGCTTCGTGTTCAAGGACTATTTCATCGGCCACGAGTTCAAGGAATTCTGGCACGGCGCCGTCGCCGAGAACGAGATCATGCACACCATGCACGATGTTCCGGGCTGGGTGATCTGGTCGCCCTTCGTCGCCATGGTGCTAGGTTTTGCACTGGCCTTCATGTTCTACATCAGGAACACGTCGCTCCCGCAGAAGCTCGCTGAACAGCATTGGCCCGTCTACAAGTTCCTGCTCAACAAGTGGTATTTCGACGAGCTCTATGACCTGATTTTCGTGCGTCCCGCCATGTGGCTCGGCCGCTTCTTCTGGAAGAAGGGCGACGGCATGATCATCGACGGCTTCGGCCCCGATGGCGTCTCATCGGTCGTCAACGATGTCACCAAGGGCGTCGTGCGGCTGCAGACCGGCTATGTCTATCACTATGCCTTCGCCATGATGATTGGTGTCGCCGCATTGATTTCCTGGTTCTTGTTCGGGGGCGCACACTGATGTCGAGCTGGCCCATTCTCTCGGTCGTCACCTTTCTGCCGCTGCTCGGCGTGCTGTTCATCCTCTTCGTGCGCGGAGACGACGAGACGGCCGACCGCAACATCCGCTGGATGGCGCTGTGGACCACTGTCGTCACCTTCCTGCTCTCGCTCTTCATCTGGGCCGGCTTCGACAGCAACGCGGCGGGATTCCAGTTCCTCGAGAAACGCGAGTGGCTGGGCGGCGCCGCCATCTACCAGATGGGTGTCGATGGCATCTCCATGCCCTTCGTCATCCTCACGACATTCCTGATGCCGATCTGCATCCTCGCGTCGTGGCATGTGACGACGCGCGTGAAGGAATACATGATCGCCTTCCTCGTACTGGAAACGCTGATGATCGGCGTGTTCTGCGCGCTGGACATGGTGCTGTTCTACCTGTTCTTCGAGGCTGGCCTCATCCCGATGTTCCTGATCATCGGCATCTGGGGCGGCCCGCGCCGCGTCTACGCCAGCTTCAAGTTCTTCCTCTACACGTTGCTTGGCTCGGTGCTGATGCTCCTTGCCATCATCTACATGTACTGGACGAGCGGCACGACGGACATCGTTCAGCTTCTGGCCAATCCGGGCTTCTCGGCTGAAGCCCAGAAGTGGCTTTGGCTCGCCTTCTTCGCCTCCTTCGCGGTGAAGATGCCGATGTGGCCGGTGCACACCTGGCTGCCCGACGCCCACGTCGAGGCGCCGACCGCCGGCTCGGTCATCCTGGCCGCGATCCTTCTGAAGATGGGCGGCTACGGCTTCCTGCGTTTCTCGCTGCCCATGTTCCCGGATGCCTCGCTCTATTTCCAGGACTTCGTCTACGTGCTCTCCGTCGTCGCCATCATCTACACCTCGCTGGTGGCGTTGATGCAGGAGGACATGAAGAAGCTCATCGCCTATTCCTCGGTCGCACACATGGGCTTCGTGACGATGGGCATATTCTCGCTCAACCGTCAGGGCATCGACGGCGCCATGTTCCAGATGATCAGCCACGGCCTCGTGTCCGGCGCGCTCTTCCTCTGTGTCGGCGTCGTCTACGACCGCATGCACACCCGCGAGATCAAGGCCTATGGCGGCCTCGTCAAGACCATGCCGCTCTATGCCTTCACCTTCATGGTCTTCACCATGGCGAATGTCGGCCTGCCAGGCACCAGCGGCTTCGTCGGTGAGTTCCTGTCGCTGATGGGCGCTTTCAAGTCCAACACCTGGGTCGCCTTCTTCGCCACCTTCGGCGTCATCCTCTCGGCGGCCTATGCCCTCTGGCTCTACCGCCGCGTGGTGTTCGGCAAGCTGGAGAAGCCGGCGCTGATGCACCTGCCCGACATGACGGCGCGCGAACTGGCGACACTCCTGCCGCTCGTCGTCATGACCATTTTCTTCGGCGCCTATCCCTCGCCGATCCTCGACCTCTTCGGCCCCTCGGTCGAAGCCATCATCAAGCCGTTGAACGAGGCCGCCCTTGCCGCACAGGCGCTGGCGACGGCCTCGCTGCAGTAAGGACCAAGACCCCATGTGGCTTCTCGAACAGGCTGACGCCGTAGCGGTTCTCCCGGAGATCGTGCTGGCGATTCTGGCCATGGCGCTCCTCATGTTCGGCGTGTTCCGCAAGGGCGATGCGACGGACTCCGTCACTCTGGGCGCTCTGATTTCGCTTGGCCTCGCTGCGACACTCGTCATCTGGGGCGGCGAGGGCAGGGAGACTGCCTTCAACGGCGCCTTCGTGGTCGACACCTTCGCACGCGTTATGAAGGTTCTGGCTCTCTTCGGCTCGGCCGTCGCCGTGGCGCTGTCCGTCAACTTCATGAAGCGCGACGGCTCGCAGCGCTTCGAGTATCCCATCCTCATCCTGCTGGCCACCGTCGGCATGATGATGATGATCTCGGCCAACAACCTGATCGCGCTCTACATGGGCCTCGAGCTGCAGTCTCTGGCGCTCTATGTGCTGGCCGCCATCAACCGCGACTCGGCCAGGGCCTCCGAGGCTGGCCTCAAGTATTTCGTGCTGGGAGCGCTTTCCTCCGGCATGCTGCTCTACGGCTCCTCGCTGGTCTATGGCTTCACCGGCTCGACCGCCTTCCCGCAGATCGCTGAATCTCTCGCCGCTCATGGAGCGGGCGTCGGCCTCATCTTCGGCCTCGTCTTCATCATCGCCGGCCTCGCCTTCAAGATTTCCGCCGTGCCCTTCCACATGTGGACGCCCGACGTCTACGAGGGCGCGCCGACACCCGTCACCGCCTTCTTCGCGGCAGCGCCAAAGGTGGCTGCGGCGGCACTTCTGGTTCGCACCATGGTCGGCCCTTTCGGACATGTGGTGCCGGACTGGCAGCAGATCATCGTCTTCGTGTCGATCGCCTCCATGGCCCTTGGTGCGTTTGCCGCTATCGGCCAGACCAACATCAAGCGCCTGCTGGCCTATTCCTCGATCGGCAACATGGGCTACGCTCTGGTCGGCCTCGCCGCCGGAACGGTCGAGGGCGTGCAGGGCGTCGTCGTCTACATGATGATCTACATGATCATGACGCTAGGCACTTTCGCCTGCGTGATCGCCATGCGCCGCAAGGGCTTCATGGTGGAAGAGATCAGCGATCTCTCCGGGCTCGCCCGCAACAACAAGGGCCTCGCTTTCGTATTCGCCATGCTGATGTTCTCGCTGGCCGGCATTCCGCCGCTTGCGGGCTTCTTCGCCAAGTATTTTGTGTTCCTCGCCGCCGTGAAGGCCGGGTTGTTCACGCTCTCCATCATCGGCGTGGTCACGTCTGTCGTCGGCGCCTACTACTATCTGCGCATCGTCAAGATCATCTACTTCGATGAACCCGCCGAATGCTTCGATGACATGGATGGCGAAGTGAGGCTCGTGGCCTATGCCTCTGGTGCCTTCATCCTGCTGTTCGTGCTGTTCGCCAATCCGCTGATCGACCTTGCGGCGCAGGCCGCGCAGTCGCTCTATTGAAGCTCAAGACCGGACATCCGGTCCGCCATTTCGACCGGATCGATTCGACCAATCTGGAGGCCCGCAGGCTCGCCGAAACCGGTGAGCGCGGGCCTCTCTGGCTATTGGCGGACGAGCAGACAGGCGGCCGCGGCCGCCTCGGCCGGAACTGGGTGAGCGAGCCCGGAAACCTCTATGCAACCTTCCTGTTCAGCGTATCGGCCGGGCTCGATGTGGTGGCACAGGTCAGTTTCGTGGCGGCGCTAGCCGTCCATGACACCGTGACGGCGCTTTGCCCGCACCTTGCACCCCGCATCAAGTGGCCGAACGATGTGCTGATCGGCGGCGCCAAGTTCTGCGGTGTTCTGCCGGAAGTGGTTGGCTCCGCGCCGACACGCATCGCCATCGGCTGCGGAATAAATGTGGCCCATGCTCCAAAAGGCACCCCCTATCCGGTGACGGCGCTGGGCGCCGGACTTGCCGTAGAATCGGTCTTGCAGGAACTCGATTCAAACCTTTCAAATCGTTTGAAACTCTGGGACGAGGGCAGGGGTTTCAGCCTCATCCGAAAGGATTGGGCCGCACGCGCACTGGGCCTCGGGGGCCACGTGACGGCCACTCTGGGACCAAAGGACCTGCACGGAACCTTCACAGGACTGGCGGCAGATGGTGCGCTGATCCTGACGGGGCCTGACGGGCAGGCCACACACATTCACTCAGGCGAGGTCAGGTTCGCCGAACTTGAAGCATTGAGACAGAAGGCACAATGAACGCCAGGCGCAGATCCGACCACCACAATGACCTCGTCTTCCTGCCCCTTGGCGGCACCGGCGAGATCGGCATGAATTGCTATTGCTACGGCACCGGCCCCTCCGACGACCGGCAGTGGCTGATGGTCGACCTCGGCGTGAAGTTCGGCGAGGAAACGGATCCCGGCATCGACGTCATCCTGCCGGATGTGGGCTTCATCGCCAGCAACAAGAGCAACCTGCATGGCCTTGTGCTCACCCATGCGCATGAGGATCATCTGGGCGCGGTGGCGTGGCTGTGGCCGCAGCTTGAATGTCCCGTCTACTGCACGCCCTTCGCCGCACAGATCCTCGCGCTGAAGCTGAAGGAAGCTGGCCTCGATGAGGTCGTGCCGGTGAAGGTCATGCCGGTCGGTTCCAAATTCACCTTGGGGCCGTTCGCCTGCGAGTTTGTCTCGGTCACGCATTCCATTCCCGAACCGACTGCACTAGTCATCAAGACGAAGCAGGGGACCGTCGTCCATTCCGGCGACTGGAAGATCGACCGCATGCCGGTGCTGGGGCAGGGCATGGACGAGAAGCGCCTGCGCGCCATTGGCGACGATGGCGTCGACGTGCTCGTGTGCGACTCGACCAATGTTCTGCGCGAGGGCTTCTCGCCATCGGAGGCGGACGTTGCAGAGACGATCATGCGGATCGTGAAGCAGGCCATGGGCCGCGTCGCCGTCACCACGTTTGCCTCCCACGTCGACCGCATCGCGACGGCAATCCGCGCCGCGCGGGCGTCCGGCCGAGAAGTCGTCATCGCCGGCCGCGCCATGCGCAACACCATCGAGGCGGCGC
>NZ_JBGSOZ010000180.1:0-3870 GCF_041738905.1 Aestuariivirga sp.
CTTCCTCCGCCTGTCGCAGAATGTAGGCGACCTGCGCCTCGCTGAACTTCGACATCTTCATCGTCATCCTCCCGTTCCGGCCCTGCCATCATAACTGGAATTTTCCAGCTTCCGATGGCCCGAAAAACGGGGTGCAGGTCAACTGGCATTGCGGCATCTCTGCCCGTCACGAAGATCGAGCAACAGACTTTCGGAAATGCCAGCGGCCGAATCATTGACAAGTCATCAGAGATTTCGGGTCAAGCAAGGGAAATGGCTTCAGCGGCTGCGGAAGAACTTCGATCGCGCGGACTGGGCCAGCTTGCGGGTGGCGATGGAGCATCCGAGTTATCCCGTCAGCCAATCTGACCTGCAAACGGTGTGCGGCAGCCATCCGCCAGGGTAGTGTCCGTCCGACGGAGTGTTCCCGGCTGCACGTCACCGGTCAGGCTGATCCAAAAACCGAAGCTGAATTGTGGCTGCCGCCCGAACTTTGAGGCGAAGTCAACCGCATCGTCCGGCGATGTGTCGGCATCGGCGCATTGGCGGATCGGCGACGCCCTTTGCCGAAATCCGAACTTGCCACAATCGCCAATTCCTGCAAGTCTCAGTTGAGCAACGCCGGTCATCCGGTAAATGTCGCCTGAGCCACGGCCCATTGGGTTTCGCATCGTGCGGTGCGGCGTGCAGGGGACGGCAACAGGCACCAGAATTGATGACTGGGCCGTATAGCAAGGGAGTTGCACGATGGCAGCGGGTGCTGAACTCAACGCATTGTCCGGCAATCTCAACGATACGCGAAAGAACGTGAAGGACTTGCGGCTGGAAGTCCGCAATCTCGAGGACAATGTCGCGGACATCCGGCAGACGCTGGAATATGCGGGGAAGATCGAGGACGACGCCAAGAGCTTCATCCGCACCATCGATGGCATGCAGGCCGCACTCAAGATCGCCGAGAAGGTGGGGCCCCTCAAGGTCTTTGCCATTGCGGTCAACAAGGTGCTCGTCAAGCTGGAGTCCGTGGCCGAGTCGATCCGCGACGAGGCGCACCGCGTCGACCAGAAGATCGTGAACTCGGGCTTCTACCAGAAACTCGAGGAGACCGAGGACAAGCTGGCGGACTTCCAGAACGACCTGGCCGGCATGGAAACCGAACTCACCGACTACCAGGACAATGTCGACACCGTCGCGTTCACGCTCGACACGGTCGGCCAACCGCTCAACGGCCTGTCCGGCGCCATCGACGACGCAGCGGCTCCTATCAATACCGCCCTCAATGCCATCAATGGCGCCTATGATTCGATCGAGATCGAGGTCGATGCCTTCAAGGCGAAGTTCAACACCTTCACGCTGAACGCCATGAGCGCCGTGGCGCGCCAGTTCGAAGGGATAACCAACGCGCTGGCCTTCCTCAAGGGGCCGCTCGATGCCGTCTATTCGGCGATCAAGCCGATCGAGCCGCTGCTGAATGCGGTGGGCTTCATCTACAATATCACTGTCGGTCCCGTGGTGGATTGGCTGCTCGACAATCTCGGCATCACGAAGATCTTCGACGACATCGCGGACAAGATCGCCGGCTTCCTGCCCGATCCGGCCGCGCTGGACGGCATCTTCGATGCGCTGGACGGCATCTTCTCCGAGGTCGACGGCTTCCTTGGCGCCAATGGCCTGAACACCGACATTGCCGGCTTCATCGATGACATCCGGGCCGATTTCCTAGACGCGCTGGGCCTCGATGGCGACGGCAACATGCGAGTGGGCAGCATCGGCAATGAGACCATGACCGGCCGGGAGGGCGTCGATGACGTGCTCAATGCCCGTGGCGGCGACGACGTCGTGTACGGCCTGAGTGGCGACGACGTGCTGATGGCCAACGCCGGCAGCGACATCCTCTACGGCGGCGGCGGTGAAGACCGCGTGGTGTTCCGCGGCAATTTCTCGGTCTACAGCTTCAGCCAGGCTGGCGATGGCGGGCCAATCGTGTTCCAGCACAACGCGGCCTATGGGCAGAAGTCCACGGGTCTCGAGACCATCTACGACGTGGAACGCTTCGTGTTCAACGACGCGATCTTCTCGCTGTCGCAACTCATCAATAACGTGTTCACGGCCACCGGGCCGGTGCTCAACGGCACCAACGAGGCCGATTTCCTGTATGGCAACGTCAATCCCGTGACCATCAACGGGCGCGGCGGCGATGACCGGATCACCGGCGGCAATGCCGCCGACGTGCTCAATGGCGGCGATGGCGACGATACCATCGTCTCCGGCCTCGGGGCCGATCAGGTCAATGGCGGCACAGGCATCGACACCTGGCTCTTCCCCGAGAACGCAACTTCGGGGAACCCCACGACCAAGGTCGATCTCGTTACCGGCCAGACCTGGGATGGCAATGCAGCGGATACGCTGAGGGGCATCGAGAACATCACGGTCCAGGACAACCGCAACACCGAGCTTTTCGGAGACGCCAAGGCCAATACCATCTCGGCCCACAGCGGCCGCGACTGGATCGACGGCCGGACCGGCGACGACAGGATTTACGGCAATGACGGCCAGGACATCCTCGTCGGCGGCCGGGGTGCCGACCGGGTGTTCGGCGGCGGTGACTTCGATTACCTGATGGGCGGTGCCAAGCGCGGCGACACGCACAGCGACCGCTATGACGGCGGCGACGGCTACGACATCCTGGCCTATTCCAAGAATATCGAGGGCTTCAACATCCTCACCCAGTCGGGCGTCGATTTCCAGGCGCCGGTCTCGGAGAACCGGCTCAGGATATTCGCCGAGACGGGCAGGATCGAGCGGCTCGATGCCACGGGACAAACGGTTGTCGCGACCGACCGCGCCGTCAATATCGAGCGTTTTGTCGGCTCCGAGCAGGCGGACGAACTCCACGGCTTTTCGGGATCGACCGAGACGCCCATCGAGATCGATGGCGCGGGCGGCAACGACATTCTCTATTCCAACGGATCGCGGTGGACCTATGGCGGTGATGGCAACGACATCGTCTATGTGACAGTGGGCCAGCAGTACTTCCATGGCACCAGCTTCGACGGCGGCGATGGATTGGACACGCTGGACACGCGGCTCATCACGGATGCCCGCTGGTCGATCCGGCTGAGCGGCGCACTGGGGAGCAGTTTCGGCGGATACAAGGCGGAATACAGCGGCGGTCTTGGCAGCGACCCCAACAGCACCGGCGAGGTGGTCAGCATCGGCGTCGGCGGAAATCTCAAGAACTTCGAGCGGGTCTATCTGGGCGCGTTCGACGACGAGGTGTGGCTGGAAGGCGGCGGCGAACTCAAGATTTTGGGCGGCGACGGCAATGACAGCCTGGTGCGCGCGCAGCCGGTTGATGGATCGGCGCGCGGCGTTCTGCTCGGCCAGGGCGGTGACGACTATCTGAGGCTCAACACCGATGGCGCGCTGTACGGCGGCGAAGGCAACGACGAATTGTTCGTCTATGCTTCGGGAGTCCAGCATGTGGTGGACGGCGGCACCGGTGACGATTTCATCACCATCAGGCGGATGGACGGCACGATCGACGGCGGACAGGGCTTTGATGCCGTGTCCTTCGATCTCCTGTTCACGAGTGTGGTGCGGAACACGGTCGATCTCGATGCAGGAACCTTCCAGAACCTCCGCTTCTCCAACGGTTTCGCAACGGATGACGTGACCGGTACGATCAGCAACGTTGAGGAACTGATTGGCGACAACGAGACGCGCGACGAGTTCTATGGCCGCGACAAGTCGGGTGACCGCTTCGCGGGACGCGGCGGCGACGACTTGCTGGTGGGACGCGGCGGACGCGACGAGCTTTATGGCGGTGCGGGCAACGATGTGCTGGAAGGCGGGGACGGCGGCGACCTTCTGCATGGCGGGCTGGGCAATGAT
>NZ_JBGSOZ010000062.1:0-10095 GCF_041738905.1 Aestuariivirga sp.
CGGCGGTCGCCGCCGACGCGGCCGCGAGATCGCCGGACTGGTTGGCGCTTTCGATGCGCTGGTCCGCCAGTTTCAGGTTGCGGTCGAGTTCGGCGACGGCCGCTTCGAGACGCGTCAATTCAGGGCCATCCGTCGCAAGAATGCTTGTGGCGAATTGCCGGATCTCCGCAATCGCAGCGGCAAACTCCGGCCCGGATGCGGTGATGCGGAACAGATCGCCCTCGGGAGCGACTGTAACCGCTGTCTTTCCGGAGCGGCGCACGACGGCCGTTTCATAACCCTTGAAATACTGGTCGGCATCATCGGAAAGCAGCGCGGTGACGCGCACGGTCTTTCCCACGATTGCAGGGTCGGCCACCATCATGTTGCGGAAGTCATCGGCGGCGCCCGAAC
Organism: Aestuariivirga sp.; assembly: GCF_041738905.1. Lineage (GTDB taxonomy): Bacteria > Pseudomonadota > Alphaproteobacteria > Rhizobiales > Aestuariivirgaceae > Aestuariivirga. The sequence goes on from NZ_JBGSOZ010000062.1 coordinate 394, forward strand.
TCAGCAGGCGGAGCAGAAGCTTGCGGTCAGCACGGCTGGTCACGCCCGGAAGCTGGTCACGCAGCGCGTCGCGGATGATGGTGTCGAAGTCACCGCCTCGGATCTTCGCCGGGTCGCCGGTGTTCTGCGGGTCGATTGCTTCCGCCGAGGCGGTCACATCGAGCACGAGGCGATGCTCGGTGAAGGCGGGAAGACCCTTGCCGATGATGTCGATCAGTAGCACCAGGACGAAAAGCCCTGTGACGACGATCGCGCCGATGCCATAGGCGCGGAAGCGGCGTTCGGAAGCATAGCGCTTGGCGACGAGTTCGTTGCTGACGGTGGGCTTCGCCATCGCGGTGGGCTTTGCTGCTGCAATGTCAGTCATATTGTTCCCTGTACCGCTGCACGATGCGGAGCGCGATGAAGTTCAGGATGAGCGTGAAGAAGAAGAGCACGAAGCCAAGTGCGAAGGCGGAGAGTGTCTTCGCCGAGTCGAACTCCTGGTCACCCACGAGGATGGTCTTGATCTGCACCGTGAAGGTGGTGACGGCCTCGAGAGGATTGATGGTGAGATTGGCGGCAAGGCCCGCGGCCATCACCACGATCATGGTTTCACCCACCGCGCGCGAAATCGCCAGCATGAAGGCCGAGACGATGCCGGGAAGGGCCGCGGGCAGAACCACCTTCTTGATGGTCTCGGACTTCGTCGCGCCCATCGCATAGGAGCCATCGCGCAGCGATTGCGGCACGGCATTGATCACGTCGTCCGAGAGCGAGGACACGAAGGGAATGATCATCATGCCCATGACGAGGCCTGCCGCGAGTGCGGACTCGGAAGCGACCGTGAGGCCGATCGATTCACCCCAGCCGCGGATCAAGGGGGCAACCGTCAAGGCCGCGAAGAAGCCCAGCACGACCGTGGGAATGCCGGCAAGGATTTCGAGTACGGGCTTTGCGAACGCGCGAACCCGGCTTGAGGCGTATTCCGCCATGTAGATGGCGGAGAACAGGCCGATGGGGCCCGCGACCAGCATGGCAATCGTGGTGATGAGCAGGGTTCCGGCGACGAGCGGCACGATACCGAAGGAGCCCGATGAGCCAACCTGGTCGGCGCGGATCGCCGTTTGCGGAGACCACTGCAGTCCGAAGAGGAAATCGAAGACGGAAATCTTGGTGAAGAAGCGCACCGTCTCGAACAAGACCGAGAAGACGATGCCGATGGTGGTGAGAACGGCGACCGCCGAACAGGCCAGCAGCACGATGGCCGTGATGCGCTCGAAAGTGTTGCGGGCGCGAAAATCGCGGCTGATGCGTGTGATGGCGTAATAGAGCCCGCCAAGCCCGCCGAGGAGGCCCAGCAGAAGCACGCCCCAGGACGAAACCGTTTCAGCCGAAGACATGGCGGCTGCGGCCTGTTCGAGCTGCGGGGTCATGGTGCCGGTGAACTGGCCCCTGATGATATTCTCGATGTCGCGCAGGATGGTGCTGCGCTGGAGGCCGTCCGCGAGAACGGCGGGATCGAAGCCCGAAAGGCCGGCGTTGACGACGTAAGCCGAAGCCAGCGGGTTTGCGACAAGGATGATCACCAGCATGGGGATCAGCACGGCGCTTGCCGTGAAAAGCCCGTGGTAGGCGGGTAGCGAGTGAAGTTCGGTGGGGTTGCCGACCGTGGTGGCGCGGGACTTGCCCACCACGAACCCGGCGACGACCAGCACGGCGAGGATCAGGAAATAGATCGCGGTCATCGTTTGCAACACCATCCACCAGTATAAGAAACAGGACCGGGACGGCCCGGTACATCCGCGGCGCCGTCCCAGCTGTCGAGAGAAGAGCTTACTTCAGCTCATCGCCCTTCATCGGTTCCATCGCGGCCACAGCGGCGGCGACCTTGTCGTGACGATCCTTCGGCAGCGGCACCAGGCCCTTGTCGCCCAGGTAGCCATCTTCGCCGGTGGCGGCGTCGGAGACGTATTCCGCTGTGAACTCGGCGAGGCCGGGGATCACGCCGACATGCGCCTTCTTGATGTAGACGAAGAGTTCGCGCGACGGCTTGTAGGAGCCATCGGCAATCGTCTCGAAGGTCGGCGTGACGCCATCAAGTTCGACGCCAGCGAGCTTCGCGGCGTTCTCTTCAAGGAACGAGAAGCCGAAGATGCCGAAGGCGTTGGGGTTGGCGTCGAGTTTCTGGACGATCACGTTGTCGTTCTCGCCGGCTTCGACATAGGCACCGTCCTCGCGGAGCGACTTCCAGGCCGCTTCGAAGGCCTTGGCGTCGGACTTCTTGAGATCCTTCATCGAGTCGATCTGAAGTGCGCCGGCTTCCATCATGAGTTCATGGAAAGAGTCGCGCGTGCCGGACGTGGGCGGCGGGCCCAGCACTTCGATCTTCACGGCGGGAAGCGAGGGGTCGATCTCGTTCCACATCTTGTAGGGGTTGGCGACCATCTTGCCGTCAGCACCCGGAACGTCCTTGGCGAGAGCGAGGAAGATGTTCTTGAGCGAGGTCTTGACCGGCGTGCCGGCCTTCGACTGTGCCAGCGTCAGGCCATCGAAGCCGACGACGATCTCGACGATGTCGGTCACGCCATTCTTGGCGCAAGCTTCGAATTCACTCTTCTTGATACGGCGCGAAGCGTTGGTGGCGTCGGCCTTGTCCTCGCCCACACCTTCGCAGAACATCTTCATGCCGCCGCCGGTGCCGGTGGATTCAACGACAGGGGTCTTCATGCCGGTCTTCTTGCCGAACTGTTCGGCAACGGCGGTGGTGAAGGGATAAACTGTCGAGGAACCGACAACGCGGATCTGATCGCGGGCGGCAAGGGCCGGAACGGCGGTGAGGGCCAGAAGGCTTGCGGTGATGAGTAGGCGCTTCATGTCTGAATTCTCCTGAGTGATGCAGGCGGAACCTATGGACTGCACAAAACGCTTATGTGACTTCGAGATAACAATATTATGACAAGTCAACTATATGACATATCTAGGTTTTCAATGGAAGACGGATGACAAATTCGCTGCCCTTGCCAATTTCGGATGCGATGACGAGCCGGCCCCGGTGGCGGTTCACGATATGCTTGACAATGGCAAGGCCGAGCCCCGTGCCGCCGCGTGAACGGCTCTCCTGCACGTTCACGCGGTAGAAGCGTTCGGTGAGGCGAGGAATGTGTTCGGCGGCAATGCCGGGACCATGGTCGCGCACCGTCACCTCCGCGAAGCCGCCCTGCCTGCGGCACTCGACGTCGACCCGCTTGCCGGAGCTTCCATACTTCAGGGCATTCTCCACGAGGTTCTGCAGCACCTGCACGAGTTCATCGCGGTTGCCCAGAACAGGCAGGGGCCCATCGCTCGCCACTTTCAGTTCGCACGCGAACTCCTGCGCCATGCCCGACAGCGTGTCGCGCACGTGACCCGCGACCTGCGTGAGGTCGACCTCCGCGGAGGGCCGCACATGCTCGTTCATCTCGATCCGCGACAGGGAGAGCAGGTCGTCGATCAGGCGCTTCATGCGGTCAGCCTGACTGCGCATGAGGCCGAGGAACCGCACCTGCGCCTTCTCGTCGTTCTTCGCGGCACCCTGAATGGTTTCGATGAATCCGGAGAGCGAGGCCAGCGGCGTCCTCAGTTCATGGCTGGCATTGGCCACGAAATCGGCGCGCATGCGCTCGATCTGCTGTTCGCGCGTCAGGTCGCGCAGCACGATCACGGCACCCTCGTTCTTTCCGAGGGGCGAGACATGAGCATGAAAACTCCGCTGCATGGGAACGCGGAGCTCATACTCGACGACAAGCGGGTCTTCGCCCGCCATCACGGCGGTGACGGCTTCGAGCAATGCGGGAGCGCGGATCGAGGCTGAAATGTGAAGCCCTTGCGGATCGGACTCGAGGACTGTCTTCGCGTGATCGTTGGCCAGCAAGACATTGCCATTGCCCTCCACCACGATCACGGGATCGGGAAGTGCACGCACCACATCGGCCACGAGGCCCAGCGATTGCGGCTGGACTTGCGGTTCAGGTTCTCTCGAGGAAGGCGTGCTTCTGGTGAATGGCCACATGAGCGGAATGAATGGACGTTCGCGTTGCATTCCTGCAGGATTGCCATCTCCGTATGACAGATTCACATTCGGGAAAACAGCTTCATGACGAACCAGCCGGTCGACGAGGGCATGCTCACTTTTTACAAGGAGCTCTCGAAACATTCCCCGCCCGAATCCGCCTCCTGGCCGCTTGCCGAGCAACGCGCCGCCTGGGATGGCGTATGCCGGATGTTCCGCGCGCCACGGCCCGACCGATTGATGGTTGAAGACCTCGATGTCGATGGCACGCATGTGCGAGTCTATCGGCCGCCGGGTGAAAGCCCCAAGCCCGGTGTCATCTACTTCCACGGCGGCGGCTGGGTCGTCGGATCCTGCGAGACGCATGACGACATGTGCGCCGAACTCGCCGACCAGGCGGACGTCGTCGTGGTGATGGTCGACTACCGGCTGGCGCCCGAGAACCCGCACCCGGCGCAACTTGAGGACTCTCTGAAAGTGCTGGCGTGGATGCGAAGCGCCGGCCGGGCGCTCGGCATCGATCCCTCGCACATCGTGGGCGCAGGCGACAGCGCTGGCGGGCAGATGACGGTCGGACTGGCACTGGCGCTGCGCGACCAGGGCCTGCCGCAACTCAGGGGCATGGTGCTGATCTACCCGGTGCTCGGCGCCGACATCGACACATCATCCTATATCCGCAACGCCAACGCGCCCTGCCTCACGCGCGATGAAATGATCTACTACCTCGAAAGCTTCCTTGGGCCGCGGGGCTCAGAGAACTGGAGCGACCCCTACGCCGTGCCGAACAGCGCATGCGACCTTTCGTGGCTGCCGCCTGCCTACATCACGGTCGCGGCGCACGATCCGCTCTGCGACGACGGGATCATCTTCCAGGGCAAAATGAGGGCGGCGGGCCTTGCCGCCGCTCTCCGCGAAGAGCCAGCACTCGCACATTCCTACATGCGGGCGCGGCACGTGAGCAAACCGGCGATGGAAGGCTTCAAGGCCATTGCCAATGCCGTGAAGCACCTCGCGCACGAGGGCTCTCTGCCGGGCTGACCTCAGCCGTACTGCACGCCCGGCAGCACGCAGAGCATCTCGAACAGGAAATTGGCGCCGATCAGGGCGGTGTTGCCAGCGGGGTCGAGCGGCGGCGAGACTTCGACCAGGTCGCCGCCGACGAGATTGAGGCCCTTGCATCCCCGGATGATTTCGAGCGCCTGCCAGGTCGAGAGGCCGCCCACTTCCACAGTACCCGTGCCCGGCGCGAAAGCAGGGTCCAGGCTGTCGATGTCATAGGTGAGATAGACCGGGTGATCGCCGATCTTCGCACGCACCTCCTGCATCAGTGGCGCCAGCGACTTGTACCAGCATTGCTCGGCCTCGATCACCGTGAAGCCCTGCTTCCGCGGCCAGTCGAAATCCTCAGGCGAATAGCCCGAGCCGCGCAGGCCGATCTGATAGACCTTGTCGCATTGCAGCAGCCCCTCCTCCACCGCGCGGCGGAAAGGCGTGCCGTGGGCGATCTTCTCGCCGAACATCTCGTCGTTGATGTCGGCATGGGCATCGACATGGATCAGCGCCACTGGCCCATGCTTCTTCTTCATGGCTCGGAGGATGGGAAGCGTCAGCGTGTGGTCACCGCCCAGCGTCAAGGGGATGCAGCCATGCGCGAGGATGCCGTCATAGGCCTTCTCGATGATGCCGACTGTCTTCTTCAGGTCGAAGGTGTTGATGGCGACGTCGCCGATGTCGGCGACCTGAAACGATTCGAAGGGCTTGGCGCGGGTGGCCATGTTGTAGGGGCGCAGCATGCATGATTCAGCGCGGATCTGGCGCGGCCCATGGCGCGTGCCCGAGCGGTTGGAGGAGCCGATGTCGATCGGCACGCCGACGAAGCAGACATCGAGCCCCTCGGCCGTGGGCTGCGTGGGAAGCCGCATCATGGTGGCGGGCCCGGCAAAGCGGGGCATGTCGTTGCCACCGAGCGGCTGGTTGAAGCGGCTGTTCGTCATGTTGGTCAAAACTCCATCGTGGTCGTTTCGATCCTACGACGGCGCCAGCGCTTGCGTCTTGTCAAAAAAGGAAGGGCTCCTTTCGGAGCCCAGTCGTTTTGCAGGGAGTTTTCAGGGAGGATTGATGATCAGTCCGTCTCAGAGCACGGTAACCCGCGCTCCGAGTTTGACGAATTTGTAGAGTTCCGTCACGTCCTCATTCAGCATGCGGATGCAACCCGAGGAGGCGGCCTTGCCGATCGAGTCCGGCGCGTTGGTGCCGTGGATGCGGTAGATCGACGAGCCGAGGTAGAGGGCGCGGGCGCCCAGCGGGTTCTCGGGGCCGCCAGCCATGAAGGTCGGCAGTTCGGGGTGACGCGCGCGCATCTCGGACGGCGGCGACCACGACGGCCACTTGGCCTTGGCGGAGACCTTGTGCGACCCCTTCCACTCGAAGCCGCGCTTGGCGGTGGCGACGCGGTACATGACGGCCTGGCCGTCTCCGAGCACGTAGTAGAGGCGGTTCTGCCTGGTGTTGATGATGATGTCGCCCGTTGCGGCGCGGGTTTCAAAGTTGACGATCTTGCCGCGCTTGAAGCCGGGAGCCTTGACGTTGTCCTGGTTTGCGCTGGTGGAGGCCGGGACGATCACCACGCCCTGCGACGGCGAAACCTGCTGGCTGGGCGAGACCGAAGCGGCAGTGGCGGCGGTGGCGAAGAGGCCGGCGGCGATGGCGGCGGCGGCGAAAGTTGTGAAGAGCTTGTTCATGGTCGTTTCCCTCTCGGTGTTCGTTTGTTGAACGCTGGTCTAACCGGGGGGCCCTGAACCGTTTCTGAGCCGGCGATTTATCTGGCGTTCATGTTTGCATTCGTTGGCCCTGCTTGTAACGTGGGCGCCGGATTATTCTGTGCTGCGAGTCACATGGACGGGGCGACACGGAAAATAACGGACGCGATCACTGGAGAGCCGGGCCTGTCCCGCTTCTCCCGCCACTTGCCTTCAGAGGATTGACATGACCATCACGACGATCACCGAGTTCCCACGCAAGACGAAGGAGGTCGAGAATTTCTGGATCACCCTGTCGGACGGCTGCAAGCTGGCCGCGCGCATGTGGATTCCGGAAGACGCTGAAGATAATCCGGTGCCCGCGCTTCTCGAGTACCTCCCCTACCGCAAGCGCGACGGGACATTCGTGCGCGATGCGCTGACGCATCCCTATTACGCGGGCCACGGCTATGCCTCGATCCGCGTCGACATGCGCGGCAATGGCGAGTCCGACGGGCTGATGGCGGACGAATACACCAGGCAGGAGCAGGACGACGCACTGGAGGTGATTGCCTGGATCGCCAGGCAGAAGTGGTGCAACGGCAAGGTCGGCATGTTCGGCATCTCGTGGGGCGGCTTCAATGCGCTGCAGGTGGCCGCGCGCAAGCCCCCGGCACTGAAGGCCATCGTCACCATCTGCTCCACCGACGACCGCTACGAGGATGACGTTCACTACAAGGGCGGCACTGTGCTGAACGAAATGCTGGGCTGGGCGGCCACCATGCTCGCCTATTCGTCGCGTCCGCCAGACCCGAAGATCGTCGGCAACCGCTGGCGCAAGATGTGGATGAACCGGCTGGAGAACGAGCCCTTCCTGGTGATCCCGTGGCTGTCGCACCCGCATCGCGATGCCTACTGGAAGCACGGTTCGGTGTGCGAGGACTTCAGCGCGATCGAGGCGCCGACGCTGGTAGTGGGCGGCTGGAACGACGCCTATTCGAACGCGGTGCCGCGCCTGATGAAGGGCATGCGGACGACGCGCAAGGCCATCATCGGGCCGTGGGCGCACAAGTATCCGCATTTTGCAGTGCCGGAGCCACGCATCGGCTTCCTGCAGGAAAGCCTGCGCTGGTGGGACCAGTGGCTGAAGGGCGAGTCGACGGGCGTCTCGCGCGATCCGGACTACCGCTATTACATCATGGAGCCGTTCAAGCCCGGCACCTTCCCGGAGCGTATCAACGGCCGCTGGCTGGGCGACAGTTTCTGGGGCTTCGGCCATGTCGAAACCAAGAAGTGGGCGCTGAACCATTTCGGCATCGGCCCCACGCCGGGCGAGGAAAAGGCGCTCACCATATCCTCCAGGCAGACGACGGGCGCGGATGGCGGCGAATACTGCATCATCTGGCTCGGCCCCGAATTCCCCGGCGACCAGCGGAAAGACGACGCGGATTCGATCACCTTCGATACGCCCGCACTCGTGACCGACATCGACATCGTGGGCCAGCCTGCGGTTGAACTCGAGTTCTCGGTCGACAAGCCGGTGGCCAGCGTGGCTGTCCGCCTCAACGACGTGTGGCCCACAGGCGAAGTCTCGCGCATTACCTACCACCTGCAGAACCTCTGCATGCGCGAGAGCCGCGAGACGCCGACGCCGCTGGAACCCGGCAAGCGCTACAAGATGAAGATCAAGCTGGACGACATCGCGTGGCGGGTTCCGAAAGGACACAAGATCCGCGTGTCGATCTCGACCACCTACTTCCCGATGATGTGGCCAGCACCCGAACCCGTGACGCTGACCGTCTATTCGGGCAAATCCATGCTCCACCTGCCGCTCCGCAAGGACATCGCGGCAGAAGCGCCCTTGTCGTGGAAGGGGCCCGAGGCCGCGCCCGCCGCCGAGATGACGGAGCTTCGTCCGTCATCCAACAAGCGCGAGACGGTGGTGGACGAGACGACGGGCGAAATGAAGATCGAGATCGTCGACGATTTCGGCGAACAGGAAATCCACCCGCACGGCATGATCATCTCGGCCGTGGGCCGGGAGAATTACTCGATCATGCCGGACGATCCCCTGTCGGCCAAGATGGAAACCCACTGGACCGAAGAACGCCGCCGCGGGACGTGGCATACGCGGACGGAAACCTACGGGCGGCTGACGGCGACCAGGACGCACTGGATCGTGTGGGGCAAGATCGAGGCCTTCGAGGGGAAGAAGAAGGTGTTCGAGAAGGAGTTCAACGAGGAGATCGAGAGGAAGCTGCAGTAAGTGAACTGTCGAAACAGGTCTTGAGCGAAGCGGAATGTACACGTTAGGATTGCCTATACTTACGTTTCACACCTTTAAGGGGATGGCCTAATGTCCGAGGATGGCAAGCTTGTAAACGTCAACATAGATCTTTCGAGCCTAGAAGGTTTATCAGACGCAGCTAAGATCCTAGTGAAGCGGCTCTCAAACGAACTCGGAGCGTTTACAAGGCCAGTTCATGCGCGTCGCCTCGCAAAAGCAAAGGCTGACATCGCAATACTGGAAGCACAAACGCAGAATAAGCTTTCTGAAATTCAAGAACGTGGATTGAGGAGAATGGTTAGTGAAGAAGGCCGACACCAAGAGAACATAGAGTCAATTGCTACGAAGGCAATTCCACATATCGCTGATAACGCGAAACCTGCAGAAATCGAACAAGACTGGATGACCGAGTTCTTTGAAAAGTGTCGACTTATCTCAAACGCAGAGATGCAGGAAATTTGGGCTCGGCTTCTAGCAAAAGAGAGCAACACTCCCCAGAGCGTATCCAAGGGGATGTCCCGTACTCTGTTGAAAATGCCAAGGCTGGCGTCGCTGGTTGAACCTTATGCAGCATCGGCCAAGCGGTCAACTGCATGGGAGGCTGGCTGCTCGGTCCGATGGTTTTGAAGTGCGGCCTTGAGGATTGG
>NZ_JBGSOZ010000065.1:0-94662 GCF_041738905.1 Aestuariivirga sp.
GCCAATCCTCAAGGCCGCACTTCAAAACCATCGGACCGAGCAGCCAGCCTCCCATGCAGTTGACCGCTTGGCCGATGCTGCATAAGGTTCAACCAGCGACGCCAGCCTTGGCATTTTCAACAGAGTACGGGACATCCCCGAGATCGCCGACCTTAAGCTTGCCTATGACGGGGAAGGCATGACGTTCAAGCGTGGTAATCCATTGGTCGGCATGCTTGGCGTTCTTCCATCCCGGCTTCTGTTCCTCGTGCACCTTCCGGGCCGCCTGTTCGAACGTCATGGCTGCGGCCTGCACACTGGCGGCGGCTTGGCGTTCCTCCAGCGGGTCGCGCTTGGCCTTAAGGAGCGACCGAGCCGCCAGTGCCTTCGCACGGGCCTCCGCTATGGTAACCTCCGGGTAGGCCCCTAGCCCCATGTCCCGGCGCTTACCTGTGACGGGCGAAACGAAACGCAGCATCCACTTTCCATGCCCCTTCAGCTTCCCAGCCTCCAACTTCAAGCCGGGAACAGTGCCGTCGCTCACCGCGTGTCCGGGCGCGATGTTGCGCGCCTTCATGTCCGTGATCTGTACCATCGTGCACCTCTTTGGCCCCACATCTGGCCCCACATCCTTAGTGGGCTTTCCTGATACGTCCTGATATGAGGTTGTTCAAAGATGCTTGAATACAATGGTTTATGCAAGACAGGTGGCTCAATCTGATCCAGTGTGATATTGATTATGGCGGTCTCCCCCTCCGCCAGTGTTGTTCATCAAAGCAATGATTTAAATGCAGAAATGGCGGAATGCTGACCCGCCACCGAGGGTCTTCTACAGACAAATTCAGAACCTGGCCTGAGGTCTGCCGGCAGATCACTCCCGAACTCGCCATGCCTAATTCCTGAAGCCAAGACGCGGCGTTGCGTGTGCCTCAGGGCCAGCTGTCTTTGCCGAGCAGATTGAGGGCGCCCAGGCCCACTGCCCCCATTTGCCTGTCGATCTGCTCAACCAGCGTGGTGCGCGAGAGATTGGCGACATGCAGCGGGAAATCCGCCAGTTCATTTTCGCGTGCCACGACCGTTATCGTTCGTGAAAAGCCGGGCACCGGCAATGGCAGCACGCGAAGCGGCATCTGCTCGACAAATCCGTCAATCAACAAACTCGGCGTGAGCAACGTGAAGCCCATGCCGTGCGCCACGCAAGCGGTGACCATGGACGAGCGGTCAGCCTGGATCACCTGCTGCGGCTTTGCCCTGATGCGGCGGAGGTGCTGGGTGATCTGACGGCCGACACTCGTGGAGTCGCCAAAGCGGATGAGCGGCAGTTTGGCCTGTACGGCTTCCAGCCTGTCGGTCGGCCCGCGATATTTCTCCGGCACGACGAGCAGGAAGGATTCCTGCAGTACAGGGTAACGCTCCAGGCCATCCATGTCGTAGAACGGATTGGATGTGATGGCGAGGTCCGCCGTCCTCGTGCGCAGAAGGTTTTCATGGTCGCCGCTCTGGCCCGCATGAAGGGTCACGTCCTGCACGCCGAAGCCCTTCCTGGCGAGGGTGACGAGCGGCGGCGTCAATGTCGTTGCGATCGACGCCAGAATGCCAAGGCGCAATACGCCAATGGGATGCGGGCCCTGATGGCGCATTTCCGTTTCCAAGTCGCCCACTACGTTGAGAATGCGGGCCGCGTGGCGGTGCAGCAGCGTGCCCACCTGGGTGAGGCGCGTGGGGCGCACGCTGCGATCGAAAAGCACAGCCTCATAGGCGCGTTCCAGCGAAGCAATATGCTGCGAGGCGGCCGATTGCGTCATGCCCAGCAATTGCGCTGCCGCCGTCATCTTGCCGGTTTCGGCCACCGCCACGAATACTTCCATGGCCTTGAGCAGGTTCGAGTTGATGGGCGCGCGTTTCTTCATCGGATGTCCTGATGTTGCTACTATAAGAAATCCTAATGATGAGCCTCCGTCAATTGAACTCTGGCGCGCGCTGTGAAAGCCTGCAGACTGGAAATTCGAATACAGGCTCAACACAATGCTGGCGGCAGACAAGACAAGACGAAGACGCACCGCAGGAGCAGAAGCAGCGCCGCGCGCAGCCTACATCCTGCGCAAGCTCGATACATTCAGCGTGCTCTCGGTGGAGGGCCTGTCGCTCATCGAGGCCAACGCCGATACAATCCTTCAAGAAACAGGCATGGAGTTCACCGGCGATCCTGAAATCCTCGATATCTTCCGCAACGCCGGATGCGACGTGAGGGAGACGCGTGTCCGCTTCGAGCGGGGCTTCTGCCGCCGCACCATTCAGGCCACGGCACCTGCCGCATTCACCCAGCATGCGCGCAACCCCGCCAACAACGTGCGCTTGGGTGGCAGCGCCACCGTGCTCTGCCCGTCCTGGGGACCACCCTTCGTGCATGACCTCGACGGGGGCCGCCGCTATGCGAGTTACGATGACTTCAAGACTCTGGTGAAGCTGCATCACACGCTGCCATGGCTGCATCATTCAGGCGGCGTTGTGTGTGAACCAGTTGACCTGCCTGCCAACAAGCGGCATCTGGACATGCTCTATGCCCACATCCGCCATTCCGACCGGGCGTTCATGGGGGCCTTCATCGGGGCTGAACGGGCGGGCCACGCGATAGACATGGCGCGCATCGTGTTCGGTGCCGAATTCGTAGCACAGAATCCTGTGCTCTATTGTGTGTCCAACACCAATGCGCCCCTGGTCATGGACTCGCACATGTCCGGCGCACTCAAGACTTATGCGCGGGCTGGCCAGCCGGTGGCCTGCACACCCTGGGTGCTGACCGGCGCCATGAGCCCCACGACCGTTGCCGGCACGCTCTCGCAAGTGCTGGCGGAAGCAACCGCATGCCTGGCACTGGTTCAACTCATTGCATCTGGTGCGCCGTGCCTCATGGGAAGTTTTGCCTCGACCATGTCGATGCAATCAGGCGCACCGACCTTCGGCACGCCGGAAGCCGGGCTCATGGTTCTGGCTGCCGGACAGCTGGCGCGGCGGCTGGGCGTTCCATTTCACACCGTGGGCACCCTCTCCGCTTCCAAGCTGCCTGATGCGCAAAGCGAACAGGAAGCTGCATGGGGCCTCATCATGTCGATGTTTGCCGGGGCCAATCTCATCAACCATGCCACTGGCTGGCTCGAGGGCGGGCTCGTCACATCCTTCGAGAAGACGATCATCGATCATGATCTCTGCGGCAAGGTGGCGCGCTTCTTTGACGGCATCGATCTCTCCGAGAATGCACAGGCGATGAGCGCCATTGCCGAGACCGGCCCCGGTCAACACTTTCTCGGTTCCAGCCATACGCTCGCCAACTTCATGGGCGCGCTGTTCCGCCCGCTGACGCCCGACAACAACTCCTTCGAGCAATGGCAGGCGGAAGGCAGCAAGGATGCTGCGCAGCGGGCCAATGCCATCTGGAAAAAGCAGCTCGAGAATTACGTGGACCCGGGCCTCGATCCTGCCATCGACGAGGCGCTGCGCGACTACATGGCGCGGATCAAGGCATCCCAACCCGATATGAACTACTTCTGATGCGTACCATCATTGTCATAGGCGGCGGCGCCATCGGCCTCAGCGTCGCCTATCATCTGGCCAAACGCGGCGAGAAGAACGTGACGCTTCTCGAGCGCAATCAGTTGACTTCCGGCACAAGCTGGCATGCGGCAGGGATTGTCGGTCCGCTGCGCGCCACGGCCAACATGACGAAGATCGCAAGCCACGCGCTGCAGCTGTTTCCGCAGCTTGAAGCCGAAACCGGCATGAGCACCGGCTATCGCAGCACGGGAGGCTATTGGCTGGCGCGCGAGCATGAGCGAATGGATGAGCTGCACCGCATTGCCGCCAGTGGCCGCCACATGGGGCTCACCCCGGAGATCATCTCACCTGCTGACGTTGCCGTACCGCAGCTCGACCTCTCCAGCCATGTGGGTGCGCTGAGAGTGCCCGAGGATGCCAATGTCAATCCGGTTGACCTTTGCATGGCCTATGCACGCGCCGCAAAAAACCATGGTGCAGTGATCCGCGAGGGGGTGAGCGTTACCCGCATTGTCACCCAAGGTGGCAGCGCCACCGGCGTTGTGCTGGCCGATGGCAGCGCCATGCCAGCCGATGCCGTGGTGTTGTGCGCTGGCGCATGGTCAAAGAAGCTCGCCCATGACGCGGGCCTCGCCCTGCCCCTGCAAGCAGTCGAGCACATGTACATTGTTACCGAGCCGATTCCGGGTCTGCCCAACCCCTTTCCTGTTGTGCGCGATCTCGACAGCGGCATTTACGTGAAGGGCGACGCGGGCAAGCTGGTCATTGGCGGATTCGAGCCCAATGCGAAGGTCTGGGACGCTCATGGCCCCGAGGGCAATCGTCCCTTCCTCGAGATGCCGGAGGACTGGGATCAGTTCGGCCCCTTCATGGAAGCAGCTCTCGCGCTCATCCCATCGCTTGCGACCGTCGGCATCCAGCATTTCATGAACGGGCCGGAAAGCTTCACGGTGGATACGCGCCCCCTGGTGGGTGAGGCCCCGCTGGTGGACGGGCTGTTCGTGGCGGCGGGCATGAACTCGGTCGGCATCATGAGTTCGGCCGGTATCGGAAAATACCTGGCGGACTGGATCGTGGATGGCGAGCAGCCCATCGACCTGTGGGAAGTCGACATCGCCCGCATTGATCCCGCCACGGCATCCGACAGCCACATGCAAGAGCGCATGATTGAGGCGGTATCTGATCTCTTTGCCATGCACTGGCCGTTCAAGCAGCCCACGGCAGGGCGTGGGTTGCGCCGTTCAGCGCTGCATGACAAGTGGGCGGCGCAAGGGGCCGTGTTCGGGTTGACAGCCGGTTGGGAACGCGGGTTGTGGTACGCCACAGACGAGAGCGAAAGGAAACTGCCCTATTCAGTGGGCGTGCAGGCCTGGCAAGGGATCGCCGAGCGCGAGGCCGCACAAATGGCGAAAGGCACGGCGCTGATCGACCTTTCCCCCTTCACGAAGATCGACGTGAAAGGGATTGATGCGGAAGCATTCCTGCAGCGTCTCTGCACCGCCAATGTGGCCCGGGAAATTGGCCGCGCCGTCTATTTGCTGATGCTGAACGCGCGCGGCGGAATCGAGATGGATGTCACGGTCACGCGGCTGGATGAGCGGACATTCCGCATCACTTCAGGTGCCGCTACGCGCCAGCGCGACCTTGCCTTCCTGCGCCGTTCCTTGCGCGGCGAAACCGTCAGCATTACTGATCGCACGGAAGACTTCTGCGTCATCGGCGCAATGGGGGCGAATGCCCGTTCAGCATTGCAAGGCATCTCTGACGATGACTGGACGGATTTCCCCTTCTCCACCTGCCGGGATGTCACCATTGCCGGCGTAACCTGCTCGGCGACGCGGCTGAGCTTCGTTGGAGAGCTTGGGTGGGAGATCAGCGTTGCCGCCGCGCACGCCGTTGGTGTGTTCGATGCACTCATCAGTGCTGACGCCAAGCCCATGGGCCACCACGCGCTCAATGGCTGCCGCATCGAGAAGGGTTATCGCCACTGGGGCCATGATCTTGGCCCGGAGCTTACGCCTCTGGAAACCGGTCTCGGCTTTGCCATAGACTGGTCGAAGCAATTCAAAGGCAAGGCGGCACTCGAAAAGCAGAAGGCGCAGGGCCTGTCGCGCCGCATGGTGCTGCTCGCGATTGAAGGCGATCCGCTCATCCTGCATGACGAGCCTGTTTATCAGAATGGCCAGCATGTTGGCGGTGTCACGTCAGGCGCAAAGGGCGTTCGCACCGGTCTCACGCTTGCGCTGGCCCTGCTTTTGACTGGCACGAGCGACGACGTGGAAGTGGAAGTAGCGGGCAAGCGGTATCCGGCTCATGTTCTGGCCAAACCGCCGTTTGATCCGGGCGGCGCGAGGATGAAAGCATGAGTGATGTACAGGCCGTCATCATCGGCGGCGGGGCAATGGGGGTGTCCCTCCTCTATCACCTCGTCAAGTCGGGCTGGTATGATTGTGTGTTGGTCGAGAAGAATGATCTCACCCACGGCTCCACCTGGCATGCGGCGGGACTGTGTACACATTTTGCACATAACCCCACCATCCAGGAACTGCGCGCCACTTCGGTTCGCCTGTATCGTGATATTCTCCCGCAGGAGACCGGGCAGTCCTGCGGCTTTCATCGCTCAGGGGCCATGCGTGTTACCCGCAATCCGGAGCGGATGGATGAATTCCGCCATGTCGCTGGCCTTTCAGAGTTCACCGGCTATCCGCTCGAGATCATCGACCGGGCGCGCATTGCAGAACTGCATCCGCTGGCTAAACTCGACGGTCTGCTCGGTGGCATCTTTGAACCGGATGATGGCCACGTCGACCCCTCGCTTGCCACCAATGCTATGGGGCAAGTCGCGGTGCGCCACGGTGCCGTCATTCAGCGCTACAATCCCGTGCACGCCATTCGCCGCGAGGGTGATCGCTGGATCGTTGAAACCGCCAGGGGCACGCTCAGCGCCGTTCATCTCGTCAATGCCGCCGGCACCTGGGGCTTTGAAATCGGCCGCATGATGGGCGTCAACGTGCCTTCTGTGCCAGTGCTGCATCAGTACCTGGTGACAGACACGATCCCCGAAATTGCGGCGCGGCAGAAGGCGGGTGCACCGGAGCTGCCGATCATCCGCGATCCGGAAGAAAGCTGGTACCTGCGGCAGGAGCGCGATGGGTTCATTCTCGGCCCCTATGAAAGACAAGCGCAGGTCTGGTCGGTGGACGGTGTTCCGCCGGCCTTTGGCGCGGAGTTGATGCCGCCAGATCTCGAGCGGGTCGAACACATCATCGAGATGGCGATGGCGCGCGTGCCGGCAATCGGCAATGGCGGCGTCAAGACCGTCATCAATGGGCCCATTACCTTCACACCGGATGCAAACCCGCTCATTGGCCCTGCGCATGGCGTGCCCAACGCCTGGCTGCTCACGGGGTCGTCCATGGGCGTCATGGAAGGTGGTGGCGCTGGCAAATTCCTTGCCCACTGGATGACGCATGGCGCGCCGTTGATGGATGCACTCGCCGTTGACCCGCGCCGCTTTGGCGCGTGGGCCGACCGGGACTATCGTGTCGCCAAGGCGATCGAGTGCTTTGGCCTGCAATTTGGAGTGCACTACCCGTTTGAGGAACGGCCCGCGGCCCGCAACGTCCGCATGTCCGCGCTGCATGACCTGATGGTGGAACGCGGTGCAGTGATGGGAGCGCCACATGCGTCGGAGCGGCCCAACTGGTTCTCCACCAAGCCGCAGGATGTGACGCAGGACAGCTTCCGCCGCACCAACTGGTTCGAGGCGGTGGCGCGCGAAATCGATGCCGTGCAAAACCGCGTGGCTCTGGCTGATCTTTCGGTGTTCTCGAAGTTCGAAGTTTCAGGCGCCGATACGCTGCGCTTTCTCGATTGCCTGGGGGCCAACAGGCCACCGAAGCCCGGGCGCGTTGGCCTCACGCATGTACTCACCCCTGCTGGCGGCGTTGCATCGGAATTCACCATTGCAGTGCTCAGCGAAGGTCACGCCTACCTCACATCCGCTGCGGCGTCCGAGGAAATGGACCTTGATGTGCTCACCGCGCGCGCTTCAGGATACGACGTGAAGATCATCAACCAGACGGATGCGCTCTCCGTCATCGGGTTGATGGGCCCCCGCTCGATTGATGTATTGCGTTCGATATCCGATGACGATTTCGGATCTTGGCTCTCGGTCCAGAGCATGAACATCGCAGGCGTCAGCGCCCGCGTGCTGCGCGTGTCTTATGTCGGCGAACTCGGCTTTGAACTGCACCTGCCCCGCGCTGATGCGGCCCGGGTTTTCCTGGCGCTTGAAAGCGCGGGCAAGCCCTTCAGCATCGGTCATTATGGAGCCTATGCCGCCAATTCCATGCGGCTTGAAAAGGGCTATCGTGCCTGGGGCTATGATCTTACGACCGAGCGGTCACCACTTGAAAATGGCCTCGCGCCGCTCGTCAAGACCGAAGGCCGCGAGTTCATCGGGCGGGATGCCATGCTCGCAAAGCCCAGGCCATGGGACATGGTGTTACTTACCATCGACACGGCCGAAGACATCGAACCGTTCTATTCGCATGCCGTGTTTGCAGGTGGAAAGCCTGTGGGCGTCGTGACATCGGGTGCCTATTGTCACCGGGTGAAGCAATCGCTTGCCCTTGCCTTTCTCCGCGATGCCGAGGCCCGCACTGGCCTTACCGTCAAGATGCTGGGCCGCGAATTCACGGCGCGCATCCTGGGTGCAGCGCCCTATGACGCCGCCAACGGCCGCATGAAGGTTTAGGAGCAAGAGATGGACAAACCCCTCCCCACTGACTGGTCAACCGCTGCCACGGCCGAACGGCGCAACACTTTTTATGCCGCCTCGCAGAAGAAGTTCGTGCCGTTCAAGGAGCCCATGGTGTTCCGCAAGGGCGCGATGCAGTACCTGTGGGATGTCGAGGGCAAGAGGTACATCGATCTGCTCGCCATGAACGTGTGCATCTCGGTCGGACACTCCCACCCCAAGGTGGTGAAGGCGGCCATGGACCAGGCACAAGACCTCACCCACTGCACGACCATGTTCTATCACCCGGTGCCTGCGCATTTTGCCGAAGAACTGGCTGCAACCATGCCCAAAGGCCAGGAATGGGTGGTGCACTTCACCAACTCGGGCTCGGAGGCCATCGACCTCGCCATGGTGATGGCGCGCACGTTTACAGGCCATCTGGACCTGCTGGCGCTGCGCACCGCCTATCATGGGCCGACATCTGCCGCACAATCCGTCACCGGCATTGCGGCCTTCCGCCACCCCGGCATGCCGGGGAATGTTGCCTTCGTGGCAGAGCCCAATCAGTATCGCGGTGTCTACGGCGCGACGGTCGATCCCTATCTCGATGAAATCGAACAGGCCATCGCTGCCGCAACCACAGGCCGCGTCGCTGGCATTCTCGTTGAGAGCGTGCAGGGCTATGGCGGCATCATCGAAATGCCGAAGGGCTATATGTCAGGCGCCGCAGAACGGGTGCGCGCCGCCGGTGGCCTGTACATCGCCGATGAAGTGCAATCGGGCTTTGGCCGCACCGGCGACCATATGTGGGGCTTTGAGCAGGATGGCGTGGTGCCCGACATCGTGGTGTTGGCAAAGGGCATCGGCAACGGTTTTCCGCTGGGCGCCGTGGTGGCGCGAAAGGCCATTGGCGATGTGATGGCCGAGAAATTCATGTTCCACACCTATGGGGCCCATCCCACCTCGTGCGCGGCGGGCCGCGCCGTGCTGCAGGTCATCCGTGAGGAGCGCACGCAGCAGAATGCAAAGGCTGTAGGTGCCGTGCTGCTCGAACGATTGAAGGATTTGCAGCAACGCCACAAGGCGATCGGCGATGTACGGGGGCGCGGGCTGATGCTTGCCATCGAAATGGTGAAGGACCGCAAGAGCAAGGAGCCCGATGCGGAAACGACCGCTGCCGTGTTCGAAAAGTGCCGCGACCAGGGCCTCATTCTGTCGAAGTCCGGCCCCAACCGTTCGGTGCTGCGCA
Organism: Aestuariivirga sp.; assembly: GCF_041738905.1. Lineage (GTDB taxonomy): Bacteria > Pseudomonadota > Alphaproteobacteria > Rhizobiales > Aestuariivirgaceae > Aestuariivirga. The sequence continues at coordinate 9,525 of NZ_JBGSOZ010000065.1, forward strand.
TGGTGCCGCCCATGTGCCTGTCGCTCGAAGATGTGGACCAGGTGGCCGAGGGGCTGGACCGCGCTTTCAATGAGGTGGCCACGTGAGCCACCCCATCATCGCGCTGTGGTCACACCCGCGCTCGATGTCCACCGCCTTCGAGCGCATCATGCGGACACGAGGCGATCTCAAGTGCCTGCACGAACCTTTCATGTACGACTACTACATTCACCGTTCGAAACGGGAAATGCCGCATTTCGACGCGAAAGACGATCACCCGCGCGACTATCAGAGCATTCGCGACATGATCCTCGCCAAGGCCGAAAGTTCACCCGTGTTCTTCAAGGACATGAGTTACTATGTGATGCCACATCTGTTTGATGATCCGGAGTTCGTTGACCGGGTCACTCACTCCTTTCTGGTGAGGGAGCCCGTGGCCTCCATCGTTTCCTATGCCAAACTTGATCCTGAGTTGACGCTGGAAGAGATCGGCATCGAGGCACAGTGGCGGCATTTCGAGAGACTGCCAAAGGCAGTCGTGGTGTTGAGCGAGGATGTGCGCAGCGATGCAGCGGGGACGATGCAGCGCTACTGGAGTGCAGTCGGGCTTGCAGACAAGCCGCAAGCACTGGATTGGAACCAACCTGCGCCAGAGGACTGGCAGCAGGTTTCCGGCTGGCACAAGGATGTAATGACGAGCAAAGGCATCAAGCCACTGGAGTCAGACCATGAAGCCCGGACGCAAGCACAATTTGCCCAGCTCGTGGCGGAGCAGCCGCGTTTCCAGAAGTTCTATGAGCATCACAAGGCGTTTTACGACCTGCTCAGAGCGCGGGCGATCTAGAAGTCCATCGCGTCAGGAGTGATGGCTCAGGTCATTCCTTCACGGCACCCGTCATGGACGAGACATAGTAGTCCACGAAGAACGAATAGAGGATCACCACGGGCAGCGAACCAAATAGAGCCCCGGCCATCAGCGCCCCCCATTCGAAGATGTCGCCGCGCACCAGTTCGGTGAGAACGCCCACCGGCACAGTCTTGTTCTCCGACGACTGGATGAAGGTGAGCGCGTAGATGAACTCGTTCCACGACAGCGTGAAAGCGAAGATGCCGGCCGAAATCAGCCCCGGCACGGCCAGCGGCAGGATGATCCGCCGCAGGATCTGCCAGCGGGTGGCGCCGTCGACCAGTGCGCTTTCCTCAAGCTCATAGGGGATCGAGCGGAAATAGCCCATCAGCAGCCAGGTGCAGAAGGGAATGAGGAAGGTGGGATAGGTGAAGATGAGTGCAAACTTCGAATCGTAGATGCCGAGATTGAAGACGATGAAGGCCAGCGGAATGAAGAGGATCGATGGCGGCACCAGATAGGCGAGGAAGATCAGCAGGCCGAAAGTGCGGGCACCCGTGAAGCGCACGCGCTCGATGGCGTAGGCCGCGAAGACCGAGGCAAAGAGCGAGAGGAAGGTGGCGGCCGTCGAGATCAGCAACGTATTCCACAGCCAGCCCGGATAGGATGTTTCGAACAGCAGATACTTGATATGTTCCAGCGTCGGGCCCACCACCCAGAACGGGCTGTAGTTTTCGTAATCGGTGAGCTGCGAGTTGGGCTTCACCGCGGTGATCGCCATCCAGTAGAACGGGAACAGCAGCACGAAGACGAATATGGCGAGCGGCAGATAGATCAGCACCACCCGCCGCGGCAGGTTGCTCAGGTAGCTCATGCCTTCGGATTCGTCGTGGAACTCGTCAGGGGTAATTGTCTTTGATGGATTTACCATGATGTGCCCCCTCAGTCCTGTCCGCCCTGTTGCCATTTGCGGCGCTGCAGCCCGAAGAAGCTGAACAGGATTGCCGCGAGCAGGAACGGGATCATCGACACGGCAATGGCAGCACCTTCGCCAAGCTGACCACCGGGAATGCCGCGCTGGAACGACAGCGTCGCCATGAGATGTGTTGCGTTCACCGGGCCGCCCTTGGTCAGCACGTAGATCAGCTGGAAGTCGGTGAAGGTGAACAGCACCGAGAAGGTCATCACCACTGCGATGATGGGCGTCAGCATTGGCAGTGTTACATAGCGGAAACGCTTCCACGGCGTGGCACCATCGAGCGAGGCGGCTTCCTGCAGCGATACGGGGATCGTCTGCAATCCGGCAAGCAGCGAGATCGCCACGAAGGGAATGCCGCGCCAGACATTGGCGGCGATGACGGAGAGGCGCGCGTTGAGCGGATCGCCAAGGAAATTGATGGGGGTGTCGATCAGGCCGAGCTTCATCAGCGACCACGAGAGAATGGAAAACTGCGCATCGTAGATCCACCAGAAGGCGAGCGCCGAGAGAACCGTAGGCACCACCCATGGCAGCAGCACGATGGCGCGGAAGAATGATTTGTAGGGGAGCTTCTCGTTGAGGATCAGCGCCAGCCAGAGGCCGAGCACGAACTTCAGGATCGATGCGACGACGGTGTAGACGACGGTGTTGAAGACCGAGAGCCAGAACACCTGATCGTCCATCAGGTAGGCATAGTTCTCGAGGCCGATGAAATCGCCCGCGCGGCCAATCCGCGTATCGGTGAAGCCCAGCCAGACGCCCAGCCCCAATGGATAGGTGAGGAAGCCGATCAGGAAGATCGCGGCGGGCAGCATGAAGATGATGCCGAGCGCGTTCCTGTTGTTGTTGAAGCGCGACAGTATCGTTCCTGACCGCTCAGGTGATGCGGTGGTGGATGAGCTGGTCATGCCGCGTGCCTCTTTAGCGAACTCTTGAGTAAGTTGCGGGCCACCCGCATGAAGCAAATGGCCCGCAGCGTTGCGAGATCAGACCTTGTAGTAGCGATTTGCGCGCTTCTCGGCCTGGGTGATCGCCTCTTCAGGCGTTGCGGCACCCGTGACGACGGACGCGAACATGTCAACCACCACATAGTCGGCCATGACGGCGGCAGAGGCATAGCCCAGCGGCCCGGCATAGCCGTTCGGCTGGAGCGTCGCCGAAGCAACGGCATATGGTGCATGCAGCGGGTCTGCGGTCCAGATGGGATTGTCGGCGAAGGCCTTGAGCGGCTGGCAGCAATAGGCGCTGGAGCCGGTGATCCAGGCGTTCATCTGCTCGGCTTCGAACATGAACTTCAGATAGGCCTTGCAGGCGTTGGGGAACTTCGTGTGGTTGAACACGATGGCCTGCGTCGTCTGATGCAGTTCGACGCTCTTACCTACGGGACCGACGGGGAAGTTCACGGTGCGGAGATCGGCCACCATGTCCTTCAGCTTCTCGTCCTTCTTGGCGGCGTAGTAGAGCGAAACGCCGTTGGCCGTCAGCGACACCTGACCCGCGAGGAAGGCGCGGTTGTTGTTGATGTCAAGCCAGCTTTCCGTGCCCGGAATGAAGGTGTCGTAGAGCGCCTTGGCGTAGTTCAAAGCCGCGAGCGTTTCGGGGCTGTTGATGGCCACGACGCCGTTCTCGTCCACCATTTTGCCACCATGGCTCCACAGCAGCCAGTGAGCGTAGTTGTTGCCGTCGCCCACGGCCTTGCCATGCGCGAAGCCAGCCGGTGTGCCCTTGGCCTGCATCGCCTTGCAGAGTTCAAGGAAGCCTGCGGTGTCCTTCGGGAATTCCTTGAAGCCCGCCGCCTCGATATGGCTCTGGCGATAGCAGATGGCGTTGCCGATGGCGGCCAGCGGCAAGGCGATGTACTTGTCGCCACGCGTGGCATAGCCCTTGAGGCCTTCATAGAAGCCGCCGTACTTGCCATCGAGATAGGTGCCAAGGTCCGTCAGGTCGACCAGCTTGTCGGGATATTGGTGCGGGTCGTCGAACCAGCAGAGAACCATGTCGGGGCCGGATCCGACGTTCGCGGCCACGGCCGACTTCGGGCGGATGTCTTCCCAGCTTTCCTTGTCGACGCGGACTTCGACGCCGGTCGCCTCGGTGAACTTCTTGGTGTTGGCAAGCCAGGCATCTTCATCGCCCTGGACAAAGGGCGACCAGCGCAGAAGACGAAGGCTGGCGCCTTCTTCTGGCGTATAGCTTGGCTCCTGCGCGAAGGCCGGGTTGCTTCCGCCGAGCCCGAGTCCGGCTGTAGCTGCAAGTCCTGCGGCCGACACCGCAAGCAGATCGCGTCTGTTGATTTTCATTGCTTTCCTCCTAAGCGTTTCCGGGAAGTTGCGAGTTGTCCGTCCGGCGCCATCCCGTGGCAGCACCGGTGGCTTGAGTTTGAGCCTAAAGTCGCTGTCCCGTCTCCTTGTCGAAGACATGGACGGCCGCCTCGTTAATCGCAATGCGCAGCATATCGCCGGGGTTCACGTGAATGCGCTCATGGAACACCAGCGTGAGATCACTGCCGCCGAGGCGCGCGATCACCAGCGTCTCGGCGCCGGTGGGTTCGGTAACGACGACGGTTGCCGGAATACCCTCGGGGTCGAAGCGCACGTGTTCGGGCCGCAGGCCATAGACCAGTGCCTTGCCCTTCGCCGCATCGACGGGCTTGGCGAGCGGCAGCGCGGTTCCGTCTGCCGTGAGAAAGGTCTTGGGGTCAGTTGGGGAAATGGTCCCCTCGATCATGTTCATCGCTGGGGAACCGATGAATCCCGCGACGAACAGATTGTTGGGCCGGTCGTAGAGATCGAGCGGCGCGCCGATCTGTTCGACGATGCCATCATGCATGACCACGATCTTGTCGGCCATGGTCATGGCTTCGATCTGATCGTGTGTGACGTAGACAGTTGTTGTCTTCAGGCGCTGGTGAAGTTCCTTGATCTCCACGCGCATCTGGACGCGCAGCTTAGCATCGAGGTTGGAAAGCGGCTCGTCGAAGAGGAACACTTGCGGATTGCGGACAATGGCGCGGCCCATGGCGACGCGCTGACGCTGGCCGCCAGAGAGCTGGCGCGGGTAACGGTCGAGCAATTTGGTGAGGCCGAGGATTTCAGCCGCTGGCTTCACCCTCGATTCGATTTCGGATTTCGGAACGCCATTCATCAGCAGCGAGAAGCCCATGTTCTCGGCGACCGTCATATGCGGATAGAGCGCATAGTTCTGGAAGACCATGGCGATGTCGCGCTCTTTCGGCGGCATCCTGTTCACGACCTTTCCGCCAATGCGGACTTCACCAGCCGTGATGTTCTCAAGCCCTGCCAGCATGCGGAGCAACGTCGACTTTCCGCAGCCCGAAGGCCCGACGAGAATCACGAATTCTCCATCGGCTATGTCGATGTTCACGCCCTTGATGATGGGGGTGGCGCCGAATGACTTTCGGACATTGACAAAATCGACTGGCGCCATTGGCATCCCCATTCCGTTCAAGCACCGGCATTCAGTTTCGTGCTGTTGTATCCATCATGCAGGTAACATGATGGTTGTGCCGGTCAGATTCAATTTGTCGAACGATCGCCGCCTGGTGTCAAGTTTTCATGCCTGACACCAAGCCCCGTGTGCGTTTGTGGTCACACCATGGAAGATGCAATGACCTTTCAACTTCAGCCGATGATGCGCGCGAAAGTTGGCGATGGCCGCATCACGGTTTCCGTCAATGCAGGGTCGGTGTGGTAGTATCCGCCAAGGTCCGCGGGCTTTCCCTGCGCCGAGGAGATTTCAGCAGCGATCTTCTGCTCGTTTTCCGCGAGCGCCTTGGCAATCGGTGCGAAATGCGCCGCGAGTTCGGCATCGTCCTTCTGTGCTGCGAGAGCCTCAGCCCAGTACATCGAGAAATAATAGTGGCTGTCGCGATTGTCGGTCTGGCCAACCTTGGCGCCGGGCGACTTGTTGTGGTCGAGCACACCTTGTGTCGCCGCATCGACAGCGTTGCCCAGCACCCGCGCCTTGGAATTGCCCTTGGCATTGGCGAGGAACTTCAGGCTTTCCCCCAACGCGCAGAACTCGCCCAGCGAATCCCAGCGCAGATGGTTTTCTTCCATCAGCTGCTGCACGTGCTTTGGCGCAGAGCCGCCGGCACCGGTCTCGAACATGCCGCCGCCGTTCATCAGCTTCACGATCGAGAGCATCTTGGCGGATGTTCCAAGCTCGAGGATCGGGAAGAGGTCCGTCAAATAGTCGCGGAGCACGTTTCCAGAGACGGCAATGGAGTTTTTGCCCTGGGTTATCGTCTCGAGCGAAAGGCGCGTGGCCTCTCGCGGGGCGAGAATCTGGAACTTGTCCGCTACACCCGCCGCAGCGAGGATCGGCTTCACATACTTGATCAGTTCCGCGTCATGCGGGCGCGTTGCATCCAACCAGAAGATGGCCTGGCAGCCCTCTTCCTTCTGGCGCTCGATGGCAAGCTTCACCCAATCCTCGATGGGCGCCTTGCGCGTGGTGGCCGCGCGCCAGATGTCGCCCTTCGACACCTTGTGCTCGTGCAGCACGTCGCCATTCGCCAGCACAAGCCTGACAGTGCCATCCGCGGGGATTTCGAAGGTCGTCGGGTGCGAGCCGTATTCCTCGGCCTTCTGCGCCATGAGGCCGATGTTCTGGACGGTTCCGGCGGTCGATGGATTGAACGCGCCGTTCGCCTTGAAGAAGCTGATCGCCTCATCGTAGATCGAAGCGTATGAACTGTCGGGGATCACGCAGTTGGTGTCGGCGGCCTTGCCGTCCGGCCCCCAGCCCTTGCCGCCAGCGCGGATCAAGGCCGGCATCGAGGCATCGACGATCACGTCTGATGGCACATGGAGGTTGGTGATGCCCTTGTCGGAGTTCACCATGTAGAGCGGCGGCCGGGCTTCGATCACGGCCTTGATGTCGGCCTCGATTTCAGCGCGCTCAGGCATGGTCGCAACCTGGTCCATCAGCGCGCCGAGGCCGGAATTCGGGTTCACCCCTGCCCTTTCAAGCGCCGCACCATGCTTCTCGAAGACGGGCTTCAAGAAGGCTGCGACCGCATGGCCGAAGATGATGGGGTCGGACACCTTCATCATCGTGGCCTTCAGGTGGATCGAGAACAGCACGCCGTTGCGTTTCGCGCCTTCGATCTGCTCGGTCAGGAACTGGCTCAGCGTACGCGCGGACATGAAGGTCGTGTCCACAACCGTACCGGCGTGAAGGTTCACGCCAGATTTCAGCACGACGGCAGAACCATCGGCCTTCACCAGTTCGATCCGGGCGGCACCGGCCTGCGCTTGGTCAAGCGTTGCGGATTTTTCGTTCGCGCGGAAATCGCCGCTGGACATGGTCGAGACATAGGTCTTGCTGTCGGCCGTCCACTTGCCCATCGAATGCGGGTTGGCCTTGGCATAGTTCTTCACCGCAATCGCGGCGCGCCGGTCGGAATTGCCTTCGCGCAGGACGGGATTGACGGCAGAGCCCTTGATGGCGTCGTAGCGGCTGCGGATCTCCTTTTCTTCGGCAGTGGCAGGGTCCGCAGGATAGTCCGGAATGTCGTAACCTTGTGATTGCAATTCCTTGATGGCGGCCATGAGTTGCGGTTCGGACGCCGAAATGTTCGGAAGCTTGATGACGTTCGCTGCGGGACTTTTCACCAGTTCACCGAGTTCGGCCAGATCGTCCGGCTGGCGCTGTGTTGCCGTCAACTTCTCGGGGAAGGCGGCGATGATGCGCCCTGCCAGCGAAATATCCTTGGTACCGACCGAAATCCCCGCCGGGGCCGTGAAGGCCCGGATGATCGGCAGCAGCGATGCGGAGGCGATCTGCGGCGCTTCGTCGACCTTGGTGAAGATGATGTCGGGGACAGAACGATCAGTCATTTTCCGAGCCTTTCCTTGATGCCGCTCGCGTCATAACGGGCCGTGCAGACAAGGTCCACACGACAAATTGCTAACGCCTGCGAGGGGATGGCGAGCCTCGTGAAGCACGCCACCCATAAATGCGGAATGTTGCGGAGGGCAGAACGCCCGGGCGTCAGACGACCTTGACGGAGAGCGAGCCCAGGCCTTCGATCATGGCGTCAATCTTGTCGCCCTTGACGACCGGGCCGACGCCCGAGGGCGTTCCGGACATGATGATGTCGCCCGCCTGCAATTCGAAATATTCGGAGAGATAGGAAATCATTTCCGGCACTTTCCAGATAATCTGGTTCATGTCGCCTTCCTGCTTGAGGGCGCCATTGACCTTCAACTCGACGCGGCCGGCCGTTGGGTGGCCGACTTTCGTTGCGGGATGCAAGGGACCGACAGGGCCCGAGCGTTCGAAGGCCTTGCCGATTTCCCACGGGCGGCCCTGCTTCTTGGCTTCGCCCTGCAGGTCGCGCCTGGTCATGTCGAGCGCCACCGCATAGCCCCAGACGTGATCGAGCGCCTTGTCTACGGGAATGTTCGTGCCGCCCGACTTCAGCGCGACGACGAGTTCGACTTCGTGATGAACATCCGAGGAATGCGGCGGATAGGGAAACTCGCCCGACGAATCGAGGTTGTTCGGATTCTTCTGGAAGAAGAAGGGCGACTCGCGATCCGGATCATGTCCCATCTCGACCGCGTGGGCCGCATAGTTGCGCCCGATGCAGTAGACACGGCGAACCGGGAACGCGCCCCCGCCGCTAACTGGAATGGAGGGGACGGGCGGCGCAGGAATCACGAAGTCGGCCATGTAACACCTCTTGGCAAGAATGATGACACCGGAGCCTATAGCAGGCAGGACGGCAAAATCAATCCCTGCCAATACGAGTATCATGATGGCATCGGCGATCAATCATAGATTGGTTCATTATTTTATTGAGAAACGAACGGAACCATGTCATGAATTGGTCAACCAATTTGAGACCAATGCCTGATGTCAATACAGATGAACGGCAATTCCGATCCGGTAGCGCGGCTCCGCAGCTACATTGCTGACGGCGGTTTCACGCAGGGCGTCCGGTTGCCGCCTGAGCGTCACTTGACCGACGAGCTCGGCATGACTCGCGCAACGCTTCGGAAGGCCCTTGGCGCGCTTGAACGCGACGGGGTGATCTGGCGGCATGTGGGCAAAGGTACCTTCATTGCCGATGGCAGCCCGCAAGCGCCCAGCAACGCGACCGTCGAGCTTGGCCGTCAACTTACGCCCTTCCGCATGATGCGGGCCCGCATGGCGATCGAGCCTGCCATCGCGCGGGAAGCGGCGGTCAATGCATCGGGCGATACGCAGATGCGAATGCAACGCGCGCTCGAACGCTCGAAGGCGGCGGCGACCTGGCGGGAATATGAAATCCAGGATGATATCTTCCACCGCACGGTGGCGGAGGCGAGCGACAATCTTTTGCTGCTGACGCTGTTCGACCAGTTGAACGGCGTTCGTCGCGCGGTTGCCTGGGGCAACGTGACCCGGCGCAGCGCCCAGCCCTCGCCCGACCATTCGAGCTTCGCCGAACATGATGCGATTGCGGCGGCGATTGCCAACCGCGATCCGGTGGCAGCTTACGAATCGATGCGGGGACACCTGCGCTCCGTATCGCAAAGACTTTTTGGAGAGGGTTGAACAGCGCCGGCCCGTTGCAGAAGAAGGCGAACGCCCCGCACGGGAGACTATCGAACGTCACGCAAAAACTCAGGGAGGTTGAGTCATGAACTACTTCGTCAAGAAACTTGCAGGCCTGGTGCTTGCAACCGGAATGATGGTATCGACGGCCTATGCCGACAAGATCCGCATTGCGCTGGCAGAGCCGCCATCGGATGAAACCGCGGCGTTCTTCGTGGCACTCGAGCGGGCCAAGGCCAATGGCCTCGACTATGAATGGACGGCATTCGCCGACGAGGAACTGGCCATTCAGGCCGTGCTGAGCGGCGACATGGATATCGCGTTCGGAACGCCCTATGCGGCGATGCAGCGCTCCAAGGCGCCGCTCCGCATCATCTTCCAGCTTTCGCGTCTGGTGTTCTTCCCGGTCACCACCAAGGAATTCACCAAGCTCGAGGACCTGAACGGCCAGCCGATCATGCTGCACTCGCGCGGCGGCGGCACGGATTCGATCGCCAACGTCATCGAGCAGCGCGCAGGCATCAAGTTCGGCGACCGCTCCTATGTGCCGGGTTCGAACAACCGCGTCGTGGCCATGATCGCCGGACAGGCGAAGGCAACGATTCTTGACCTGTCGAACAAGAACAAGATCGTGGCGCAGGCGGGCGACAAGTTCCATGCGTTGCCGATGTTCGAAGTGAAGGCGAGCGATGAAGCGCTCTTCGCCAACCTGAACTGGATCCAGAACAACGAGAAGGCGGTCAACATTTTTGTCGATGCGCTGCACAGCACGTGGACCGACATGATGAAGGACCCGACCATCATCCGGAAAGAGACCAAGGCTGATGGCCCCATCGGCCAGCTCCCCGAGGAAGTGCTCGCCGAACTCGACGGCTTCTACAAGGATGCGGTCGAAGGCGGTCTCTACGATCCGAACGGCGGTGGCCGTGAGGCAGCGAAGGCCGACATGGAATGGTACACCGGTGCTGGCCAGCTTGAAGGCGATCCGGCCACATTGAACATCGAAGACTTCTGGTACTTTGCTCCGCTCGACGCGGCGATGAAGTAATCCAGCACAGGCTTTGAACTGCCGGCCGGACAACCGGCCGGCAGATTCCCATCTTTTCAACAGGACAACCGGATCGGCATTGATGAAACACCGCTCGCTGCTTCTGAAATTGCTGTCGGCAGTGATCGTCTTCGGGGCATGGGAAATCGCGGGCCGCATTCCCGTGAGCTATGCCTTTCCGACCTTCAGCGACTCCATGATGTCATTGGCCCGGATGGTTTTCGATGGCTCCATTTTCGTGGCTTACGGTGAAACACTTCGGCCTCTTGCAGTCGGGCTCGCAATCTCCGCCGTTGCAGGAATTGGCCTCGGCCTGTGGATCGGGCTCAGCGCGCGTTTCGACTGGCTGTTTTCTCCCATTTTCGTCGTCATGCAGGCCGCACCACTTGCCGCACTCATTCCCATCCTCGTGATGGTCTACGGCATCGGGCTCACATCCAAGGTATTCGTCGTCTGCATCATGGCGATGCCGGTGATCGTGCTGAACACCGCAGGTGCTGTCCGCAACACGCCGGCCTCGATGAAGGAAATGGCGACCTCCTTCATGGCGAAGGACCGCGACGTGCTGCTGAAGATCATTCTGCCCGCAGCTTCGCCCATCATCTTCTCGGGCCTTCGCCTCGGCGTATCGGCGGGCTTTATCGGCGCGATCCTGTCGGAACTGAAGATCACGCCGACGGGCGTTGGCGACATCATCACCTACAGCCGTTCGATTGCCGATTATCCCAGCATGTATGCGGCGATCTTTTCCATCATCCTCCTTGCGGTTCTGTTCCTGAACCTTCTGGAGAAGCTTGAAAATGTCCTGTTTGAAGGAAACAACCGTGGCTATGTCTCAGATTAAACCGGCCGGACCGCAGATCGTGGCGCCTGCCGCCGACAGCGCGGTCTCGGTCAAGAACGTGTCCAAGTCCTATCAGGAAGTGGAAGCGCTCAAGAACCTGTCGCTGGAGTTTCCGCGCGGCGAACTGACCTCGCTGCTGGGGCCATCGGGCTGCGGAAAGACCACGCTGCTGAAAATCATCGCGGGGCTTCTGAAGCCGTCATCGGGCGAAGTGATTGTCAACGGCAAGACGGTCACCGCGCCCGGCCCGGACCGCGCCTTCGTGTTTCAGGACTTCGCCCTGCTCCCGTGGGCGAACGTGATGCGCAACGTGGCCTTCGGGCTCGAACTGCGCGGTGTTGCCAAGTCGGAGCGTGAGGCGATAGCTGAGAAATACATTCGTGAAGTGGGCCTTGCAGGTTTCGAGAAAAAGTATCCGCACCAGCTTTCGGGCGGCATGCGCCAGCGCGTCGGCCTTGCGCGCGCCCTCTCGGTCGATGCACAGGTGCTGCTGCTGGACGAGCCGTTCTCCGCTGTTGACGAGCAGACGCGGCGGAAGTTCCAGGAAGACCTCCTGTCGCTCGTCGCCAACGAAAAGAAGACCTTCATCTTCGTCACGCACTCAATCGAGGAGGCGGTCTATGTCTCCGACCAGATCGCGATCCTCTTGCCGCGCCCGAGCCGCGTTTCCGAGATCATCCGCCCGTCGAGCTTCAGGGGCAAGGGCGTGAACAATATCCGCCGTGACCCTGAGTATCTCGATATCGTGGACGAGATCTGGGCCTCGCTGCGCAGCTACGTGGAGTGACGGGTGGCATGACGCTTTTTGGAATGAGGCTTCCCGCCATGTCATCGCTGCTCATCTGGGCAGCGTTGTGGGAGATCGTCGGGCAGTTGAAGCTCACCTTCTTCGTGCCGCCGTTTTCGACCGTCATCATGACGCTCTTCAAACTGCTTCCCACGCCCGCATTTCTCAACGCGCTGGGTACCACAGCCTATGCCTTCTGGATTGGCGTTGCGTTTTCCATCGTCATCGGCATTCCCGTTGGTATCCTCATGGGAAAGAACCGACTGATCGACGAGTTGCTGCTTCCCTGGGTCAATATCTTCCTGTCGGCGCCGCTCACCGCGCTGGTCCCCGTCCTCATGGTGCTGTTCGGGTTTGGCACCAAGACCATCGTCATCACGACGACTCTCTTCGCGATCTGGATCATCATCCTCAATGCGCGGGCGGGCGTGCTGCAGATCAACCGGTCGCTCGTCGAAATGGGCCGCAGCTTCGGCGCCTCACCCATGGACGCCTTCTTCAAGATCTATTTCTGGGCGGCATTGCCGGAAATCCTCGGCGGCGTCCGAATTGGCGTTATCCGCGCGGTGAAGGGCGTCATCATCGGACAGTTGCTGATCTCGATCGTCGGCTTCGGCGCGTTGTTCGAACTTTATGCCAGCAACTTCCTGATGGCCCAATTCTGGGCGGTGCTGATCGTGCTGTTTGGGCTGGCCTTCACGATTTCCGAATTCCTGGCCCATCTCGAACGCAAGGTTTCCTATTACGCTGCGTCGCGATAGGTTCGGGCTCACAAACATCGAAAGAGATGACGACATGACTGCGACACTCGCGGGGCTTTTGGCCGGTACGGATGCCAACTCATTTGCAATCGGTGCGCCGGGCCGCGCATGGCTGACTTACGGGGCCTTGCGTGAACTGGCAGCACGTGTTGTCGAACAACTGCACAGTTTCGGCATTGGCGCCGGCGACAGGGTTGCCATCGTACTGCCGAACGGCCCGGAGATGGCGACGGCCTTCATCACTATCGCACAAGCCGCGGTGACGGCACCACTGAACCCTTCCTACAGGCTGGAGGAGTATTCCTTCTACCTTGAAGACCTGAAGGCCAAGGCGCTGGTCGTCATGGCGGGATATGAAGGCCCTGCCGTTGTGGCCGCCGAGTCAGGTGGTATCCCCGTGCTGCGTGTTGAAACACGGCCCGATTTTCTTGCCGGACAATTCAGTCTTTCCGGTCCCTCTGCCCAGGCATCCAGTACTGCGGCGCCAGGCCCTGATGACGTCGCCTTGATCCTCCACACGTCTGGCACCACATCGCGGCCCAAGATCGTGCCTCTGCTGCAGCGGAACCTCGTGGCATCGGCATGCAACATCGGCGCTTCACTGGCGCTCACCCCTGCGGACCGCTGCCTCAATGTGATGCCGCTGTTTCACATTCACGGGTTGATCGCGGCGGTGACGTCCTCGCTCGCCGCCGGAGCATCGATCTGGTGCGCGCCCGGCTTCGACGCCCTGAAATTCTTTGGCTGGATGAAGGACGCGCAGCCGACGTGGTATACGGCTGTGCCGACCATGCATCAGGCAATCCTCAGCCGCGCGGCCCGCAACCAGGATGTGATCGATGCGGTGCCCTTGCGGTTCATCAGGTCGTCCTCGGCATCGCTTCCCGCACAGGTGATGCTGGCTCTGGTCGACGCGTTCAAGGCCCCGGTGATCGAGGCCTACGGCATGACGGAAGCCACCCACCAGATGGCAAGCAATCCGCTGCCGCCGCGCGCACAGAAGCCGGGATCGGTCGGGCTTGCCGCAGGCCCAAAGGTGCGGATCGCGCATGAGGTCGAGAACCGCCTGGTCGACGGTACAGGCGAGATCGTGATTTCCGGGCCCAACGTGACACCGGGCTACGAAGGCAATCCGGATGCAAACGCCAAGAGCTTCTTCGAGGCCGAGGGCGAAAGATGGTTTCGCACCGGCGACCAGGGCGCGCTCGACGATGAAGGCTACCTGAGCCTCACCGGACGCCTGAAGGAAATCATCAACCGCGGCGGCGAGAAGATCAGCCCGCTCGAAGTCGATGGCGTGCTGCTGGACCATCCGGCAATCGTGCAGGTGGTCGCCTTCGCCATGCCGCATCCGAAGCTTGGCGAGGAAGTCGCCGCCGCCGTGGTGCTCCGAGAAGGCCATACGGCGACCGAACGCGATATCCGCGATTTCGCGGCAAGCCGCATGGCGGATTTCAAGGTGCCGCGCCGCGTGATCATCCTCGATGAAATTCCCAAGGGTGCTACCGGCAAGCTGCAGCGCATCGGGCTCGCCGAGAAGCTTGGCCTCGCGGCGCAATGAAGATCTGCATCTTCGGCGCGGGCGCCATCGGCGGCTACATGGGCGCAAAGCTGGCGCAAGCCGGGGCGGATGTGAGCCTCGTGGCGCGTGGGCCGCATCTGGCGGCGATGCAGGCAAAAGGCCTTACTCTCGTTGAAGAGGGCAAAGACCCTGTGAGCGTGACTGTCCGAGCCAGTGCCGATCCGGCCGAGCTCGGCGTCCAGGATTATGTGATCGTTACGCTGAAGGCACACTCGGTTCCACCTGTCGTCGGCGCCATGCTGCCGCTGATCGGAGAACACACAACGATCGTCAGCGGCGTCAATGGCGTGCCGTGGTGGTACTTCCACAAGATCGGCGGGCCGCTCGAAGGCACAAGGCTTCACAGCGTCGATCCCGGCAATGCGCAGTGGGACGGCTTCGGGCCTGACCGCGTGCTGGGCTGCGTCGTCTATCCGGCGGCGGAGGTGAGCACGCCCGGCACCATCCACCACATCGAGGGAAATCGCTTTTCCCTTGGTGAACCAGACGGGTCGAAGTCGGACCGTGCCGTGGCGCTGTCACAAGCGCTGCAATCCGCAGGGCTGAAAACCCCCGTGCGGCCACGGCTGCGGGATGAAATCTGGGTGAAGCTGTGGGGGAACCTGTCGTTCAACCCGATCTCGGCCCTCACGCATGCGACGCTCGACGTGCTCTGCACCGACCCGGGCACCCGCGACGTCGCCCGCCGCATGATGATCGAGGCGCAGGAGATCGCTGAAAAACTTGGCGTCATATTTCCCATCGACGTCGAACGCCGCATCGACGGCGGCGCTGCAGTCGGAGCGCATCGGACGTCCATGCTTCAGGATCTTGATGCGGGACGGCCAATGGAAATCGACGCGCTGATCGGGTCGGTCCAGGAACTGGGCAGGATCACGGCGACCCCCACACCCACCATCGACACGGTTCTGGCCCTTGTCACCCTCCGGGCCCGCGTTGGCGGATTGTACTGATCGGCGATCCCGCTACCGGGTGAGGTCGTCGAGTTCCTGCGGCAGTTGGATGCCGGGATTGATGGCGCGGGCGCGAAGGGCGAGGTCCCTGGCCTTGTCTCGATCGCCCTGAATGTAGTGACCGATCGCGGCCAGAACATAACCATCGGTGTTGTCCGGCTGAAGCTCCATGGCCTTGCCTGCGGCTTCCAGCGCAAGCGGTATATCACGGGCACGAAGGGCTGAGGACGCAATCCGCAGCCAGGCCTCGGCATTGGAAGGGTCGATGGCGATGATGCGGCGATACCAGCCGATGGCGCGGGCGTCCTGGCCCTTCCGCTGTTCCCGATTGCCGCGCTCGATCAGGAGCGCGATGCTGGAAGGCAGATAGCCCATGGCCTGCTGCAGGTAGGCCTCCGCCCCCTGCTCGTCTCCAAGTGCCGATTTCAGCCGGGCGAGCGTGAGCCAGGCCTGTTCCAGTTGCGGGTCTAGGTCGGTTGCCCGGCTGAAGGCTGCTTCCGCCTCATTCCAGCGCCTCATGCTGAGCGCCAATCCACCAAGCGCCAGATGAGCTTCTGGCATGTCGGCGTTGGCAGCGCGAGAGTCCATGTATTCCTTGAGGGCTTTGCCGAAAGCCGCTTGATCTTGTTCGTTCAACGCAGAACGGTCGGACGCTGCCAGTTCAGCCGCCGCCGCTTGCCGGACAGCCCGCACGGGATCGGAGAGAAGCAGCTTCACCAGTTCGATCTTTCGGGCCGGGTCGCCATAGCGGGTAAGGCCGATGGCGGCGTTGCGCACCAGCGGGTCGGGGTCTTGCAGCAATGGCATGAGGCTCGCGTCAATGGCATCCGTAGCGGCATCTGCCAAAAGCGAGGCGGCTGTGGCGCGGACGATGGCGGGACGATCGAGGTTCAGCGCATAGGTCTTGAGGGACTCGAGTGTGGCAGCCGTTCGATCGCCGCCGTTGAACGCGATGAAGGCTGAGCGATCCTGCCAGTCATGGTTTCGCTGCGGAAACCAGCCGGTAATGGCGGCATTGGCCCACTCCGCGGTCTTATCAGTATGGCAAGTGGTGCAGGCATCAGGCGAGCCAGCCGCCTTTGACTGCAAGGGATCGGGCATGCGGAAGAAATGGTCGCGGCGCTTGTCGGTCACCATGTAGGCGCGGTCCGGCATGTGGCAGGTGACGCATTGCGCGGCCTCGCTGTCCGCCTTGTGGTGATGGTGGGTCGGCGTGTCATAGGAACGCCGCGCGAGGCTCGGGAACTCGGTGTTGCCCGCCTCGCTGTGGCACTGGGTACAAACCGCATTTCCCTCGGCCACAAGCTTGCCGCCATGCGGCTCATGGCAGTTGGAACAGGTGACGCCCTTGGCCTTCATCTTCGACTGCAGGAACGAGCCGAGAATGAAGACCTCGTCCTGCTGCTGGCCATCACCAAAGTAAAGATTGGGCCGCAGCAGCATGAGATTGTAATGGTCGGCGAATGTGGCACCCACGGGCGCGCTCTGTTGCGAGAAGGCCTCGCGCCGTGAATGGCAGGGACCGCATGCGGCAAGCTCGTTCGCCTGCTGGCTGGGGCCGAGCTTCATCAGGGACTTCGGCAGCTGAGTCGACGAACCGTCCTTGGTCTTGCGGGCTGCTGCGACGTGATCGCTTGCCGGGCCGTGGCAGGATTCGCAACTCACCGTGAGTTCCGACCAATGGCTCTTGTAACTTTGCGATGCGGCATCGAGGCCCTTGTCAAAACCGGTCTGATGACAGTCGGCGCAGCGGGCCTGCCAATTCTTGTAGCTGCCGGTCCAGTGCATGCCGTTTCTAGCGGCGACATCGTCATTCGGATAAAGGTGATACCAACGGCGGTTTTCAGTATCCCAGGCCGTGTCGAGAGCCTGCAGGCGCCCCCCTTCGGTCTCCACCAGATATTGCTGAAGCGGCCGCACGCCCACAGCGTACCTGACCTCGAATTCCTTCAGCTTGCCGTCCTTGCCATCGGTCTCGACGAAGTAGCGCCCGTCGCGCTGAAAGAAGCGTGAGGTTACGTCCTTGTTGGTGAAGGTAATACCACTGAAATCACCGAGCACATTCTCAGGTGAAGGTTCCCGCAGCGCCCAGCCATGGTCAGACTTCGTCCAGGCTTCAGTTTCCGCCGCGTGGCATTCGGCACAGGCCGCGCTGCCGGCGAAAGACTGCGGTTCGGCATGCGCCGACGCGGCTCCGCACAAGACGAGAAACGCCGCCGCGAACCAGGCCGTGATCGAGAATCTCGTCATACAGGGACGCTAGCCCGCCGGGGCCTCTCCTCCAAGTGCCGAGAGTTGATCACGCCTTCGGGAAGACCTCAAGCCAATCGCTTTTCATGTCCACCACCAGCCAGCCTGCCGCAGGCGCCGCGTCCAATGCCTTGTCCAGCTGGCCGATGTGAGAGTCACGGTCGTATGCGTACTCACGCTCGGCGTCCGTGTGATGGACGATCATGCCGAAGCGCGGGCCTGTTCCTGATGTCGTCCACTGCAGCATCTGCAGGTCGCCATCTGAATTTCCGGCCGCGAAGACAGGGCGCTTGCCGATGAACTTGTTGATGCCCACCGGCTTGCCGTCCTTGTCGTCGATGAAGTCGATCTTGGGCAGGCGCATCAATTCCGGCTTGCCGTCCAATATCTCGAATTTTGTAACGATGCTGGAGCCGATCAGCTGCTCCGGCGGGATGCCATAGGTACGCTCCGCGAAAGTGCGCATGAATTCGATGCCGCCGCCCGACACGATCCAGGTCTGGTAGCCATTGGCACGCATGTAAGCCAGGAGTTCCAGCATGGGCTGATAGACCAGCGAGTCATAAGGCCTGTCGAAACGCGGGTGCCGCGCTGTCTTCAGCCATTCAGCCACGATCGCCTGAAATGCGTCGACGCTCATCCCGGCATGAGTTTCCATGACGATCTCGAGCAGGCCATGTTCGCCTTGCGCCATCAGGCCCCTCATGTCGCCTGAGAGCAGGCTCTTGTAGGGCTCTTGGTCTTTCCATTCAGGATGGTCCGGCGCCATCATCTTGATGCGGTCGAAGGCAAATGCGGCCTGGAAGTAGATGGGGTTCTCGCACCACAGCGTTCCGTCATTGTCGAACACGGCAATTCGATCCGCAGGCGCCACATAGTCGGGGCCGCCTTCGGTTGTGGTGGCCGTCACGAAGTCGACGATGCGTTTGAGAGCGGGGCCATCTTTCCACGAGGGCAGCGGGACAGCGCCATTTGCCGATGCAAGCCGGGTGACCGCCAGCGTGGCGGTGGCTGCAAGTGCAAGGCGCAGGGCCTCGCGCCGGGATATGTCGGCCATGATCAATTCTCCGGAACGGGTTGGGCGGTAATCCGAAAGGCCGGGACCATAGGCCCCGGCCTGACTTGCATCACGTTATCAGTTGTTGCCCGGCTTCATGACTGTTTCCATCACGCGCTCCAGGTTGAAGCTGCCCGGCTTCTGGCGTGGCGGGAACTCCTTGAAACTCTGCAGCCACTGGCCGACATAGGCTGCAGCCGGAGCGATCAGGAACATGCGGTCCATGTACCAGCGCTGATAGCCCATCGCATTCTCATGCTCGGCCCGCTCGAACGGGTCCATGCGGAGGTTGGTGAGGAGCGGTGCGCGAAGTTCCGTGAAAGGCTCCTGCCAGACGCGAAGGCCTTCGGCATCCTGCTTCAGGAAGGTCACCTTCCAGTTGCCATAGCGAAGGGCCGCGACGCTGCCGTCATCGGTCCAGTAGATGAACTCCTTGCGGGGCCATTCGGACTTGCCCTGCAGGGCCGGACCAAGGTCATAGCCGTCGAGATGGACCTTGTAGTCGCGGTTGCCGATCTTCTTGCCCTTGAGGAGTTCTTCCTTGGCATTCGAGTTACCACCTGCTGCCACCAGGGTCGCCAGCATGTCCTCATGCGCGGCGATGTCATTGACGACGGTGCCCGGCTTGATCACGCCCGGCCACTTGATGACGGTCGGAACGCGGTAGCCACCTTCCCAATTGGTGTTCTTCTCGCCGCGGAACATCGTGGTTCCGCCATCGGGCCATGTGAAGGTCTCGGCGCCGTTGTCGGTCGAGTACATGATGATGGTGTTGTCCTCGATGCCAAGCTCCTTCAGCTTGGCGAGCAACTGCCCGACGTGGCCATCATGCTCGGCCATGCCGTCGGCATAGATACCCAGGCCGGTTTTGCCTTCCGACTCTGCCTTCAGATGGGTGAAGACATGCATGCGGGTGGAGTTCCACCACACGAAGAAGGGCTTGTCGTCCTTGTAGGCCTTGTCGATGAAGCCCAAGGCCGCGGTTGTGACTTCGTCGTCCACCGTTTCCATGCGCTTCCTGGTGAGCGGACCTGTATCTTCGATCTTCTGGGTACCATCGGGCAGAGCCCAGGAGTGCATGACGCCGCGCGGACCGAACATCTTCTTGAATTCGGGCGACTTCGGATAATCGGGGTTCTCAGGCTCTTCTTCGGCGTTGAGGTGATAGAGATTGCCGAAGAACTCGTCGAAACCGTTGTTGGTCGGCAGCATCTCGTCGCGGTCGCCAAGATGGTTCTTACCGAACTGGCCAGTGACGTAGCCCTGCTCTTTTAACAGCGTAGCAATCGTCGGATCCTCGATCTTCATGCCCTCGGGAGCCCCCGGCAGGCCGACCTTGGTAAGGCCGGAGCGGATCGGCGACTGGCCCGTGATGAAGGCGGCACGGCCGGCTGTGCAGCTCTGCTGGCCGTACCAGTCGGTGAAGAGCGCGCCCTGCTCCGCGATCGAGTCAATGTTGGGCGTCTTGTAGCCCATCATGCCGCGATTGTAGGCGCTGATGTTGAAGCCGCCGATGTCGTCGCCCCAGATGACGAGAATGTTCGGCTTCTTCGTTTGGGCCAAAGCCGCCCCAGTGGCTGTCACTCCCGCCGCAAGCAGACAGGCGGCGAACAGCGTGAGGCTTTTCGCGAGGCTCATCTTTTTCAAAATGTTTCTCCATTGATTTCAAGATCGCAGTTGATCACGCGTGTCGACAGCATACCCGGCAATCGCCGTCGCCTGCCGGTTCCGATCAGCGCACGTGCCGTCGAGTTTGTCGAGCTTTTCTGTTGTTGGTCACAGGTTTCCCGTCGCGTTCCTCCAGCGGGACAAATAGCAACTTCCATGATATAGCTTGTTCAAACTGTGGAGTTTGGCCAGTATTGAACAATCCAACGCACAAACAATTGCAGCTGGCACCTCTTGATGCCACCGGCTGGTTGTCCGAACAGCCGGAGGACTTCAAGAACTGGGCGGCGCGCGTCGGGCGGTGGCAGCACTATCGCGCTGGCCAGTTCGTTTACATGGCTGGAGATGCTGCAGACGGCGTTTATGGGCTGGCATCCGGCGGGCTGGAGATCACATTTCCCCTGGTGGGTGGAGAGCCGGTGGTGATCTATCGTGCTGAGCCCGGTTTCTGGGTCGGCGAGCAGGCCGGGTTCTCTGCGAGTCCCAGAACAATCAGCCTTATGGCCGCCGTGGAAAGCCGCATTCTCCATCTGCCCTCACGCGCCCTTGAAGCTCTGGTCGCAGAGCAGCCGAAGCACCTTTTGTCTTTCTACAAGCTGTGTGCCATCAACCTCACCAATGCGATCACCCTGCTCTCCGAAACACTTGCGCTTACTGTTCGTGCGCGCGTCTGCCGGAGACTTCTCAAGCTCACAGAGGGCCGGTCCGAAGCCGACCTCACGCAGGACGATCTGGCGAAACTTCTCGGCGTGGCGCGCGCCACCTTGCGGCCCTGCCTCAACGACCTCACGGCGCAAGGGGCCATCGAACTCGGTTACCGCAAGATACGGGTGCTCAATCCAGCCCTTCTCGCCCTCTACAAGGACGAGCAGTAGCTCAACCCTTTGCGACGGCGGCCACGTGTTTCGAGAATTCGGGTGACGCCATCAGCGCCTTGCAGCGCTCGAAGCGGTTCGTCGCATAGGCCCAGAAATCGTCGACCGGGTTCTGGTTGGCGTGCTGGATCAATCCCCAAAGCGTCCAGAGCAGGTCGCACATCGCCTTGTAGATGACGATGCGGCCGCGGTCCGTTGCCGATGGCTCGCCGCCGAAATAGGCGCGGATCATCTCCTCCTCCTGGCCGGCTGAGAACTCCCCTTCGACACAAAGGTCGCCCAGGTCCCACATGGGGTCGTTCATGCCGGAATATTCCCAGTCGACCAGCCACATGCGCTTGCCCGTATCGAGGAAGTTCTCGCAAAGCGGATCGCAGTGGCAGGCCACCAGTGGCAGCGGATGCGCATTCAGCGCCGCTCGGACTGACTCGGCGTCCTTCACGACATCATGGTAGCCGGCGGGAAGTTCGATGTCCTTCGTCGCGAGAACCTTGAGGTATTCGTCGATCATGGCGAAAAGCTCGAAGCGGAAACTGAACTTCGCATCGGAGGAATGTAGCCTGCGGAAAACCTCGCCCGCCCGTGCCGGAGCGCCTGCGATGGACTTGAAATTGGCGGCCGACATGGTGACGGCGCGGTCGATCAGGTGGGTCACCAATATGCCCTTCGCCACATCGACATACACAACACCCGGACTGACGCCGGCGCGGGCTGCTTCCTTCGCGGCCTGTGCCTCGTTGGCGCGGTTGATGTATTCCTCTGTGCCTTTCCCCGGCAGGCGCAACACATATTGCTCGCCGCCGTGGTCGACCCGGAACACCAGATTGGTGAGACCGCCCAGCCGCGTGACGTCGATTTCGGTTTCGTCCAGATGCCAGAACATCTGGATGTGGCGGAGCGCTTCACGCGCCTGTTCGATGTCTTCGCTTTCCAAGGTCAGCTCCTCAGCCGTTCCATCTTTGCATCATAAAGACAGCGCGGGCCCCGCGTTGCCGCATATCCCTTGCCGAACGCCTCGATGGTGAAGCTCTTCTGCTCTGCTGCATCGATTGGGAGATATCCGAAGGCAATGGACTTCTGAAGCGTGTGGCCGAAACCCACGCTCGATGTGGAGCCCACGACCTTTCCATCGAGAATGATGGCCTCGCCGCCATGGAGGGGGGCGAAGCCGTCGATGGTAAAGGAACAGAGCTTGTGGGTTACGCCTTCCGTCTTGATCCGCTGCAAGGCCTCGCGGCCGATGAAATCACCCTTGTCGAGTGCCACGGCAAAACCAAGCCCTGCTTCATAGGGATTGTAGTCGGGCGTGATGTCGCCTGACCAATAGAGGTAGCCCTTTTCCATCCGGCATGAATCAATCGCGCGGTATCCGGCATTCACGATATCGAAGCGGCGGCCCTCGCCGTTGATGAAGTCGTACAGCCGCGGCGCAAATTCCTGTGGAATATAGAGCTCATAACCGAGTTCCCCCACATAGCCGATGCGTACGGCCAGCACCCTGGCATAAACCAGATCGATCCATCTCGCCGCCAGAAATGGAAATGCGGCATTCGACAGGTCATCGTCGCTCAAGGCCTGGAGAACCTCGCGGGCATGCGGTCCACACACGTTCAGCACCGCAAAGCTGTTGGTCACGTCTCTTATCGATACGGTCGGGGGAAGATGCCGGGCGACCCATCCGGAGTCTCGCACCCCGAATCCCGAACCGGTGACCAAATAGAAATGATCCGGCGCATCATGAACGATCGTCACATCGGCCTCGATGCCGCCACGCGCGTTGCACAGCTGGGTGTAAATGGCCTTTCCGGGTTCACCGCCGATGTCGTTCGCGCAAATGCGCTGCATCGCGGCCTCGGCGCCCTGCCCTGAAATCTCGAACTTGGAAAAAGATGTCTGGTCGATGATGGCCACCCGCTCGCGAATGGCGCGGTGCTCATTGGCGACATGATCGAACCATCCGGGCTTGCCTTCGAAGGACGGATAATCGCCCCGATCAACACCATCGGGCACGAAATGGTTGGGACGTTCCCACCCCATCTTCGAGCCGAAAACGGCACCCGCCTTCTTAAGCCGCGAATGCACCGGCGACATCCGAAGCCCGCGCCCGGCCTGTGCCTCCTCGCCCGGCCAATGGATCTTGTAATAGGCCGCATAGGCCTCGATGGCGCGGTCCTCGAGATAGAGCGGCTGCGCCTGCAACGCAGAAAAGCGGCGGACGTCGAAGGGCCAAAGGTCCATGCCCGCATCGCCGTGCAGGATGAGGTTTGACATGGCGAGGCCGGCACCGCCCGATGCGGCAATCCCCGCGGTGAAGCCGCATGCCACGAACAGGTTCTCGAAACCCGGCGCCAGACCCATGATGGGTTCGCCATCGGCTGAGACGGGAATGGGGCCATTGATGATGGTCTGGATGCCGATCTCGTTCAGCACCGGCAGCCGGGTCGAAGCGGGAAGCGCAAAGCGCTCCAGCCGCTCGAGATTGGACTCCAGCAATTCGCGGCCAAAGGAAAATGGCGGAAGCCCACGATGGAAACCCTTTGACCCATCCTCCCAGCCGCCGATGGCAAAGGAGCCGGTGTCGGGCTTGAGGTAGAAGTTGTTGTCGGGGTCACGCAGCGTGGTGAGGCCTGGATCGAAGGAGAGTTTCTTTTCAGTCAGGAAATACTGATGCTCGACGATGCCTGCGGCGAGTTCAAGCCCTGCCATGCGGCCCACGCGCTTGGCCCATAAACCGGCGCAGCTGACGAGGATGTCACAGGCGATGGAACCGCCATTGGTAACGACGCCCGCAACGCGGCCATTCTCGTGAACGATCTCCTCGACGCACACGCCCTCCTCGATCCGCGCGCAGTTCATGCGCGCGCCCTTGGCATAGGCCATGGTGAGCGAATAGGGATCGATGTACCCATCGCCCGGAATGAAGGCCGCCCCTTCGATGCCGTCCGTGGTGATATATGGAAAGTGCTTCTTGGCTTCGTCCGCCGAGAGTGAGTGGCATTCAACCCCAAAGCTCTTGGCCTGCCCCATCGAGCGCCTGATTTCGCTCCAGCGGGCGGGAGAGCCCGCGAGTCTGAGCGAACCCACCTTCTTCCAGGAGATCGCCTGATCGGTTTCCTTTTCCAGCCTGTCGAACACGGCGACCGAATTCTGCATCAGGCGCGTGAGGTTCTTCTTGCCGCGCAACTGCCCGACGAGGCCCGCCGCGTGCCATGTGCAGCCATGGGTGAGCTGCGCCTTCTCGACAAGCAGCACGTCCCGCGCACCATCGCGGGCCAGATGATAGGCAAGCGAGGTGCCGATTGCACCGCCGCCGATGACGAGGATGTGGACGTGCCTGTCCGCCCGGAAATTCACGACTTCACCCGCGCGTTGGTGGGATCATAAAGCGGCTCAAGGTGGACATTCGCCTTTACCACGTCCTTCGCCACCACGAGTTCATAGGTGCCGGAGCGCAAATAATCCGCCGTGACACCGGCGGCATTGCGCACATAACCATATCCGATCGGTTTTCCCACCGTGTAGCCATATCCTCCGCTGGTGAGATAACCAGCAAACTCCCCGTTGCGCAGGATCGTTTCGCGGCCGACGAGCACCACGTCGTCGCGCTCGGTAGTGAAACAGGCCAGCATCTTCGTCAATGGCTGCGACAACACCTTCTCGCAGGCCGCGCGGCCAATGAAATCCTGGTTTGACTTGAGCTTCACGGCCCAGCCGAGGCCTGCGTGAAAGGGCGTGTCGTTGGGGGTGATGTCAGACCCCCAGGCGCGGTATCCTTTTTCCAGCCGCAGGGCTTCCAGCGCGCGGTAACCGGTGGGCACGAGCCCCTGCGTGCCGCCCGCCACCATCAGCGCATCGAAGACATTGCCGATGGCGTTGATGGGCGCATGGAGTTCCCAGCCGAGTTCACCGACATAAGTGACGCGAAGCGCCCGGACTTCTGTCCCTGCAATGGCGATGGAACGGACATGGCCAAACGAAAAAGCAGCGTTGCTTATGTCGGCAGTCGTCACCTTGGCCAGAATGCTGCGCGAGGCTGGCCCCATCAGCGAAAGTGTGCCCCAGTCTTCGGTGACGTCGACAAGTTTTGCATCAAGGCCCGGTTTCACATGGTCGGCGATCCACCCGAAATCATGCGTGCGGAATCCGGTGCCGGTCACGATATAGAAATGATCGTCCGCAAGCTGGGCAATGGTGAGGTCGCATTCGATGCCACCACGGGTGTTGAGCATTTGCGTGTAGGTGAGCCGCCCCAGCCCGCGCGCCACGTTGTTGGCCGAAATGAATTGAAGCGCTTCGGCGGCGTCGCGCCCCTTCATCTCATACTTGGCGAAGGAGGACTGGTCGAACACCCCTGCCCGTTCACGAACCGCCTTGTGTTCTTCTCCTACCGCATCGAACCAGTTCTGGCGGCCCATGGAATAGATGTCTCGCGGCTCCGTTCCCTCAGGCGCAAACCAGTTGGGCCGCTCCCAACCCAGCTTGGAGCCGAAGCAGGCATTGAGATTCTTCAGCCTGTCATAAAGCGGCGAGACGATACGCGGACGGCCACTTGCATATTCCTCATGCGGGAAGCCGATGGTGTAGTGCTTGCCATAGGCTTCAAGTGTCCGTGTGCAGGTCCAGTCGCGGTCCTTGTGGAGGTCGGAGAAGCGGCGGATGTCGACCACCCACAGGTCCATTGGCGCTTCGCCCTTCGCCGCCCATTCCGCCAGCACCCAGCCGGCACCGCCACCAGACGCGATGCCGAACGCGTTGAAGCCCGCGCCCACATAGAAGTTCTTCAGCTCCGGTGCCGCGCCCAAAATGAAGTTGCCATCTGGCGTGAAGCTTTCGGGCCCGTTGATCATCTTCTTGATGCCAGTGTTGGCCAGAGCGGGAACGCGGGCCAGAGCCTGCCCCATGTGCTGCTCGAAGTGGTCCCAGTCATCATCGAAGAGTTGGAACTCGAAATCATCCGGCACGTCGCCTGTCGTCCAGGGAACAGGGTCTGGCTCGTAGCCGCCGAAGACGAGGCCACCCACTTCTTCCTTGAAATAGGTGCGGCGGTCGGGATCGCGGAGCGTTGCCGCGTCGGGCGAAAGGCCGTCGACCTTCTCGGTGATGACATACTGGTGCTTGACCGGTTGCAGGGGAACGGAAACACCCGCCATCGCGCCGACCTGCCGGGCCCATTGCCCGCCGCAATTGATGACGGTCTCGCAAGCGATCGTACCCTGACTGGTGCGGACCGCCTTCACACGGCCCTCGATGATGTCGAAGCCGAGGACGCGTGCACCCTCAACGATCTTCGCGCCGTGCATGCGGGCGCCCTTGGCCAGCGACTGTGCAATGTCGGACGGTGAAGCCTGCCCATCGGTCGGCAGCCATGACGCACCGACGAGATCGGACACGTCCATCAGCGGCCACATCCTTTTCACTTCTTCCGGTGAAACCAGATGCATCTCCATGCCAAAGCTTTGCGCCGTGGTGGCAAGGCGGCGATATTCCGTCCATCGGTCTTCATTCGTCGCGAGACGGAGGCAGCCCGTCATCTTCCAACCGGTTTCGAGGCCCGTCTCCGCATCCAGGCGCTTGTAGAGATCGACCGAGTATTTCAGGACCTGCGTGATCGAGGCGGAGGACCGCAGCTGCCCCACCAATCCCGCGGCATGCCAGGTGGAGCCGGAGGTGAGGCGGTTCTGCTCGAGCAGGACGACATCGGCCTTGTGGTCGCGCGCCAGATGATAGGCGGTCGAACAGCCGATGATGCCGCCGCCGATCACGACGAACTGGGCGTGTGCTGGAAGAGTCATGTCGATCCCATTGTCACAGAGTCTTGTTGCCGCGCGCCGCCGTTCAGGCGGTCACGCCTTGTCTTGCACGCATGCGCTTTACCCAGGCGGTGATGAGGCGGTCGGCGACGATGCCGATGAAGGCGATCACGAGGCCAGCCACCAAACCCCGTCCTGAATCAGCCTTGGCGAGGGCCTTGAACACTTCCTGCCCGAGGTCGCGGGTGCCAACCATGGCGCAGATGATGATCATGCTGAGGGCGAGCAGGATGGTCTGGTTGATGCCGAGCATGATTTCAGGCAGCGCCACGGGCAATTGCACATGGCGGAAGAGTTGCCACCGCGTGCAGCCTGTGACCTTCCCCGCCTCGATGAGATGCAGCGGCACCTGACGCAGGCCGTGATTGGTGTAGCGCACGGCGGGAACGATGGCGAAGGCCACGGTGGCGATCATGGCAGTGACATCGCCCACGCGGAACAGCATCACGACGGGAATGATGAAACAGAAGGACGGTATGGTCTGCAGCGTGTCGATGATGGGTGTCACCACGGCCTGCACACGGTCGCTGCGCGACGCCCAGAAGCCGATCGGGATGCCGAGGAGACAGGCCACCAGGGCCGAGGCGCCGCAGAGATAGAGCGTCTGCATCGCGGGAATCCAGAGGCCGGTGCTCGCGGCAAATGCCGTCAGTAGGCTGACGATGATGGTG
Source organism: Aestuariivirga sp. (assembly GCF_041738905.1). GTDB lineage: Bacteria > Pseudomonadota > Alphaproteobacteria > Rhizobiales > Aestuariivirgaceae > Aestuariivirga. The sequence goes on from NZ_JBGSOZ010000065.1 coordinate 37,205, forward strand.
AGGCCCCAGCCACCCAGCCGCCAGGCCAGAACAGCGAGGATGAGGAGCACGCCGAACCATGGCAATGCCTCGAAAGCCGCGCGCAAGGGATTGAGGAAATAGAGAAGCATGAACACGCGGCCTGCCTCGATGGCGTCGAACCAGTTCAGCGTGATCCAGTCGACGCCCATCTTCCAGTAGGGCGCGGTGGTGAGAGTCAGGCTCTCGGGGATCTTGTTGAAGCCGGGGATGACCAGCGCCAGGAGCGTGGTGCCGAGCAGAAGGCCCAGCACGATCACCAGATTGAGGTTCCGTGCCAGGAATCCCTGCTGAACGAGTGCGTCGGGCTTCTTGTGGGCAATAGCCTGGCTCAGCCGGTCGAGAACGATCGCGATGATGACAATGGCGAGGCCAGCTTCCATGGCCTGTCCGATCTTCAAGGCCCGAAGCGCCAGAAGCACATCGTAGCCCAACCCGCCAGCACCGATCATGGAGGCGATGATGACCATGTTGAGGGCCAGCATGATGACCTGGTTGACGCCGATCATCAGGGACGGCTTGGCAGCCGGCACCAGCACGCGCCAAAGCTTCTGTGAGCGTGTGCATCCCGCCATGTCGGCGAAGTCCTTGATCTCCTGCGGCACCTTGTTGAGGCCCAGCACGGTGGCGCGCACCATCGGCGGCGTGGCGAAGAGGCCGGTGGCGAGAAGCGCCGAGACGGGACTCGCGCCAAACAGCAGCAGCATCGGGATCAGATAGGCGAATGTCGGCATCGTCTGCATCAGGTCGAGCATTGGCGTGATGAGCCAGTTGTTGACCTTGGCCGAGCGATAGCCCCAGATACCGAGAAGAAGGCCCGTGATGACGCAGAATGGAACGCAGATGACGATCAGCGCCAAGGTGAGCATGGCATTGTCCCACACCTTGAACACTGCGAGCGCGAGAAAGCCGAGGCCGCACAGCAAGGCCAAGCGCAATCCGCCGTATAGCCATCCGAGCCACGCCATCACGAGTGTGATGCCAAGCCATGAAAGCCTTGGGAGTATATAGGCTTCCGGCCCCGCCCCCACCTTGAACCCCTTGGCAAGAAGGTTGAAGGCAAACTTCAACGGCACGTCAACGATGGCGGTCAGCGACCGGGTCAGCCATGAGAAATTGACCTTGACCCACGTCATCATCGTGGCAAGCCAGTCCTTGAACGGGATCACGGCCCAGTCGGGATAAACAGCAAGGCCGGGCAACAGATCACGAAGCAGGAATATTGCGAGGGCGGCAAGCAAGGTTGCGGGCACCAGCCACCGCAATGCGGATGAAGCCGGGGAAACAGCAGTCGTGCCAAGCGCCATGTCGCTCATGCGCGGACCTCAAGTCCCTTGCCGGAGAGAAGGTCGATCACCGCCCGGGGCGACACCTCCCCGATGATCGCGCCCTTTGCGTCGGCTACGGCAAACGGCGTGGGCGAGTCGACGATCTCTGCCGCGAAGGTGATGATCTTCGCCCTCGCCTCAACCGTCCTGTAGCTTGACGAAGCCGTTGAAGGCTCAGCCATGACGCTTTGAGCTGACAATACTTTTGCTCGATTCACATCGCGGGTGAATTCGGCGACGTATTCCGTGGCGGGGTTGAGCACCAGTTGCTCTGGCGTGCCGATCTGGATGATTTCACCATCCTTCATGATGGCAATGCGGTCGGCAAGGCGGATTGCTTCATCAAAATCGTGGGTGATGAAGACGATGGTCTTCTTCAACACGCTCTGGAGGCGCATGAGTTCGGACTGCATCTCCCGGCGGATCAGCGGATCGAGTGCCGAGAATGGTTCGTCGAGAAACCAGATTTCAGGCTCGACAGCAAGAGAGCGTGCAATGCCGACGCGCTGCTGCTGACCGCCGGAAAGTTCGGAGGGAAAACGTTGCTCGCGGCCTGTGAGGCTCACAAGATCGATCATCTGCCGCGCGCGGGCCTCGCGTTCTTCCCGGCCTATGCCCTGGATGAAAAGGGGGAAAGCGACATTCTCCAGCACATTCAAGTGTGGCAGCAGCGCGAAGTGCTGGAACACCATCCCCATCTTGTGGCGGCGGATCTCGATCAGTTCCTGCTCGCTGGCGCCCAGCAAGTCCCTTCCGTCAAACATGAGTTCGCCCATCGTCGGTTCGATGAGCCGCGAGAGGCAGCGCACGAGCGTCGACTTGCCTGAACCCGAGAGGCCCATGACGATGAAGATTTCGCCCTCGCGCACTTCAAGGGAAGCGCTTCGCACGGCGCCTACCAGGTGAGCCCGATCAAGGTCGGCGCCCGTCACCTGACCCTTGCGCTCCTCCATGAAGGCGCGGGCATTGGGGCCGAACACCTTCCACAGGTTCCGGCACGACAGCTTGACCGGGCGCGGATCAACCGCGCCCGTTTCGTGTTTGATCATGTACAGTCGCTCCGGGCTTATTGGGCCCAGGCCTTCCACTTGGCTTCGTTGGCATCCACCCAGGCCTTCGCGACATCCTCGATGGACTTGCCTTCGAGATCGACTTCTCCCGACATCTTGTTCAGTTCGGCAACGTCGATCTGGTAGGCCTTGGCAACCTTGTAGGCGACGGGCCACTTGTCCTTCATGCCGGCCCAGGAGAACTTCCAGATGTCGCCGAAGGGCTTGCCGCAATCATAGGCCTTGTCGGGATTGGAACCCCACTTCGGGTCGGTGTAGCATTCGGCCGTATATTCCGGGAACTGCACCCATTCGCCTTCATACTTGGCAGGCGCCCAGTGGGGCGAATAGACCCACAGCATGATAGGGGCCTTGCGCTGATAGGCCGAGTCGAGTTCGGCGAACATGGCGGCGTCGGTGCCGGCATGAATGACGGTAAAGGGCAGCCCGAGCGAAACGACGCGCTCGTCGTCGAAGCCTTCCCATGTGACGGGTCCGCCGAGGTAGCGGCCGTTCGGCGCGGTTTCAGCGGTGGAGAAGGCCTCGGCGCATTTCGGGTCCTTCAGGGCTTCCCAGTTTGGAAGGCCGGGGCATTTTTCCTTCATGTACATCGGATACCACCACTCTTCCTTGGCCTGCGGACCAAGGGTACCCAGGCGCTCCGTCTGTCCTGTGGCTTCGGAGGCCGTCATGGCCTCGCCCGCGGTCGTGTCCCAGTACTCGACGCCAACCGTGATATCGCCCGTCGTGAGGCTGGTGGTGAGCGAGGAGAGATAGTCGGATGTGGGATATTCAACGGTGTAGCCAAGCTTTTCGAGTATGCCACCGAGAATCTTGGCGTTGATGTTCACGCTGGTCCAGTCGAACAGCGCCACCTTGATCGGATCAGACGATTCGACGGCTTGGGCATTGAGCGGCGAAAGGACGGTCGCTGCGAGTGCCGCTGCCGCAAACACGGCTGATCTCCACGTATTCTTCCTGGTCATGTTTCCCTCGATCATTTTGTGTGACGGCTGCTCTCCGAACCGCCTTGTGTCGAATGTCGTCCCAAAGCTCTACTGCTGTCAACGTGACGTTCAGCTATTTTGTGGGAACGCGTTGTTTTGACCGAAAACGATGTGGGTTTTTGTCCGAAACCGGGATATTAGTGACTGAAACACCCCAATCCGGTCATGAGTCCCACATGCAGCGCTCAAAACTTCGGCATGCCGCCATTCTGACCCTGGTCCGGGATCGTGGCAACCTGACTGTCGCAAATATTGCCGCCGCCCTTCGTGTGTCGCAGGAAACGATACGGCGCGACCTCAGGCCGCTGGCGATGGCGGGCCAAGTGGTAAAGCTTCATGGTGCCGTCGCCCTGCCCGCGGAAGATAGCGAAGCCCCTTACGAGCGCCGGATGCGGGAGAACTCGGAGGCCAAGCGCGCCGTTGCCCGCCATGCGGCCCGCCATGTTTCGGACGGTGACAGCCTGATGCTGGACACGGGCACGACGACCTCGATCTTCGCGCGGGAACTGCTGCGCAAGCGCAATCTCACGGTCGTCACCAATTCATCCGACATCGCCCGCACGCTCGCCACGGTCAATGGCAACAAGGTTTATATGGCGGGGGGCGAACTCAATGGCGACAACGGCGCGGCGTTCGGCGTAACGGCCGTCGGATTCGTCGCAAGTTTCAACGTGCGCCATGCCTTCATTTCGATCGGGGCGATGGATTCGGAAACCGGCGCCACCGACAGTTCGCTCGACGAGGCGGAGTTCGCGCGCATGCTGTTGAAACAGGGCGAGAGGCGCTACGTATTGACAGACAGCAGCAAGTTCGGCCGGCGCGCACTCATCAAGGTCTGCGAGTTTTCCGACATCGATGTGCTGATCACGGAAAACCCGCCGCCAGACGATCTGGCGGCGGGCTTGCTGGCTGCAAATGTCGTGATCGACGTCGCCCCGCAACGGGGCTCGGTCATCAGGTGAAGATGAAGTCGCCAGAGTCGAGGGAATTCGGATTGACCCAGGCCAGGATCAGGAAATCACCATCCTTGAGGTCGATGATCGTGTCCGGCCCATCGCGATAGATATACTGGCGCAGCTGCGCGAAGTTCTGGACATAGTTGAGATCCAATTCGATCTTGTCCACATCCGGCGTGAAATCCGCGATCACGTCGCTGTCGTCGCCGTGCCTGAACACGAAGATATCCTTGCCACGGCCGCCCACGAGAAAGTCGTCGTCCTGGCCGCCCGTCAGGGTATCGCGCCCGTCCCCGCCATAGATGTCATCCCAATCGTCGCCGCCATTGAGGATATCGTTGCCCTTGGCGCCTTGCAGCAGGTCGTAGCCATCATTGCCGTTCAGGGTGTCATTGCCCTTGCCGCCCTTCAGAACGTCCCAGCCGTCATTGCCGTTGATGAAGTCATCGCCATCGTAGCCGAAAACGAGGTCGTCACCGCTTCCCGCATAGAGAAAATCGTCGAAATCCTGGCCGTAGATGTCGTCTGCGCCATTATAGCCGTAGATCGTGTAGCTGTCGGGCGCGGTCGCCACGAGAATGTTGCGGTTGTAATTGCCATAAAGGTACTTCATCGCAGAGCTCCTGTATTGCCCGATGGCGCCGATCTAGCTTCCATTTGGGACAATACGGCGGCATTCCCGTGGCCGCCTTGCGTTGGAGCGGGAGCGCGCGGGGCTCGAAGCTCAGCCTGTGATGGATGCCGGGAAATGGCACGCCGCCAGCCGGCCTGCCGCCTGTTCCACAAGAGCCGGACGGTCCACCTTGCAGCGGTCCTGAGCAATGGGGCAGCGCGTATGGAATCGGCACCCGGAGGGCGGGTTCACGGGGCTCGGCACATCGCCCGTCAACACGATGCGATTGCGTGAGCCGGACTTGGTGATGTCGGGCACCGGCACGGCGGAAATCAGCGCCTGCGTATAAGGATGCGATGGCCGGCTGAAGATATCGTCCGCCTCCCCCATCTCGACAATCGAGCCCAGGTACATCACGGCAATCCGTGTCGAGACCTGGCGGACAACGCTCAGGTCATGGGCAATGAAGACGTAGGTGAGATTCAACCGTTCCTGGAGGTCGGCCAGCAGGTTCACGATTTGCGCCTGGACGGATACGTCCAGCGCCGAGACCGGCTCGTCCAGCACGATCAGCTCAGGATTGAGCGCGATGGCGCGGGCGATGCCGATGCGCTGGCGCTGGCCGCCGGAAAACTCATGCGGAAAGCGCATGGCATGATCGGGCTTGAGTCCAACGATCTCGAGCAGTTCCGCCACGCGGCGGCCGATCTCGGCGGATGACATGGAGGTGTGCACGCGCAGCGGCTCCGCAATCAGGTCCCGCACGCGGCGGCGCGGGTTGAGCGAGGCGGAGGGGTCCTGGAATACCATCTGGATACGGCGGCGGAGTGGCCGCATCTGCCGTTCCGAAATGGATGAAATATCGGTTCCACCAAACCGCAGCGTGCCGGAGGACAGTGTATAGAGCCGCGTGATGCAGCGGCCCAACGTGGATTTGCCGCAGCCTGATTCACCCACCAGCCCAAGCGTTTCGCCCTGCTTCACGGTCAGTGATACGCCATCCAGCGCATGAACCGTTCGTTGGCCCTGGCCCGAAAAGCGCGAGCCGACCTTGAAGCGCTTGCTGACGTCGATGATCTCCAGAAGCGGCGCCATCATGCCATCACCCTGAAACAGGCTACGGCGCGGGCACCGCCATCGAGCACGGGATCTGCAACGCATTTCTCGAAACGCTGCGGACAGCGCGGCGCGAAGGAGCAGCCGGACGGGCGGTTCAACAAATTGGGAGGCGAGCCCGGAATGGTGCGCAACCGCCTCGGCTTCTCGCCGCTCAACGGGGGAATGGAGTCGAGCAACGCCTGCGTATAGGGATGGCGCGGCTCCACGAAGAGTTCTTCCTTGGTCCCTCGCTCCACCACGCGGCCGGCATACATCACCATCATCCGGTCGGCGATTTCGGCCATGACGCCCATGTCATGGGTGATGAAGACGATGGCACTGCCATGGTTCTTGCGGAGCTTCCTGAGGAGATCGAGAATTTGCGCTTGCACCGTCACGTCCAGAGCTGTGGTCGGCTCGTCGGCGACCAGAAGAGCCGGATTGCAGGACAAGGCCATGGCGATCACCACGCGCTGGCGCATGCCGCCCGAGAGCTGGTGCGGATAGCGGTGGACCGCCTCCTGCGGGTTCGGGATGCCGACTTCGGCCAGCAGGTCGACGGCACGTTTCCACGCAGTGTTCTTGCTTATTTTCTCATGCGCGAGGATCTGCTCGGCGATCTGCCAACCGACTGTGTAGACCGGAGTGAGCGCCGTCATCGGGTCCTGGAAGATCATGGCGATCTCCCTGCCCCGCAGCTTTCGCATTTCCTTTGATGGCAGGCCCACGAGTTCACGCCCGCGATAACGGATCGAACCCGTGATGATGGCGTTGGGATCTGTGATCAGACCCATGACGGCAAGAAGCGAAACGGTCTTGCCCGAGCCTGACTCGCCTACCACGCCCAGAAGCTCTCCTTCGCCGACGTCGAGCGAAACGCCATCGACGGCCCGCACGATGCCTTGCTCGGTGCGGAAGCTGACATTGAGGTCGCGGACCTTCAGCATCAGGCCGTCCTCACGCGCGGGTCGAGCAGGATGTAGACGACATCGACCAGCGCATTGGCCATGACGACGAAGAACGACGCATACATGACGGTCGCCATGATCACCGGAAGATCGAGGTTCTGCAGTGCATCGTACGTGAGCTTGCCCACGCCCTGCAGGCCGAAGACCACTTCGGTGAGAAGCGCCGACCCGCCGACGAGCGCGCCGAAGTCGAGACCGAAAAGCGTCACGAATGAAATGAGCGACGTTCGAAGGGCGTGGCGCAGCAGGATGCGGGTTTCGGACAGTCCCTTGGCACGTGCCGTGCGGATGTAATCCTCCTGCAGCGACTCGATGATGGCGGCGCGCAGCACACGGCCATAAAGGCCGATATAGAGGATCGACAGCGTGAACCAGGGAATGACCAGCGTGAGGAACCAGCCCTTGGGATTTTCCGTCAGGTTCTTGTAGCCCAGCGGCGGCACCCAGGAGAACAGCCAGGTATCGTGATAGCGGCTCTGGGTCAGGAGGTTCATCATCTCGCCCAGCCAGTAGACCGGCATGGAAATGCCGATCAGTCCGAGAACCATCAGCAGTTTATCGAGCCAGGAGCCGCGCGTGGCGGCCGCGACGAGGCCGATAAGCAGGCCGAACACGACCCAGAGCACGGCGGCGCCGATGACGAGCGATAGCGTGACCGGAATGGTATCCATCACGGCGGGAACAACCTTCCACCCGCGATTGACGAAGCTGGTGAGATCGCCGGTGATGAAGAGCTTCTTCATCATGGTGAAATACTGGACATAGATCGGCTGGTCGAAGCCGAAGCTCTTGCGCACCGCCTCCAGCACTTCGGGCGAGGCATTGCGGCCAGCGATGCGGGCGGCGGGATCGGCCCCAGGCGTTGCGAAGAAGATGAGGAACACCAGAACGCTGATGCCGAACATCACGAACAGCATCTGCCCAAGACGGCGAAGCAGCGCAAAGATCATCAGCCGCGTCCGATCCTGATCTTCGAGCGCGGATCGAGCGCATCGCGAAGGCCATCGCCCAGCACATTGAGCGCCAGCACGGTGATGACGATGGCGATGCCCGGCGCCATGGCCACAAGGGGCCGCGTGTAAAGCAGCGTCTGTCCGTCCTGGATGATGGTGCCCCAACTCGCTGCCGGCGGCTGCACGCCGATGGACAGGAACGAGAGTGCCGACTCTGTCAGCATGTTGAGCGCCAGCATGATCGGCACGAAGACGATGAGCGTGGTTGAAACATTGGGGAGGATGTCGCGCAGCAGGATGCGGTGGCTCGGAACGCCGAGGCCGATGGCGGCCAGCACGAACTCGCTCTCGCGAAGCGCCAGTACCTGGCCTCGCACGGGCCGCGCCACATAGGGAATATAGACGACGCCGATGATGAAGATGGGAAGCCAGAGCGAGCCGGATTGGATGGTGATCGGACCCAACTCAATTCCCTGCGCGATCAGCACGATGGAAAGCGAGATGGCCAGCAGGTAGATCGGGAAGGCCCAGAGAATATCGAGAATGCGAGACAGCACGAGATCGACGATGCCGCCGAAGAAGCCCGCGGCCAGCCCGATGAGGGTGGCGAAGGTGAGCGTCAGTATGGTTGCCGCGCCCGCGATGAGCAGCGAGTTGAGGCCGCCATAAAGCAGCCGCGCCATCACGTCACGGCCCTGGTTGTCGGCACCGAGGAAATAATTGCCCAGTTGCCATGTCGGACCGATAGGCGTGTAGCCCAGCCCCAGCCCCTCTGTCGATTGCTCCATGACCGGCATGTCCTGCCCGTTGACCTTGATGATGGCATCGAGCGTCGAACGGAACGGATCGACGCCGGCCCAACTCGCATAGGCCGGCGCAAGGAAGCAGACAGTCACAACGAGGATGAACACGGCGAGCGCCGCAACAGCCGCGCGGTCGCGGAACAGACGGCGAAGAGCCGTGGCCCAGGGGCCACGGCTTCTTGTCATTGTTTCAGTTGTATCGGTAACGGCTGACAAGGTGCTTACTGCACCCAGGACTGGGTCACCATCCAGTAGAACTGCGCGTTGAACTGGAAGTTGCCGACGCGCTTCGACACGAAGTCGATGTGCTTGGGGGTGAACAGCGGTGCTGCAGGCGCAGCTTCCGTCACCATCCTGTCGACCTCGGCCCAGATCTTGTTGGCGCCTTCAGGATCGGTGGCGGAAAGCGCGAAGGCCTCCTTCATCTTGGCCTCGACCGCCTCATCGCAGAAGCCTGCGATGTTGATCGACGAGTCAGAGCCTTCCTGGAAGCTGCCGCAGCCGAACAGCACGTTGAGGAAGTTCGATGCCGCAGGGTAGTCCTGGTACCACTGCGAAATCGACATCTGCACCTTGTTGTTGGTGTTCTGGATGTAGGTGAACTGGATGTTGGGCGAGATGGGCTTGAGGTTCGCCTTGTATCCGATGTCGTTCAGAACGGACTGGAGATAGACGCCCACCGACTTGGACACGGCGTTGTCCTCGGCGATGATCGTCACTTCCTGGCCCTTGGTGCCGGATTCCTCGACAAGCTGCTTGGCCTTCTCGATGTCAGGCGCGGTCCAGGTGGTGCCCGGGTCCTTGGTATAGGGGCAATAGGCGACATGCCCGGGGAAGGTCGGAGGCAGGACCTGGCAAACAGGAGCCGCCAGAACCGGGCCACCGAACAGATTCACCAGGGCCTTGCGGTCGATGGCGAAGTTCACGGCCTGGCGCGCCTTCACATTGTCGAAGGGAGCAAGCCTGGTGTTCATCGGCGCATACCACCACGCGGTCAGCTGGTTGATATAGACCTGATCCTTGAACTTCGTTCCGATTTCGCCAAGGCGATCCGTCGGCGGCTGGTCATACATCCAGTCAGCCTCGCCGTTCATCACGGCGGTGACTTCCGCTTCGTCCGTCAGGCCGAAGTCGTATTGAACGACATCCGGATATCCGTCGGGCGCCGCGTCTTCGCTCCACACCTTGAAGTTCGGATTGCGCGACATGGTGAGGCCCTTGTTCGGGTCATAGGCCGAGAAGAAATACGGGCCTGTGCCGGCAATGGGTTCCGAGCCAGCATCGCTGGCCGGAGCGTCAGCCGGGAGGATCGCTGCATGAGGAACCGCGAGCTTGTAGAAGAACTCGGGGTCGACACGCGTCAGGTTGATCGTGACAGTACCTGCCGCCTCGTCACCAACGACACCGCCTTCGAGCGTGCAGCTTGCAGGTTCGGCAATGCACTTGTCCGCACCGACGATGACCGAATAGAAGCCGCCGGACGTGGGGCTCGACACCTTGAACAGGCGCTGGAACGAGGCAACGACGTCATTGACCGTGACGTCGCGTCCATCGGAGAACTTGATGCCCTTGCGGATCTTGAACGTGTAGGTCTTGCCGTCATTGGTGGCGGCGGGCAGTTCCTCGGCAATGTTGGCGACGACCTTGAAGCCTTCCTCACCCGCGCCCTTCTTGAAGCCCGTGAGTCCCGAATAGACCGACTGGTAAAGCTGCCAGTACTGGAGCGTATAGTTGATATGCGGATCGAGCGTACCTGCCGCCGAGCGCGCGACAAGGCGCATCGTGCCGCCGCGATGCTCGGCCATGTACTCGGCAAGCGCCGGGGCAACCGACGTGAAAACCATCACCGCCGCAGCGGCTCCAGCCAGCAACCATTTCCTCATGAGCATTCTCCCTGTCCTTGTTGTTGTCAGTCGATTTGCCGTCAGTCGTTGGCGTCGAGGAAGTCCCCGACGGTCTTCATGCAAAGTTCTTTTTCCTCCACATGCGGCATGTGGCTCGAGTCTTCGAAGATCACCCAGCGCGAACCCTTGATGTTGTCGGCGTAGGGCTTCACGCAGGCTGGCGTCGCTTCGTCATGGCGGCCCGAGATGATCAGCGTCGGCACATTGATCTTGTGGAGTTCGGGAATGATGTTCCAGTTCTTCAGGGTGCCGGTAACGAAGAACTCGTTGGGACCGTTCATGGTGTGATAGACGGTCGGGTCCTTTCCGATCTGGTCGAAGCTCGCGGTCACTTCGGGCGGGAACGGCACCACCCGGCAGACATGGCGCTCGTAGACCCACATCGTGGCCTTCTGATACTCGGGATCACTGTAGGTGCCCGCCTTCTCGTGCTTGTTGAGCGCGTCCTGAATGTCCTGCGGCATCTCTGAGCGCTGGCGCATCGCCTCGCTGACCCAGAGTTCCATGGAGGCGGGCGAATTGGCGATCGTGAGCGACTTGACGCCTTTGGGACGGCGCGAGCCATATTCGGCTGCCAGCATTCCGCCCCAGGACTGGCCCAGCACATGGAACGCCTGCCGCTGGCCAAGATGGTCGACGAGATTTTCCAGCTCGTCGACGAAAAGCTGGGGCGTCCAGAAGCCCGGCTCCATGTCCGGATGATGGGAAGACAACCCGCAGCCGATCTGGTCGTAGTGGACGACGGCACGTCCGCCTCGACTCAGCAGCTTGTACGAATCCGCATAGTTGTGCGCCGCTCCTGGCCCGCCGTGAAGAATGAAGATGGGCGGCTTACCCGATCCAAGGTCTCCGGTGATCCGATACCACGTCTCGCCCGGACCGAACTTTGTCCGGCCTTCCACTTGCTTCAGCTCAGTCACTGCACGGCCCTCACTCGCCTTGAAGCCATGACGCTATCCCGCATCCAGAACTCTTGCAACCGCGAAGGCGGCGTTGACAGGCTGCACGCCTCGTGGTCACGATGTCGCAATGAAGTGCACTCACACCATACACGACCGTCATTGCCATCATGGGTGGAACAATACCAACACGCCGGTCCTCCGGATCGAACCGGGTGAGACAGTAGAGTTTCTCACGCAGGATTCCTCCGGCGGACAGCTCGGCAAATCCTCGACATTGGCCGATCTTGGAAAGCTCGACTTCGCGAAGGTCAACCCGGTGACCGGTCCTGTTCACATTGACGGAGCGGAACCGGGAGACGCCATCGCCGTGACTCTCTTGGAGTTCGGTCCATCAGGCTGGGGCTGGACGGCGAACATTCCCGGGTTCGGCTTGCTGGCGGACCAGTTCAAGGACCCTGCCCTTCACATCTGGACTTATGACGCCCAGTCGCTTGCCCCCGCCCTCTATGGTCCAGGAGGACGCGTGCCGCTGAAGCCCTTCTGCGGCACCATCGGACTTGCACCCGCTGAACCGGGGCTGCATTCCGTCGTGCCGCCACGCCGCATGGGCGGCAACATGGATATCCGCGACCTTGCCGCGGGAACGACGCTTTACCTGCCGGTGGAAGTCGCTGGCGGCCTGTTCAGCCTCGGAGATACGCATGCTGCGCAAGGAGATGGTGAAGTCTGCGGCACGGCGATCGAAAGTCCTTGCACCGTTGCGGCGAAGTTCGAACTGATCAAGTGCGCCAATCTCGCATTCCCGCGCTTCACCACGCCCGGGCCCGTGACCCGGCATCTCGATGCCAAGGGCTATGAAGTGACGACGGGCATCGGCGCCGACCTCATGGAGGGTGCAAGGGCAGCAGTGTCAGGCATGATCGATCTCCTCTGCAAGCGCCACAACATGAATGCCGTCGATGCCTACATGCTGTGCTCGGTGTGCGGCGATCTCAGGATCAGCGAGATCGTGGACATGCCCAACTGGGTGGTGTCCTTCTACTTCCCGCGCATCGTGCTCGAGTAGCGGGCACTCGCAAAAAGACGGGCGCGGTTTGCTCCGCGCCCCATTTCAACAAACCTGTCTATTCCCGTCTAGAAAATGACGATGTCGCTGACCGTGACGGTGCCTGTGGTGAAGGTGCCGATCACGATCGCCGCATAGGCCGTGCCACTGCCATCCGCGTCGTAGCGGAGGATGCCGGTGTCAGTCTCGAAGAAGAAGCGGATGCCCGCTGCCTTGGCGCTTGCAGCAGTGCCGGATTGGAACATCGAGGCATCGAGCGCGCCGGCATCGAGGTCTCCGAAAGCAGAGCCCTTGAAGAGCAGGACGTCATTGTTGTTCTTCGCGAAGGACGAGAAATCGGTAAACCTGTCGCCGGCTTCGCCGAGCGAGTTGTAAACGAACGTATCGCTGCCCAGGCCGCCGGTCAGCGTGTCGACGCCAAGGCCGCCCTCAAGCCTGTCGGTACCCTGTTCGCCGTTCAGCGAGTCATTGCCATCTCCACCGATCAGGGTGTCGCTGCGGCGGCCCGCCGTTATCGTGTCGTTGCCATCGAAGCCGATCAGGACGTCGTTGAAGAACGACCCGAAAATAGTGTCGTTGCCGGCCAGGATCTGTTCGAGGAATTCGGTCGCATAGTCAGCGCCCACATCGTCCATCATGCTCATCTGCATGTAGACCGTGGCGGCAACCGCATCGTAGTTGAAGCCCGAAATGTTCGCCCGGATAATGCCGTCACTGTAGTATTCGTAGCCGCTCATGTTGCCGCCGCTGAGAGCGACGAGTTCAACCGGATCATCCGGCGGATCGTTGGTCGCGAAAGTCGTCAATGTGAAATTGCCGCGGTAGATCGCCGTCTGCGAACCGCTCCCGGTGGAACTGCCCTCATAATAACGGATCGAATTCTGCCTCCAGTTGACGGAGTCGCTCATCGTGCCGAACAGGAACTCGAAGTTCGCCATGTCTGTGGACTGATAAAATCTGGCGATGGCCATGAAATCTACCTCTTGAAGCGGATTGACGTTCAAGGAAGATAGCTTTTCCGATTCCTGCTGTCCACGAAGAACAACTAAGCAAGAGAACTATAAAGTAACTATATTTTTGCACATGCGCGTGCGCCGGATGCTCAGGTGTCGGACTTCTTCGTGATGTTAATATGTTGTTTTAACTGACTTTATTGGTTTGTGTTTCGACTTTTTCCAGTTGCATCGGGCGATACGGCCGCCAGCCAATATTTACTGGTTATTAATAAATAGTGCCAGCGGGCGCCTGATTCGCAACCTGCATGGCACAAAGACGATCTCTATCGTGCCTTCTGGCGGAAGGCCCGTCGTTGCGACCAGTCATTGAGTTGTCGAGAAGCCTGGAGCTTCAGCTCCTGGATTTTCCTGGCGGCTTCTTTTCCTTGGTGGCGGTTGACCCGCCATCAATTGCCGCCGACCCAGCGCTGGCAAGTCGATGCCATTCGCCCACCGTCGCCTGAAAGGAACTGCTTGGCACGCGGCCTTCGGCGTAGCCAAAAACCTCGAAATGGTGCGCGGCGTCCCGTACCTGGCCAGACTTGATGGCCCGTTCGACGTCAGGATAGGTGGCGATATACCAGTCGGAGTCGAAATCGCAGTTCAGCGGCGCGCGTCCCTCGAAGAATCCGTATGCGGCGAAATGGCGGAGCCCCGATGGAATGGACCCGGAATCCACTCCGGCACGAATATCGCTGTTGCTGGTCAGATAGCTCACTTCATCGAAACCAGGGTTCAACGCCGCCTCGAGAAGTTTGGTGAAGGCGTCAGCAGGCATGGAGACGATCGGGTTGCCCTGAGCATCGGTACCACGGGTAATCAGCGATTGCAGCAACTGCGGGGGCGGAACGTAGCTCCCGGCATCCGTCCCGGCGGCATGGGATTTCGCCTTCTGCATTGCTTCGGTTTTGGTTTCGAAAGGCTTCTCGGCATTCGGCTTCATGGGAGTCTCGATTCAGATCGCAAGGTCACGTTTGCAAAAAACCGTGCCGTGTCGACGTCCCAAAGTCAAATGAAGACACCAGCCGCAGCCGCTTGTTCCCCAGCGAGCAGCATGAATTCCTCACCTTTGCCGCTCGCGGACCATGAATTCAGGTGCTACCGCTCGCGCCACGTGTGCTGGAACTGGTCCATCAATGGCTTCATGAAGTACGACATCGGCGTTCTGGACGTGGTCTGGATAAAGGCCTCCGCCGGCATGCCTGGCTTAAGTTCACTGGTTCCCAGAAGCGCCAGCTGATCGTGGGGAATGCGGAGCCGGACATCGTAGAACGGGGGCGTGTCGGCGCTCATCCGCGACACGTCGGCCGAAACGCTGAAAACCTCGGCCTGAACCTCCGGCGTGGTGCGGGAGTTGAAGGCCGGGAAACGGATCTGGGCCTTTTGGCCCATGGTGATCTGCTCGATGTTCTGGGGCATCACCTGCGCCTGCAGCACGAGATCATCGGCCTCGGGTACGATCATCATCAGCGGCTCGGCGGGCGTGACCACGCCACCCTCAGTGTGAACCATGAGCTGATAGACTGTACCGGTGATGGGCGCCTTGACGACCATGCGGTCGAGCCGTGCACGGGCCGCCAGCTTGCGCTCGCTCAACTCGGCAATGCGACCGTCCGCCTCGCGCAGGTCGAGCAGCGTTTGCGAGAGCACCTCTTCGCGAATCTGGAGAATCTGAAGCTTGATTTCTCCGGCCTTGCTGCTGGCCGCGGCGCGCGAGCCGATCAATTCGCCCCGCTCGCCTTCCAGCCGGGCCTGCTCACGCTGCATGGCCAGTACGCGCGACTGCGGCGTGAGGCCCTTATCGAGCAGGGTCTGAAGATCGCTTAGTTCGTCCTTGATCAACTCGATCTGGCGATCCTTCGACTTGATCTGCGCGGAAATGCCTTCGATCTGCTCGCCAACCTGGCCCACCTGCTCGTTCAGCTGGTCGATCTTGCCCTTTACGGCGGCGAGCCGCGCGGCATGAAGCTTTTCCTGTCCTTCCAGAACCTTCCCGATTTTCGGATCGGACCGCTTCTGCAGCAGTTCATCCGGGAATGTGAGAGACACGTTTTCGTCGCGCTGAGCTTCGAGCCGGGACTTCTTGGCGAGTTCCTCGACCAGCAGGGCATCGACGATGCCGAGTTCGGCCTTGGTCTCGGTGTCGTCGAGGATCACGAGTTCCTGTCCCTCGGTCACGCGATCGCCATCGCGCACGAGGATCTTGCGGACGACACCGCCGTCCTTCTGCTGAACCCGCTTCGAATTTGTTTCAGCAATGATTGTTGCAGGCGCGATGATGGCACCATGAAGTTCGGTCGTTGTCGCCCAGGCGCCGAACACGCCGATCATGACGAAGGCTGACGAGTAGCCCATGATCTGGAATCGCCGAAGCGACTTGTCGGTTGAAAAGGCAGCCATGTCAGTTCACCTCGGATTGGGGACCGGGCGCATTGATGCGCTCCACATTTCCCTGGGCAGTGGTTGGGCGCACCATGACCTTGCGCATGATCTCGTCGCGCGGGCCCAAGGCTGCGGTCTTGCCGTCCGACAGCACCATCATCTTCGGAATGGCCGCAAGAGCACTGGGGCGATGTGCGATCACCACGACCGCAGCGCCACGCGCCATGGCCTGGCGGATGGCGAAATCGAGAGCGGCCTCGCCTTCGGCATCGAGTGCCGAGTTCGGCTCGTCGAGAACCATCAGCTTCGGCTCGCCAAAGAGGCAGCGCGCCAGTGCCACGCGCTGGCGCTGCCCGGTGGACAGCCTCGCGCCGTTCTCGCCGAGCGGCGTGTTGTAGCCCTCGGGCAGGCGCATGATCAGGTCGTGCACGTTGGCGAGTTTCGCCGCAGTGACGATATCGTCAGGGTTGGCGTCGGGACGGAAGCGGGAAATGTTCTGGGCCGCCGTGCCATCGAACAGTTGCACGTCCTGGGGCAGGTAACCGATCATGGCTCCCAGTTCATCGGCGTCGCGCTGGTCGAGCGTCGCGCCGTCGAGACGGATATGGCCGCGTGTCGGCGGAATGATTCCGACAAGCGCACGGGCGAGCGTCGACTTGCCCGCACCCGTCGGGCCGATCACGCCGATGCCCTCGCCGGGTTCGACAGTGAAGGTGAGGCCTTGCAGCAACGGCTTCTCGACGCCCGGCAGCATGACGGTCAGGTTTTCAACCGACAGCCTGCCCTGCGGCGGCGGAAGCTTCATCAGGGTCTTGTCCTTCGGCACGATCCTGAGTGCGGCGACGAGCCGTTCACGCGCCTTGCGGAAGGCGAGGAACTGCTGCCAGTTGGCAACCGCCTGTTCCACGGGCGCAAGGGCGCGCGACATGATGATGGAAGCCGCGATCATGGTACCGGGGGTAATCTCGTGAAGGATCGCGAGATAGGCGCCCAGGGCCAGAATGCCGGACTGGATGAACAGGCGCAGAACGCGCGAGGCCGCACCCAGCATGCCGCCCGCGTCGTTGGCGACGGTCTGGTGGTCGAGGGCCGTCTGGTGCACGCTCGTCCAGCGTTCGCGCATGGTACCGGCCATTCCGAGCGAATGCAGCGCCTCGGCATTGCGGCGGCCCTCATCGGTCATGATCGCCGCCTTGACGGTCGACTTGGTCGCTTCCTGAAGCGGCCCGCGCGTGGCGCGTTCCGACCATATGGCGAGCGCAAAGATGGTGACCGCGGCAAACAGCGATGCGACGCCCAGCATCCAGTGCATCAGGAAGATGATGCCGAGATAGAAAGGCATCCACGGCATGTCGAAAAAGGCGAAAGGACCCTGACCCGACAGATACTGCCGGATTGTCGCGAGATCGTTCAGCGGCTGCGAGCCGACGCCCGGCGTACGGCGCAGTGCATGAGCAGTGACGGCATCGAAGACACGGCCACGAAGACGCTCCTCGACCCTGCGGCCAAGCCGCACCATCAGCCGGGCGCGGAGGAACTCGAGGAAGCCATAATAGGCATAGAGCACGGCCACGATGATGATCAGCGCCACCAGCGTCGAGACGCTGCCGGAGGCCAGCACCCGGTCATAGACCTGAAGCATGAAGAGCGGGCCGGTCAGCATCAGGATGTTGACGATGCAACTGAACACCCCGGCGGCGATCAGGGTGGCACGGCTTTCCCTGTAGACCAGACTGATTTCGTCGGGTCCTGAATTGTCGTTTGGATGGGCCATGGCGCTTCCGGAGATTCCTTTGGATTTGGCTTCTGATAGCACAAAATGTCAATAATCTGTTCAACACTGTTCCCAGCGGAAGAGTCCGGCGGGTGGGTTTGCCAAGCCGCAAGTGGGTTTGCCAAGCCGCAACATGGCATGTCTGCCCCGCCGGGCCTTGTTACGCAGGTCACAATGCGCCTATCTTCCCGCAACTTTTTTGGGAGGACTGACATGAATATCCTAGTGATCGGCGGCGGCGGCATGGTGGGCGTCAAGTTGATCAACCGGCTCGCTGCGGAAGGCAAGCTCGGGTCCACGCCGATTTCGAAGATCATTCGCCAGGACGTGGTGCTGGCGCCGCCTCCCCCCGCATCCGGATTTCCGATCGAAACGCTGATCGGCGACCTTTCGGTGCCCGGAGAGGCGGAAAAGCTGGCGGCGATGAAGCCCGACGTGATCTTTCACCTCGCGGCCATCGTCTCGGGCGAGGCAGAAGCCGATTTCGAAAAAGGCTACCGTATCAACCTCGACGGGACGCGCTATCTGTTCGAGGCCATCCGCAAGGTGGGCGGCGGCTACAAGCCGAAGGTGGTCTTCACATCGTCCATCGCCGTGTTCGGCGCCCCCTTCCCCGAAGCCATCGGGGACGAATATTTCACCACGCCTCTGACCAGCTATGGCACCCAGAAAGCCATCTGCGAGCTGCTGTTGTCGGATTATACGCGGCGCGGCTTCTTCGATGGCGTCGGACTGCGGTTTCCCACCGTCTGCGTAAGGCCGGGTAAGCCAAATCTGGCAGCGTCCGGCTTCTTTTCCAACATCATCCGCGAGCCGCTTGCGGGGCATGAGGCCGTGCTCCCTGTTGGCGAGGATGTGCGCCACTGGCATGCCAGTCCCCGCGCTGCCACGGGCTTCCTGATCCATGCTGCGACCATGGATACGTCCAAGCTGGGCAGTCGCCGGAACGTGACGCTTCCTGGCGTGTCCTGCACGGTGGGTGAACAGATCGAGGCGCTCCGCAAGGTGGCGGGCGACAAGGTGGTTGCCCGCATCCGCCGCGAGCCCAACGAGACCATCATGAAAATCGTGGCGGGCTGGCCGCGGAACTTCGAGGCGAAGCGTGGACGCGAATTGGGTTTCGAGGCGGAATCCAGCTTCGAGGATATCATCCGCGTGCACATCGCGGACGAACTCGGCGGCAAGATCGCCTGATGAGCCGGACTGCCCCTCTGGAGACGCTCGTGGAATTTTCACGGGCGGTTCTCCTTTCGGCCGGTGCCAATGCCGAGTCGGCCGACGCTGCCACCTGGGCCATGATGCATGCCTCGCTCCACGGGCTGGACACGCATGGCATTCGCCTGCTCCCCTGGTATGCCGACTGCCTTCGCAGCGGGCTGGCCAAGGGAAGCCCTGACATTACGGTCGAGCTGAAGCGCCGGGCAGCAGCTCTGGTCGATGCCGATGGCGGGATGGGGCATCTTGCCATGTACCGCGCCATGGACGAGGCCTGCGCGCTGGCGAGGGACTGCGGCATCGGCATGGCCGCTGTGATCAACTCCACGCATTTCGGGGCGGCGGGTGCCTATACCATGGCTGCGGCGGACGCAGGTTTCATCGGTTTTGTGACGGCCAACTCAGGCGCATTCGTCGTTCCGCACGGCGGCTCGAAGCCCATCCATGGCACCAGTCCGCTGTCGGTTTCAGCGCCCAATCCGGGTGGCGACCCATTCTTGCTCGACATGGCCACCAGTTCAATACCGTGGAACAAGGTTCTGAGGTATCGGACCGAAGGCTATGAATTACCTCAAGGAGTTGCCGTTGATGAGACTGGCGCCTTTGTCGCTGACCCGCATAAGGCAGTGGCGCTGGCACCCGCAGGCGGCGCGGATTATGGCTACAAGGGCGCGGCCCTTGCCGGTGTCGCCGAAGTTCTGGGCGGTGTTCTGACAGGCATGCGATTGTCCCGCGAGCAGGACGGACTGGCGCTGGCCGATTCGAAGATGGGGCATTTCGTGATGGCGATCGACCCCACGCTGTTCATGTCGCTCGAGGCATTCGGTCTCAGGCTCCAGACCTATTTCGACGGGTTCAAGGCCCAGCCTGGCACTTATGCCGCGGGCGGACCCGAGTGGGAACGAAGGCGTGTGAGAGAGGTCGAGGGCATTCCCCTTCCCAATGGGCTCTATGCAGAACTGCTCGCTGCCGGCGAGGCAGCAGGCGTGAAACTTGACGCCTGACTGACTGCCGCCATGCGCGGCACGCAGTGTCCTTGCGTGTTTGCAGCCCGTTGGCGGCATGAGTCCGCGCGCCTATAGGTCAGGCCATGGCGCCGGAACACAGGGAGAATCGGACGGCCGGCATTCTCTGGATGCTGGCGACGATGTTCTGCTTCATCGCGCTGGACGCCATCATGAAGCACCTCATGGAAACCTATTCTCTCGTGCAGGTGACATGGGCGCGGTTCTTCTTCGCCACCATCGTGGCGATCGTGGCCTGCGGGCCGCGCCTGTCGACCATCGCCGTCAGCCGCCACCCGAAACAACAGCTTTTGCGCTCAGTTCTGCTGATGTCGACGACCGGCATGTTCAACGCGGGCATCCGGACCACGCCGTTGACCACCGGCACCACCATCATGTTTCTCAATCCCATCCTCGTCACCATCCTTTCAATTCCACTGCTTGGTGAAAAAGTTGGCCTAAGACGCTGGATTGGCGTCGTTTTCGGGTTCATCGGCGCGGTCATCGTGGTGCGGCCATGGCAAGAGGGCATTGGTGTCTACGGGCATGGGGTGGTGTTCCTGCTGGTGGCAGCGTTCCTGAATGCCAACTACCAGATCCTCACCCGCAAGGTGCGCGGCGACGATCCGCTGACCTCGCTTCTCTACACCGCCGCTGCGGGAGCGGTCGTCACCACGCTCATGGTGCCGTGGTTCTGGATCTGGCCAGCAGCCCTCGACTGGCTGCTCCTCATGGCAAGCGGGCTGGCCGGCGGGCTGGGCCATCTCTTCCTGATACGGTCGTTCCGCGCGGCGCCTGCATCCGTGGTAGCGCCTTTTTCCTATTCATCCCTCATCTGGGCCGCGCTATTCGGTTTCGTCATATGGGGCGACTGGCCCGACCTGTGGACGTGGGGCGGCGCAGCGCTTATCATCGGTTCGGGACTGTACATCTTTCACCGGGAGCGCCTGCCAGATGAAAAGCGTTGAATTCACCGCCATGAAGGACGGCACTAAGGAAGATTATCTCTTCCTCAAGCCACTGGAAGACGATCATGTGAAGGGCACGGCTGACCGCGTCATCCGCGAACTCCGCCTCCAGGAGGAAGAAACACTTCCGGGCTACAAGATCAGCCGCCTTGAACATGGGTTGCAGACCGCGACCCGGGCTTATCGTGAAGGGGCTGACATCGACTGGGTGGTGGCCGCCCTGCTCCATGACATTGGTGATGGCCTGGCGCCTCAGAACCACGACCGCTTCGCCGCCGAGATCCTCCGGCCCTTCATGCGCGAGGAAGTCGTCTGGACGGTGGAGCATCACGCATCGTTCCAGATGTACTACTACGCCCATCACTATGGCTGGAACCAGCATGAGCGCGAGAAGTACCGCGACTCGGCCTATTATCAGTCCTGCGTCGATTTCTGCGAGCGCTGGGACCAGTCGTCCTTCGACCCCACCTATGCCACCGAGAAGCTTGACTTCTTCCTTCCCATGGTGCGCGAGGTCTTTGCCCGCAAGGCGCATGATCCAGCGGTGCAACAGGCTGGCGTGGTGAAAGGCCTGCCGCCACTGATGGCCGCTGCCGAATAGGCTCTGCGCCGCAAGCAGCCCGAACATGCCGCGCCGTGGATGGCGGATCATGCGGTCCGCCGTCAAAGTGAGTTGATGTCGTCCGCCTCAATCTTCCGGAACCGCAGCCTCGCCGGGGTCCTTTCATTGTGCCTGGGCGTGATGATCTTTTCGCTTCAGGATGCCATTCTGAAAGGCGTGAGCGGTGATCATGCGGTAACGCTGGCGATCTTCATCCGCTGCATGGTCTCGATACCCATTCTTCTCGTCATGCTGCAGATTGGGCCTGGGCTCAGCCGCCTCGCGAGCCGCAACCTTGGCGTTCTGCTCAGCCGTGGCCTGATCCTGCTGGTCGCCTACACGACCTATTACATGGCCCTCCCCGCCTTGCCGCTGGCGGAGGCGATCGCCCTGTTCTTCGTGGCGCCCATACTGGTGACGATAATGGCCGGGCCATTGTTGGCTGAGATGGTGCCCATGCGCTCATGGCTCGCCGTCATCGCCGGGTTCATCGGCGTCCTAATCATCCTTCAGCCGGGAAGCGCACTGTTCGAGCCTGCCGCACTCCTCAGCCTCATCAGCGCGGCAACCTATGGCTTCTCCATGATCCTGGCGCGCAAGTTTGGCGCCGAGGAGCCGGCGACCGTCATGGCCTTCTATCAGAACGTCGTGTTCCTGGCGGGCGCGGGATTGCTCGCGCTTACCTTCAGCAGCCTGGGCATCACAAGTTTCGGACATCCCAGCCTCGACTTTCTCGTCAGGCCGTGGGCCTTGCCAGGGTTGGGGGATATCTTGCTGATGGGAGCTTGCGGGGTCATCGCCGCTGTCGCGACGTGGCTTCTCACCCAGGCCTATCAGATGGCGCAGGCAAACCTGGTGACGGTGTTCGAATATACCGGCATGATCTGGGGACCGCTATGGGGCTTCCTGTTCTTCGCGGAAATCCCAAAGGTATCGACTGCGATCGGCACCATCATCATCATCGCGGCCGGGATCTACGCGGTCAGGACCGGGAGGTCCTAATCAGGGCGCCACGATTTCGCTGAGGATTCGGAAGTCGCCCACAAAACTCTTGTCGGCAGCGGGGTTGCCGGCAACTCTAATCCACAGCCCCTTGCCTTCCGCGCGGCCGGGAATGGCGAAGGTGCGGCTTTCGGACGATTGCGGCAGGCTGAAGCTGATGACGGGACGGCCCGATGCCTCGAGCTGGCCCTCGGGCAGGATCATCACATCGACCGATGCGGCCATGAGAGTGGGGTCGACGCCCGCGGGCGGCGTGTATTCGAGCGCCGTCACGCTATGAGCGGTCCCGTCCTTGAAGGTGACGAGTATATTCAGTTCCTGATCGTCCTGCGTGATCGCCAGGAACGTGTCGTCCTGACCGTCGAACAGGCTGCTGAAGCTGTAACGGTCGGCCGTGTCGTCCTTCAGGGCCGCGGCAAAGCTCGCGTCCTGCGCCAGATTGATCGACTCCGTTGCAAGGGCGGGAACCGGATCCGTCTTCTCGATGATCGAGTCAGGCAGTCCGGCGTCGGCCTTCTGCTGGTCGAGCGCCACCACGACATTGACCGGCTGAGGCGGTGCCTTGGGTCCAAGCGCCTGGTAGCCCGCGATCGCAACACCTGCAATCGCGGCCAGACTGGAAATGACGATATGGAAGTTGGTGAGTTTCACCGAACTAGGCTTTGAGGATCGAACGTCCCGCATATGTCGCCTGAGATCCGAGTTCTTCTTCTATCCGGAGCAGTTGATTGTACTTGGCCAACCGGTCCGAACGCGCCAGCGAGCCGGTCTTGATCTGACCGCAGTTTGTGGCAACAGCAAGATCGGCGATTGTCGAATCTTCGGTTTCACCAGAGCGATGCGACATGACGGCGGAATAGCCGGCCTTGTGGGCCATTTCCACAGCTTCGAGCGTCTCGGTGAGCGAACCGATCTGGTTCACCTTGACGAGGATGGAATTGGCCACGCCCTGGGTGATGCCCTGCTTCAAGCGCTTCGTGTTGGTGACGAAGAGATCGTCGCCCACCAGCTGGTGCGTCTTGCCGATCAGGTCCGTCACCTGCTTCCAGCCGTCCCAATCGTCTTCCGACATGCCGTCCTCGATCGAGAAGATCGGGTAATCCTTGGCGAGCTTGGCGAGGTATTCGGCCTGTTCGCGGATCGAGCGCTTCTTGCCTTCACCCTCGTAGTCGTAGACGCCGTTCTTGAAGAACTCGGTGGCGGCGCAGTCCAACGCGAGGAACACATCCTCGCCCGGCTTGTAGCCCGCCTGCTCCACGGCCTTCATCACGAAGTCGAGGCCGGCCTCGGCTGACGGAAGGTTCGGAGCGAAGCCGCCTTCGTCGCCCACGTTGGTGTTGTGGCCCGCCTTCTTCAGCGCCGCCTTCAGCGTGTGGAAGATTTCAGCGCCCATGCGAAGGCCTTCGCGGAAGCTGCCGGCTCCCACCGGCATGACCATGAACTCCTGGAAGTCGATGGGGTTGTCGGCATGTGCGCCGCCATTGATGATGTTCATCATCGGAACCGGCAGCGTGCGCGATGCGGCGCCACCGACATAGCGATAAAGCGGTAGGCCCGAGGCATCCGCCGCCGCCTTGGCAACGGACAGCGACACGCCGAGGATGGCGTTTGCGCCGAGGCGCGCCTTGTTGTGTGTGCCGTCGAGTTCGATCATGGCGCGGTCGATGGCGATCTGGTCTTCGGCTTCCATGCCGGCGAGCGCATCGAAAATGTCGCCATTAACCGCGGCCACGGCCTTGGTGACGCCCTTGCCGAGGTAGCGGGTCTTGTCGCCATCGCGCAGTTCGACTGCCTCATGGGCGCCGGTCGAGGCACCCGAGGGGACGGCGGCGCGGCCCATGGAACCGTCTTCCAGCACCACATCCACTTCCACCGTCGGGTTGCCGCGGCTGTCGAGGATTTCGCGGGCGGTGATGTCGATGATCGTGGTCATGGCGGTGGCGTCCCTTGATGTGCGTAAATCAGCCGGGGTTATGACGGCACAGGAAGACGAAAGCAAGACCGCCCGGGAAACGTACGCGCCTAGGCCGCGGCGGCGCTCTTCGAGACCTTGTCGATTGCCATCAACGTTCTCAAAAGGGCTTCCAGCTTATCGAGCGGAACCATGTTGGGGCCGTCGCTCGGCGCGTTATCGGGGTCTTCGTGGGTTTCGATGAAGACACCCGCCACACCCACTGCCACGGCGGCACGCGCCAGCACGGGGACCATGCGGCGGTCACCGCCTGACGACGTGCCCTGCCCGCCCGGCTGCTGAACCGAGTGCGTTGCGTCGAAGATCACCGGCGCGCCCATGTCGGCCATGATCGGAAGGGCCCGCATGTCGGAGACCAGCGTGTTGTAGCCGAAGGAGGCTCCGCGCTCGGTGAGGAGCACGTTCGGGTTGCCGCTGGCCAAGATCTTCTGCATCACGTTCTTCATGTCCCAAGGTGCCAGGAACTGGCCTTTCTTGACATTGATCACGCGGCCAGTCTGGGCGGCGGCGACGAGAAGGTCGGTCTGGCGGCAGAGGAAGGCCGGGATCTGGAGGATGTCGACAACGGTCGCCACTTCCTTGCACTGGCCGATCTCGTGGATGTCGGTGATGGCCGGGAGGTTCATCTCCTTGCGGATGTCGGCGAAGACGGCGAGCGACTTTTCAAGGCCCATGCCGCGCTTGCCGCCGAGGCTGGTGCGGTTCGCCTTGTCGAAGCTCGACTTGTAGACGAGGCCGATGCCGAGGCGTTCGGCGATTTCCTTCAGCCGCCCCGCCATCATGAAGGCGTGGTCGCGGCTCTCCATCTGGCATGGTCCGGCGATCAGGGTGATCGGCAGCGCGTTGCTGAACTTCACGTTGCCGAGGGAGACGGTCGAATGAGCTGTCATGAGGGATACACCAGGAATGTGCCCGAGCCGTGGGCGTAAAGTTTGTTATTTTCGTCGAAGAGCTTGGCTTCCGCCGTGAACATGGTGCGGCCGCCGTGAATGACGGTGCCAGTGCAGAGCAGCCGCTTGACGCTCGCATCGAGCTTGCGGACGTAGTTCACCTTCAGTTCGATGGTACCGTAACCAATTCCGGCGGGCAGCCTCGTCTGGACGGCGCAACCCAACGCGGAATCGATCAGCGTCGCAGCATAGCCCCCGTGAACGCGCTGCTGCGGGTTGTAGAACTTGGGCGACGGGAAGGCCTCGAAGGTCGCGGTGCCATCGGCAACCGCGATCAGCCGCATGTTCATGGTCTCGGCCATGGCCGAGCCATGCCAGTCATTGATGCGCTGCCTCAGGTAGTCGAGGCCGCTCTGGGGGGCTGATTGGTTGTGCTCGGCGTCCATGCCAGTCCTACTTCTGCGGGGTCTGCATTAACCCAACGGTCTGGGGAATGGTAATGCCTTTTTCGCGGAACAAGGTCAGCACCTGGAAGCGAACCTCACTCGCGACAATGCCCGATGCGAAGACACTGGCCACATAGGCGCGCAGTTCGAAGTCGAGACCAGTTGGGCCAAAGCGTGCGAGGATCACACTGGGTTCAGGGCTGCTCAGAACCTTTTCGTGTTCGCGCACTGTATCGAGGAGCAGTTGCTTCACGGTCTCGGGGTCGCAATCATAGCCAACCGTCACGGCAACGAGGAAGCGGCCGATATTGTCGCCATGGGTCCAGTTCTTGACGGGTTCGAGAATGAGGTTGGTGTTGGGGACAATGATCGTGCAGTAGTCGAATGTCTCGATTTCAGTGGCACGCACATTGATGCGCTTGACGAGGCCTTCGCCCACGGGCAGCGCCACCCAGTCACCGACTCGTATGGGCCGTTCGGCCAGCAGGATCAGGCCGGAAATGAAATTGTTGACGATCGATTGCAGGCCGAAGCCGATGCCGACACCAAGCGCGCCGGCAACGATGGCGAGGTTCGAGAAGTCGAGGCCGGCGGCGGTCAGGGCGAAGCCCGCGGCAATGATGTAACCTGAATAGGACGCACCCTTGCGGATCGAATCCTGCACGCCCTTGTCGATCCGCGTGCTCGAGAGAACCCGGCGGTCAAGCCACTGGATGATCAGCCTGGTCAGCAGGATGCCGCCGCCGAGCATGAGCAGCAGCACCGTCACCGACCACGGCGAAATCGTCACTTCGCCAATTTTCACGCCGAAGACCGCCGTGACGAAGAGGCTGCCGAAGTTCACCCAGGTGACCGTCCACAACAAGAAGAGAAGCGGAAGGCCGGTCAGCACCAGCATGAAGTCGGCAAGGATGCGGAAGACCAGCCCCAGGCGCTCGATGGCGCGCTCGCCCAGCCCGGTGATGCGCCGCAGGAACTTCCCAAACCGGCTATGCGGATCGAAACTCGCCGTGACAGCCGCGTCGGACAGGTGATGAATCAGGAACAGCGCCGTGAGCAGCATTGCCGTCCGGAACATTTGCTGGGCGATATAAGTGGCCAGCGAGAGATAGCCCATGAGCAACGCGCCGAAGCCGGTGGCGATGATTGCCCAGATCACCGGCGTCAGGGGCGCAACCCAGCGGAAATAGACCTTGCGGCCGGCCATATCCGAAAGGCCGTTCTGGTTGCGAAGCGTGAAGACGATGAGGCTGAGCAGGACCAGCATCGCAAGGGACGCGGCCGCCGACTGGCCGATGGTATAGGTCACCGGCATGAACAGCGCGTTGGCGAGTTCCAGAAGATTGCGATGCCCCACCGCGATGAACGCGGCAAGCCCGATCAGAACGGGGAGGCGCGCTGCAGCCCTGTCGTCGATGTCGATGATGCGCCACGCGCTCTTTCCGGGTGCTGCGATTCGCCGCGCGAACATGTAATAGAGCGTGGTGCCGAGCAGGGTCTGGAAAACGACGTTCGTGACGAGTTGGAACCGCGGTGTGGCGTATCCGCCCGCCTCGAGGGCAAGATAGATCGGAACGGCAAATATGAAGACGGCCGCAACACTGGTGATCAGCCCGCGAACGACCCGCCAAAGCCGGCTGATGTCGTCGGGCATATGATCAGGTACCGCGTGCGCTTGCGTCCAGCGCTGGAACCAGCGGGAAATCGCAATATAGCCACTCGCAAACACGACAATGAACAGCGGGATCAGGCTCAGCCAGAAAGGATTGGCCGTCGGGCCGACGTCAGCCCACCAGTTTGTCAGGAGAACGCCCGCGCGGGACGCCAGAAGGCCCACGCCGCGGCCCATGTCGATCCAGAGCGCCGGATTGACGATCGACCGGCCGGATTCGAAAATTCGCTGAAAGAACTGTTCGCGTTGAAGCGCGCCAATCCGACCAGCCAATTGCTCGGCCTCGACCGCGAGCACGTCGAGTTGCGACTTGCTGCTCTGGAGCCGGTCCAGTGTCGCCTGCAGGTCCTTGCGCGCCTCGGCAACTGCGGCGGGCTCCGACTTTCCGTCAGGCGGGACAGGCCCCAGCGAAGCAAACTGCTGCTTCACTTCAGAAATGGGTACGGCGAGCTTTAGGGATTGCTCAAGCGCCCTGCTCCGGATCAACTCGAGATCGACACGATGCTTGGCCAACAGTTCTGCGGTCAGGGCCGGGTTGCCGATATCCTGCGTGATCCGCGTGATGTCGGCGCGCATTTCCTGCGCCACGCGCTCACTCTGGCCGGTGATGGCCGTGTCATAGGCAAGTGCTAGGGCGAGCGACAGCCAGAGTGCGCAGAGGGCCGCTACTGCGATCCTCGCGAACTTCATTCCTCAGACCAGCCGGCTTTGATCGATCGCCGCCGCGATGAACGAGCTGAACAGCGGATGCGGATCGAAGGGCTTCGACTTCAATTCAGGATGATACTGAACGCCAATGAACCAGGGGTGATCCGGATATTCGACGGTCTCTGGGAGCAATCCATCGGGCGACATGCCTGCGAAGCTCATGCCGGCTTTCTCCAGTGCCTCACGATAATGGGTGTTCACCTCATAACGGTGCCGATGGCGTTCGGAGATGTGGTTGGACCCATAGATCTCGGCGATCTTGCTGCCGGGCTTCAAATTCGCGTCGAATGCGCCAAGCCGCATCGTGCCGCCAAGATCGCCGCCGGCCTTGCGGATTTCGAGTTCGTTGCCCTTCATCCACTCCGTCATGGTGCCCACGACGGGTTCGGTTGTCTCACCGAATTCGGTCGAGCTTGCATTCTCGATGCCACACAGCTCGCGCGCCGCCTCGATGCAGGCCATCTGCATACCGAAGCAGATTCCGAAGTAAGGCACCTTGCGGGTGCGGGCGAATGTTGCCGCCTTGATCTTGCCTTCCGAGCCGCGCTCGCCGAAACCGCCAGGCACCAGAATGCCATGAACGCCTTCGAGATAGGGCGCGGGATCTTCCTTCTCGAACACTTCCGACTCGATCCAGTCGAGATTGACTTTCACCTTGTTGGCGATGCCGCCATGGACGAGCGCTTCCTGCAGCGACTTGTAGGCGTCAAGAAGGCCCGTATACTTGCCGACGACAGCGATGTTCACCTCACCCTCGGGCTGGGTGATGCGGTGCATGATGTCGGTCCAGCGCGACAGGTCGGGCTCGCGCACATCCTTGAAGCCGAAGTTCTCGAGGACTTCCTTGTCCAGTCCCTCAAGATGATAGGCGCGAGGAACATCGTAGATTGACTTGACATCGAGCGCCTGAATCACGGCCGAGGGGCGCACGTTGCAGAACAGCGCGATCTTGCGGCGCTCGTTTACCGGAATTTCCCGGTCCGCGCGGCAGAGCAGGATGTCCGGCTGGATGCCGATGGAGCGAAGCTCCTTCACCGAATGCTGTGTGGGCTTGGTTTTCAGTTCGCCTGCTGTCGGGATGTAGGGCAGCAGGGTCAAGTGGATATAGAGGCAATCGCCGCGCGGCTGCTCCTGCCCGAACTGGCGGATGGCTTCGAAGAACGGCAGGCCTTCGATGTCGCCCACGGTGCCGCCGATCTCGACCAGCACGAAATCGAAGCCGTCGTTGCCGGTCCTGATGAAATCCTTGATGGCGTCCGTAACGTGAGGAATGACCTGCACGGTGCCACCAAGGAAATCGCCCCGCCGTTCCTTGGCGATGATGTCCTGATAGATGCGGCCGGTGGTGATGTTGTCCTGCTTGTTGGCGTGCCGGCCGGTGAAGCGCTCGTAGTGGCCGAGGTCCAGGTCGGTTTCAGCCCCGTCGTCGGTCACGAAGACCTCGCCGTGCTGGTACGGGCTCATGGTGCCCGGATCGACGTTCAGATAGGGGTCGAGTTTGCGCAGCCGGACTGAAAAGCCGCGGGCCTGCAGCAACGCACCGAGTGCTGCCGATGCCAGGCCCTTGCCAAGTGAGGAGACCACGCCGCCAGTAATGAAAATATATCGCGCCATGGAATTTCACCCTACCCGGTTCAAAACACGATTCGAAGCCCGGAAACGGAGTTTCCGGGCTTTGTGGATAACTGCATGGCCGATTACGGGTTGACCGGAACCTGCGGCTGGGCGGGAGCCGCCGGAGCCGGAGCCAGATTGGGCAGCGGAGCGTTGCCGGAACCGTCGGCGGGAGCCTGCTGGCCACCGGTGGCGGCGGGCGGGGTCAGGCTGTCGATCACCGAGTTCGAGCCGCCCCGGGTTGCAAGCACGGTCAGCGCAATGGATGTGATGAAGAAACCGACCGCCAGATAGGCAGTGGTGCGGGTCAAGGCATTGCCAACACCCCTCGCCGAGAACAGGTTTCCCGAGCCACCGCCGCCGCCGCCAATTCCCAGCGCTCCACCCTCGGACCGCTGCAGCAGGATCACGCCGATGAGGCCGAGCGCAATGAGGAGATGGACGACGAGAAGGACTTGTTCCATGGCGGTGCTGGCTTTCCGAGCGAATTCGAGGTGGCTTTACAGAGTTCATATGGGGAAAGCAACCCGCCCCGCCAAGGCTTGCTTTCCGGCCAGAAGGTGCCAGAGTTCCCCGGTCCATCAACGGAGGATGCCATGCCCGCCTATATCATTGCCGATGTCACAGTGACGGACCCAGAGGGATACGAAGCGTATCGGGCACGGGTTCCGGCCGTCATTGCCGCCCATGGCGGACGCTATCTGGCACGCGGTGGCGCGATCATGACTCTCGAAGGCGAGTGGAACCTTGGCCGCTGCGTCATTCTCGAATTCCCGGACATGGCCCATGTGAAAGTCTTCTGGGAGTCTGCCGAATATGCTCCTTTGAGGGCAATCCGCGAGAGCTGCGCCACGTCGCGGCTGGTGGCGGTCGAGGGATACAGTCCTCCGTCAGCCTAGCAGGGACTTCAATCGAAGGCGTGGGCGAGAAACGCGAAGCTCCACGCGATCAGCAGGATGCCGGTGAGCCGGGACAGCCATTGCCCCCGGACCACGATCTTCTCCATAAACACCAGAATGGCCAGGCCCACGATCCAGTAAAGGTTCATGATGCCTCCAAAGAACAGGATCAGCATCAGTCCGAAGCAGCAGCCGAGGCAGATGGCGCCATGATGAACACCCATGCCAAAAGCTCCCCAAAGGCCCGGCCGCCAGTGCCGGGAGAGGAATTGGAGCGGCCCCTGGCATTGCCGGAGGCAGGCCTGCTTCATCGGGGAAAGCTGGTAGGCACCCGCGTAGAGCAATATGAGACCGGCAAAGACGAAGCTCGTGCCGTTCATCATGAAGGGCGACAGAAGCCCTGCCACCTCGAAAGCCCATTGGAAAGCCGCAGCCAGAACGCTGAACAGACCCCATACCGACAGGTAGCCAGCTGAAAACATGGCTGTGGGCCAAAGGCTGACAGGGTTTCCGGACCGTGTGCGGGTCCCCCTGTCGATCTGCGCATGAAGCAGTATCACGGGCGCGGCACTCGGCAGCATCATGGCGATCATCATGATCCACCACATGGCAGCCATGGTCGCGGCATAGCCCGGAGTCCAGTCCATGGGCGTGGCGGCGTGTGAGAGCGCTCCCGTTGCCATGCTCCACGATGTCATGGCAAAGGTGCTCATGCCCGTTCCCGCGCCAGCAAGCAGATAAGCCCAACTGCCGATGGCCACCGCGCACAGACAAGCAATCACGACAGTCTTGTCATGCTTCAGGGGCCAATCAATCCAACGGTCTCCGGCCATGGGCTGACCTCGGAGCTGGAATCTTCAGGTGAGTGGGAAGCGCCGGCGCGATTCTGCCAGATCATACTTGAGGCCGTTCGGCCCCCACGCCACATGAGCCATCGAACTATGCGTGCGATTGAGATCGAACCTGATGCCACCGGTCGCCTTGGCGAATCCCGCCGCACTTTCCGCCTCGTGGAACACCCAGCCGTCGGGAAGCACGGTGATCATGCGATGGGCTTCGTCGGTTACCGGATTGCGGATCGGTTCGCTGCTGGCGCGGAGAACCTGAGGGATATTGATGCGGGCCTTGCGGTTCTTGATGTCCCACTCGAAATCGATCTTTGTGAAAGCCGGATCCAGAATCTTCTCCACGATCAAGCTGAAGATCTGGAACATCGTGCCGGGACGCTGATCGGCGCCGCCCAGAATGTAGAAGATCGCATCCTTCTGCTCATCCGATATGGTGTCCTCCAGAATGGGCTGCATCTGTCCTTGCCCATGGTGGATGGCCCGCGGGAAGTAGAAAGTTGCGACAACTTTCATGCCGTCCAGGGAAACTCCGTCACAGTGACCCTTGTCGATCTGGAAAGCGACCGCGCCGGTGCAGTGGCCCATCGTCGGCGGAGCCATTGACTCGCACGGGCACCCCAGATCACAGCTGCAATATTCGACGTAACGCCCCTCGATCGACCAATCACGACCTGCCATGATGCTCTCCTCATGTGCCGCGGGAACTAACTTACATTGCACTTGAACCAAGCCCACGTCTACAAATCAGGCCGTGTATCAGTTGCCGGGCAGCACCAGGAGTTTCGGTGTATCGGGCAACGTGTTGGCCGATACGATACGCTCCGGCGTCGAGGACGTTTCGAGTTCGAAGTCCTTGCCCATTGTCGCGATGAAACGGTTGAGTGTGGTTGGGCCAAAATAATGCATGGGGATAACGATGCGGGCCTTGATGGTTCGCATCACCTCCAGCATTTCCGCCTGCCCCATCGTGTAACCGCCATCGACCGGCACCATAACGATGTCGAGGCGTCCGATCATTCCGATGTGCTCGGCGCCGAGCAGGTGATGGAGATGGCCCAGATGGCCGATGCAAAGCCCTGCGACCTCGAAGATGAAGATGGAATTGCCGTCCTTCTGTCGGCCGACCATGCCGCCGCGGATGTCTGTCGTGACGTTCCGGACGCGGATGTCACCAATTTCCTCGTCCACGACGGCTGGCCCGCCTTCCGGATTCCAGCCGCGAAGCACGTGCTTGATCGCAGGGTCCGGCATGTCCGTGTAATGCGATGAGTGAGCGCGGTTCATGGTCACCGCATCAGGCACAATGCCAGCCGAATAACCTGCGAAGTCGGTGATGACCCTCGTTCCACCGGGGCTTTCGATGATGAAGCTCGAATGACCGATATAAGTGAGTTTCACCTGGTCGGCCTCGAGAGCGGCCGGAGTATAGGAGACCGGAACCACGCGGGGTTCATTCGATGCCATGGCAAGGCAGTCGCTCTGGAGGGCGGCGGCGGGCGCAACACTCCCCAGAAAAAGCACGGCAGCCAGAATCACATTCCGCATGTCGCTCTCCCTCGAAACCCGAGCCTTCAGGGCAAGCGTGGCAAAACTATGAAGCCGTCCCCGCCTTAGCCCTGTACCGGAAGGTGCAGCAGGCTGCTCCTTCCATAATCGTCTGCTTACGTTCGAGAGTGATGTTCGGGTCATAGCCTTCGCAGAACACCCCGTCACGATTGCATGACAGCAGGTGTCCGATCTTGCCGAGGCCCATTTCCTTATAGGTTTCGGCATAGCGGCAGCGCGTGACGTTGAAGTCGAAGGCCTCGTCATCGGCCCGGAGCACGTCCATTTCCAGCGCGCCACCGGCGGTCCAAAGCTCATAGAGCTTGATCAGGCCGGCCATGGAGGTCTGGCCGCCGGCCTGATCCGCGAAATACCGTCCCTCGGCGACAGCCGCCTTGCGCACGGCGGCGTCGAGAATGGCACTGGCCTTCTCTTCGCCAATCTGTTCCACCATCTCGGCATAAATCGGGCCGATGACCTGCGCCTGCAGCGTGCGCTTGATGAGGGTCGGTATCTCTGCCATCAGGTGTAAACCTTTATGATACCCAGGAAATCGGCGGCCTTGAGGCTGGCGCCGCCGACCAGCGCACCGTTGACGTTGGGCTGGCTCATGAGTTCGGCGGCGTTCGACGGCTTAACCGAGCCGCCGTAGAGAATGCGGGTTGCCGTCCCTTCGGCGCCCATGATGGCGGCGAGTTCCTTGCGGATATGGGCATGGACCTCGGCCACTTCCGCCGTGGTGGGCGTCAGCCCCGTGCCGATGGCCCAGACCGGCTCATAGGCGATGACAGTGTGGGCGGCATCGGAGTTCTCCGGGACCGATCCCTTGAGCTGGCGCGATACCACTTCCAGAGTCTTGCCGGCCTTGCGCTCTTCAAGAGTTTCGCCGATGCAGATGATGGCGGTAAGCCCTGCCCGCTGCACGCCCTTGGCTTTCTTCTGGATGGTCTCGTCGGTTTCGCCGTGATTGGTCCGGCGCTCGGAATGTCCGACGATGATGGCGGAGCAACCCGCTTCCTTCAGCATCTCGGGCGAAATGTCTCCGGTGTGGGCGCCCGACGGGTTCCAGTGCGAATCCTGGCCGCCCACCTTGATCTTCGTACCCTTCAGCACCGACTTCACGCGGCGCAGGATGATGGCGGGCGGGCAGACCATGACGTCGGCCTTGAGCCTCACGTCCTTCAGCATCGCGGCAAGCAGGCGCGGCTCCTTCAGCATTGTGAGGCTGCCGTTCATCTTCCAGTTTCCGGCGACCAGCGGCCGCGGCCCTTCACTTGCCATCATTTCCCTCCAAGTCCTTGAAAACGCCTCTTAGCAGACGCATCCCGGACTTGCGAGGGGGTGATCGCCTACCTATAGTGCGCCGCGCCCGAACGGGCATACAGATCGAAAGGGACGACCTTACATGATGGAATCCATGCGCAATGCCGCCAAAGGCTGGGTGGCGAAGGTGCTCATCGGCCTGCTCGCCGTGAGCTTCGGCGTATGGGGAATAGCCGACGTGTTCACGGGCTATGCCACGGGCTATCTCGCCAAGGTTGGAAAGACCGAAATTTCGGCCGAACAGTATTCAAATGCGTTCAGCCAGTACCTGCAGAATTTCTCGCGGCAGACGGGTCAGGCCCTGTCTCCGGAGGATGCGCGCAAGCTGGGCGTGGACCGGGCAGTCCTGAACGACCTCATCCAGACGGCGGCGATCGACAACGAGGGCACGAAGCTGAACCTCGCCGTATCGGACACCTACCTCGCCAAGGACCTCATGGACAACAAGGCGTTCCAGGACGCATCCGGCAAGTTCGACGCCGAGCAGTTCAAGCGCCTGTTGGCATCGAATGGCCTGAGCGAAGCCGCATTCTTCGCCGGGGAGCGTCAACGCCTGCTGCGCGAGGCGCTGACGGGCACGGCGGCCGAGGGCTTCCCCGTCAGCCAGTCCTTGCTCGAGGCGCAGTATCGTCACAGGAATGAGCAGCGCGACGTGCGCTTCTTCGTCGTGACCACCGCCGACACCGAAGTCGCGGCTCCCACCGACGACGAGATCAAGGCCGAATATGAGGCCAACCCAGCCGCGTATACCGCGCCCGAATATCGTTCCATCGCAGTGATGAAGGCTGAACCTGCCGACATCGCCTCCAAGGTGACGCTCTCCGAGGCCGAGATCACCGAAGGATACGAGAAGTTCAAGGGTGAATACTTCACGCCCGAGACCCGCACGATCCTGCAGATTTCATTCCCCACGCTTGAGGAAGCCAAGGCCGCCAAGGACAAGCTGGCGGCTGGCGCAGATTTCATGGCGCTGGCCAAGGAACGCGGCTTCAGCGAGCAGGACGTGACCTTCGCGGACAAGACCAAGGCGGACTTCCTCGATCCGGCCATCGCCGATGCGGCCTTCACGCTTGCAGAAGGTGCCGTGAGCGAGCCGATCAAGGGCGCGCTGGCGACGGTGCTGGTGAAGGCTGTCAAAATCTCGCCCGAACATCAGGCCACACTTGACGAGGTGAAGGCACAACTCACGTCTCGCCTGCAGCTCGAAAGGGCCCGTGAGGAAATCCAGTCGATCTACGACGCCGTCGAGGATGCGCGCGCCGCCCAGACCAAGTTCGAGGACATTGCATCGAAAGCCGGCATTCCGTTCCAGCTCATCGCCGCGAGCGATGCGTCGGGCAAGGACAAGGACGGCAAGGACATCGACATGCCCCACAAGGCTGACCTTCTGAGGGCCGCCTTCACGAGCGACGTCGGCGTCGAGAACGATGCGATCTCGCTCGATGACGGTTATGTCTGGTACGAAGTCCGCGAAGTCATCCCCTCCGCGGTGAAGCCGCTGGATGTGGTCAAGGAGCAGGCCAGGGCGGCGGTCATATCGGCCAAGGCGCGCGCCATCTCAGAGGAAAAGGCGAAAAAGCTCGTGGAGCGTGCCAGGGGCGGCACGAGGATCGAGGAACTCGCCACCGAGGCTGGTGCCGAGATGAAATCAGCGCAGGGCCTTCGCCGCAACGAAAGCGACCTGAACTTTGATGTCGATGCGGTGTCCGCCATCTTCGCGGTGCCAGAGAACGGGTTTGCCTTTGCGGTTGAACCCGGCGGGCGCTCGGCCAAGATCATGCAGTCGCAAGCCGTGCTCCTGCCCGCCTTCGACCCCGCCGCGCAGGACGTGAAAGCCGAATCGGATCGGATGAAGGCCCAGGTCGCCAGCGATGCGCTGTCGGGCTATCTCGTGGCGCTGCAGGAGGAAGCAGGCGTCGACATCAATGATACGGTCTGGCGAAACATCTCAGGACAGCAGACGCAATAATTCCCGAGATTCCCTTTTGCCGGACCATCACCATGATCATCTCTCCCGACTACGACAGCTTCGCCCGCGCCTATGAGCGAGGCGAGTCGCAGATCGTTTCCACACGGCTCGTGGCCGATCTTGAAACCCCGGTTTCGGCCAAGCTGAAGTTGGCGCGAAATGCGCGTTACTCATTCCTTCTGGAATCGGTGGAAGGCGGCGCGGTGCGCGGCCGCTATTCCATCATCGGGCTCAACCCCGACCTGATCTGGAAGGTCGAAGGTGGCAAGGCGCTGATCAACCGCAAGGCAGGTGCCAATCCGGTGGGACCCTTCGAGACGACCGACTTGCCGCCGTTGCAGTCGCTCCGGGCGCTGCTGGCGGAAAGCCGGATCAAGCTGCCAGAAGATGCGCCCCCCATGGCGGCGGGCGTCTTCGGCTACATGGGCTATGACATGGTGCGGCTCATGGAGGAGTTGCCCGAGCCCAACCCGGACACGCTCGGCCTACCCGACGCGATGCTGATCCGACCGACCATCATGGCGATCTTCGACAGCGTGCGCGACGAAGTGACGGTCACGTCGCCCGTCTATGTCGATGCGGGCCTCTCGCCCAAGGCGGCTTATGCTCGCGCAAGGGAACGGGTGAGCGAGATCGTCGACGCGCTTGACCGCCCGCTCGACCATCTGGCGCTGCGCGGCGAGGATACCCCGCCCATCAACGCGCCGAAGTCCAACACCACGCCCGAGGAGTACAAGGCGATGGTGCTGAAGGCGAAGGAGTACATTGCCGCCGGCGACATTTTCCAGGTGGTGCTGTCGCAGCGCTTCGAGACGGAATTCACCCTGCCCCCCTTCGCGCTCTACCGCTCGCTGCGCCGGGTGAACCCGTCACCATTCCTCTACTTCCTCGACTTCGACTCGTTTTCGGTGATCGGATCGAGTCCGGAAATTCTGGTGCGGGTGCGCGACGGCAAGGTTTCGATCCGGCCCATTGCGGGCACGAGACGGCGCGGCGCAACACCTGCCGAGGACCGGGCACTGGCAGCCGAGTTACTCGCCGACCCAAAGGAACGTGCCGAACACCTGATGCTGCTCGATCTCGGCCGCAACGATGTGGGCCGCGTGGCGGATATCGGCTCGATCAAGGTGACCGACCAGTTCATCCTCGAATATTACAGCCAGGTGATGCACATCGTCTCCAACGTCGAGGGCAAGCTTTCGGCCAATCACGACACGATCGATGCGCTAGTGGCGGGCTTTCCGGCCGGCACCGTTTCAGGCGCGCCGAAGGTCAGGGCGATGGAAATCATCGACGAGTTCGAGAAGAACAAGCGCGGCGTCTATGCCGGCTGCGTGGGCTATTTCTCGGCTGACGGCGAAATGGACACCTGCATCGTTCTGCGAACGGCCATCGTGAAGGATGGCAAGATGTATGTTCAGGCGGGCGCTGGCGTGGTGGCCGACAGCGTGCCGGAATCCGAGCATCAGGAATGCGTGAACAAGGCCAAGGCGC
Organism: Aestuariivirga sp.; assembly: GCF_041738905.1. GTDB lineage: Bacteria > Pseudomonadota > Alphaproteobacteria > Rhizobiales > Aestuariivirgaceae > Aestuariivirga. Next base: position 75,191 of record NZ_JBGSOZ010000065.1, read on the forward strand.
TGTTCCGCGCCGCCGAAGAAGCAGTCCGTTTTGCGGGCCGCGCCGGGAGGGCCCAATGATCATCCTCATCGATAACTACGACAGCTTCACCTACAATCTCTATCATTTCCTGGGCGACATCGGCGCCGAGACGGTGGTTCACCGCAATGACAAGATCAGCGTGGGGCAAGTGATCTCGTCGCGGCCCGAAGCCATCGTCATCTCGCCGGGGCCGGCAACGCCCAACGAGGCGGGCATCTGCCTCGAACTCATCGAGAAAGCCTCCGGCACCATCCCGATCTTTGGCGTCTGCCTCGGTCTTCAATCGATGGGCCAGGCCTTTGGCGGCAAGGTGGTACGCGCACCCGCCCAGATGCATGGCAAGGTGAGCCAAATCCACCACACAGGGCAAGGCGTTTTCAAGGACGTGCCGCAGGATTTCACCGCGACGCGCTATCATTCTCTTATCGTGGAGCGCGAGTCCCTGCCTGACTGTTTCGAGGTGACGGCAGAAGCCGATGGATTGATCATGGGACTTCAGCACAAGACGCAAAATGTGCATGGCGTGCAGTTCCACCCCGAGAGCATTGCTTCTCAGCACGGCCATACGATCCTCCGGAATTTCCTCGAACTGGCAAGGGCTCGCTGATGGCTGACCTGAAACCCTTCATCGCCAAGGCAGCGAACGGCACGGCTCTCACCCGCGCCGAGGCCCGCGAGGCCTTCAACGTGATGATGTCCGGCGAGGCGACACCATCACAGATTGGCGGGTTGCTGATGGCGCTTCGCGTGCGTGGTGAGACGGTGGACGAAATCACGGGCGCCGTCGAGATAATGCGGGCGAAGATGCTTGCCGTCGATGCTCCCGCCGATTCCATTGACATCGTGGGCACGGGCGGTGACGCATCCGGCTCATACAACATTTCAACCTGTGCCGCCTTCGTGGCGGCGGGTGCGGGATTGAAGGTCGCCAAGCACGGCAACCGGGCCCTGTCTTCGAAGTCAGGCGCGGCAGACGTGCTGATGGCGCTCGGAGTCAAGATCGACATTCTCCCTGAAAAGATTTCGGAGTGCATTTCCGAGGCGGGCCTTGGCTTCATGTTTGCGCCCTCCCACCACAGTTCGATGAAACATGTCGGTCCGTCGCGGGTAGAGCTTGGCACGCGGACTATCTTCAATCTGCTCGGTCCCCTGTCCAATCCTTCACGTGTCAGAAGGCAGGTTACAGGCGTATTTTCAAAGGCTTGGGTTGAACCTCTCGCGCAAGTTCTTAGGAACCTCGGCAGTGAGGCATGCTGGATATGCCACGGCGAAGGTGGCTTCGATGAAATCGTGCCTACGGGCACCACATGGATTTCGGAACTGAAGAACGGCATTGTCACCAACTTCGAGATTTCACCCGAGGCCGCAGGGCTGTCGCGTTCTTCGCCAGACGATCTCAGAGGGGCGGATGCTGTGCACAATGCCGATGCGCTGCGCCATGTTCTGGGCGGCAAGCCTTCGGCCTTCCGGGATGCCGCTGTAATGACTGCGGGTGCGGCACTCGTCGTGGCAGGGCGCGCCAATCACCTGAAGGAGGGTACGGCCGCCGCGCAGAAAGCCATCGATACGGGGGCCGCAGAGGCCGCCCTTCTGCAACTCGTGAAGGTGTCGAACAGCTGATGGCCACCATCCTCGACAAGATCGCCGCATACAAGCGCGAAGAAGTGGCGAAGGCCAAGGCCTCCCTGCCGCTGTCCGACCTGGAAGCGCTTGCGAAGGCGGCACCGCCCGTGCGCGGCTTTGCCATGGCGCTCGACGCGAAGGCCGCTCAGGGCCAATGGGGATTGATTGCCGAGATCAAGAAGGCCAGCCCCTCCAAAGGGCTGATCCGTGCCGATTTCGATCCGCCTGCTCTCGCTGCGGCGTATGAGACCGGGGGCGCCGCCTGCTTGTCTGTCCTCACCGACACGCCGTCGTTTCAGGGGGCGCCCGAATTTCTCACCGCCGCCCGCTCAGCCTGCGCCCTTCCCGCACTGCGCAAGGACTTCATGCTGGATATCTACCAGGTGGCCGAAGCCCGGGCCTGGGGCGGTGACTGCATCCTGCTCATCATGGCGATGATCGACGATGCGCTTGCTGCCGAACTCGAATCCGCTGCCTCATACTGGGGTCTCGACGTCCTCATCGAAGTGCATGACGAGGAAGAACTCGAACGCGCCCTGAAGCTTCGTTCGCGGATGATCGGCATCAACAACCGCGATCTTCATACGTTCAACACGTCGCTTGAGACGACGGAACGGCTGGCTCCCCGCATCCCCAAGGACCGGATGGTCATTGGAGAGAGCGGACTGTTCGCGCCCGCCGATCTTGCCCAACTGGCAAGCGTGGGTGTCAATGCCTTCCTCATCGGCGAAAGCCTGATGCGGCAGCAGGATGTGGCGGCGGCAACGCGCGCCATCCTGACCAAGCCATGAGCCGCCTCTCGCACCTCGACGCACAGGGCAATGCGCACATGGTGGATGTGTCCGGCAAGGACGTCACCCAGCGCTTCGCCACCGCGAAGGCCACAGTTCTGATGCAGGCCGAAACGCTGGCTCTCATTCTGGAGGGCAAGGCCAAGAAGGGCGATGTCATCGCCACGGCGCGCATTGCGGGCATCATGGCGGCGAAGAAGACCCATGAGTTGATCCCACTGTGTCATCCCTTGATGATTTCCAAGGTCACCGTCGATTTCACGCCTGATGAAGCCTTATCCTCGATCGAAGTCAGCGCCACCGTGAAGGTCGAGGGCAAGACTGGCGTCGAGATGGAGGCGCTCACCGCCTGCTCGGTAGCGTGCCTCACGCTTTACGATATGTGCAAGGCCGTTGACCGCGGTATGAAAATCACCGATCTGAGGCTTGTCGAAAAGGCCGGAGGAAAATCCGGCCACTTCACAGCGGAGTAGACCCCATGGCCCTTCTTCCCGTCGAACATGCCAGGGCCCGGATCCTGAAAGGCGTGAAGCCGCTCGGTCCCGAACGCGTGAAGCTCGAGGATTCGCTTGGACGCATTCTGGCAGGACCCGTGAAGGCGCGGCGGAACCAGCCGCCTTTCAATGCCTCTGCGATGGACGGCTATGCGGTGCTCTCATCCGATGTTGCATCCACTCCGGTCTCCCTGAAGGTCATCGGCGTGTCCGCAGCCGGGCATCGGTTCCGGGGCGTGGTCCGTTCGGGTGAAACGGTTCGCATCTTCACCGGAGCGCCCGTGCCGAAGGGCGCCGATGCCGTGGTCATCCAGGAAAATGTCGCGGTTCAGACCAAGCCCTATGTCTCCGTTCTGCAGTCCGTGAAGCCGGAGCAGAACATTCGCGGGGCCGGACTCGATTTCAGCAGGGGCGACGTTCTGGTTCCGGCAGGGACAAGGCTGAATGCACGCGACATCGGCCTGGCCGCAGCGGCCAATGCGGCGATTGTCGCCGTGCGGCGGAAGCCCGTGGTCGCTCTCATCGCCACGGGAGATGAACTTGTGCTGCCGGGTGCAGCACCCTCGCCCGACCAGATCATCTCCTCCAACAGCCACGCGCTGGCAGCGATGGCGAGAAGCTTCGGCGCGGAGGTGATCAATATGGGGATCATCCCCGACAAGCTGGCGGTCACGGAACGCGCCATCCGGCGCGCGCGGGAGGCCGACATTCTCATCACCACCGGTGGTGCTTCGGTGGGCGACCACGATTACGTGCAGGAGGCGCTGAAGAACAGCGGTGTCAACATCGCCTTCTGGAAGATCGCCATGCGGCCCGGAAAGCCCTTCATGTATGGCCGCAGGAAAGGCCAGCATGTCCTTGGTCTGCCTGGAAATCCTGTCTCTGCGCTGGTGTGTGCGCGGCTTTTTCTCAAGCCCCTGCTGGATGCAATGCTCGGGCTTCCGGAAAGTGACGATCTGGAAGATGCGCGGCTGGCTGCTGCGATGAAGGAGAATGACGGGCGCCAGGACTATGTGCGCGCCACGCTGGACATCGCTCCCGATGGCGCTCGCACGGTGCGCCCCTTCAGCAAGCAGGACTCGTCGATGCAGCGCACCTTCCGCGAGTCGCATGCCCTGATCGTCAGGCCGCCGCTGGCGCCTGCGGTTCATGAGGGTGACGTCGTAAAAATCTTACGGCTGGATTTTTGACCGCGACAGACAGCAAACACTTGCAGAACTAAACAGCAACAGATACTCTCGTTTTGGATTTGTTCCAATTCCGGAACTTTACATTGAGAGAAACCGGCAATGCTGACGCGGAAACAACTCGAACTCCTCCTGTTCATCAATGAGCGGCTGAAGGAAGAAGGTGTGCCGCCTTCATTCGAGGAAATGAAGGACGCGCTCAATCTCCAATCCAAGTCCGGCGTGCATCGCCTGATCGTGGCGCTTGAGGAACGCGGCTTTCTCCGCCGCATGCCGAACCGCGCCCGGGCCCTTGAGGTGGTGAAGCTGCCCGACAGCCATTCCCCCAGCCTCACGCCCAAGAAGGCGGGCGGTTTCACGCCGAACGTCATTCAGGGCAATCTGGGCCGGGTGAAGCCGATGGCCAGTTCCGATGATGGCGCGCCGCGTGCCGCCGTCGTGCCGATGATGGGCCGGATTGCCGCCGGTGTGCCGATCTCAGCCATTCAGGATCATACCGCCAATATCGCGGTGCCGCCGGAAATGCTGGGCGGCGGCGAACATTTTGCGCTCGAGGTCAAGGGTGACTCGATGATCGATGCCGGCATCTTCGACGGTGACACGGTCATCATCCGCAAGGGTGACACGGCGCACAATGGCGATATCGTCGTGGCGCTGGTTGATGACGAGGAAGCGACCCTCAAGCGCCTGCGCCGCAAGGGCGATTCGGTGGCGCTCGAGGCTGCCAACACGGCCTATGAAACGCGCATCTTCGGGCCTGACCGCGTTCGGGTTCAGGGACGCCTCATCGGATTGATGCGCAAGTACTGAACGGCCCTGCCCGGTCCGTTCACAACAGTCGGTCCTGACAGCAGGTCCGGCTGTTCGTTTCATGCGGGCGTCCGGACCAGCCCTTGGAACGCGCGGCGCTTTGGCCTAACCTCTGACCACAAGCCAATTCAAGGAGTGCCTTCCCCATGAAGATCTATGGCAACCTGATCTCTCCCTTCGTCCGCATGACCATGGTCACCGCCCGCGAGGTCGGGTTGGGTGCGAAGGTGGAGCATATCGCCGAGGGCGTGAATCCCACGGAGGTCAATGCGAGGCTCGCGGGCCTCACTCCCATCGGGAAGATTCCTGTCCTCGAAACCGACCATGGCCATGGCATCTATGATTCCCGCGTCATCATGGAATATCTCTGCCATGTGGCCGGAAATTCGACGTTGATCCCCGACGATGGCGTGAAGCGCTTCCGGGTGCTCACCCTTCAGGCCCTGGGTCAGGGACTGTCGGATTCGGCTGTCGCCTATCGCTATGAGATTGCGGCGAGGCCGAAGGGCCTGCAATGGACGGATTGGATGAGGCGCACGGAGACACGCATCAGTGCCGCGCTCGATGATCTCGAGAACAACTGGATGGACACGCTGGCAGACGTCTCTGCCGGGTCCATCGCGGTGGCCGTCTCGCTGGGGTATCTCGACTTCCGGCTAGGCGATCTCGGCTGGCGCAACGGACGGCCGAAGCTTGCCGCATGGCACGAGGCGTTCTCGAAACGCGACAGCATGGTGAAGACGGCGCTCGTGCCCGCGTGACTGCGGCAAGACGGGCCTTGAAAGGCTGCTGCCCAGAGTCCAACTTCAATCCATGAGTGAAGTCGATGTGATCGTTGCTGGGGCGGGTCCCGCCGGACTTGCCGCCGCCTGCCTGATGGCACTTGATGGCCGCAAGGTTGCGCTTGTCGCCAAAGAACAAGGCGATGCGAGCGATCCCCGAACCGTGGCCCTCATGCAACCGTCAATCCGCCTGCTGATGCACCTCGGCGTATGGCCGGGTACGCTGAAGGAACAGACGCAGCCGTTGAAGAAACTTCGTCTCGTTGACGATACGGGTTCGCTGTTCAAGGCGCCCGCGATCACCTTCGATCCCGCGGAACTCGGAGAAGAGGCCTTCGGCTGGAACTTCCCGCTCGGCCTGCTGATCCCCGCCCTGTTTGCCCGCGCCCGTGATCTTGGCGTCGAGTTCCCGGGCGCCGACGTGGCATCGGTACAGACCTATGGCGATGGCGTAAGTGTAGCCACCACAGCGGGCCTGCGCATTGGCGCCCGCGTGGCGCTTGCCGCCGACGGAAGGAACTCCATCCTCCGCGAGGCAGCCCAGATCCGCACCAATCGCTGGGCCTATGACCAGACGGCGCTTGCCACCAGCTTCGATCATTCGGGCGCGCATGACGGCATCTCGACCGAGTATCACAAGGGGGCGGGTCCCTTCACCACGGTCCCCATGCCGGGCAACCGCTCCAGCCTCGTATGGATGGAGCGCCCTGCCCGCGCCGCAGAACTGATGGCGCTGACGGATACGGAACTCGCTGCCGAAATCCAGATTGGCACCCATGGCGAGTTGGGACGCGTCTCGAACATCGGGCCACGGCGGCTGTTTCCCATGCAAGGTCTGGTCGCGCGTGACTTCGCGCGGAACCGCATCATCCTCATCGGCGAGGCCGCGCATGTGGTGCCGCCTATTGGCGCCCAAGGCCTGAACATGTCGCTGCGCGATGCGGCACAGGCGGTGGACCTGATGGAAGGCGAGGACGATCCCGGCCAATCTACCATCCTCGCGGACTACGACGCCGCGCGCCGCCGCGACGTGCAACCGCGCCAGCAGGTGATCGACATGATGAACCGTTCGCTGCTTTCGGGTTTCATGGCGATGGAAACAGGCCGGGCGGCGGCATTGACACTTCTGTCGCAGTTCGGGCCGTTGCGCCGCGCCGTCATGCAATATGGGCTGGCGCCGTCAGCGGGGCTGCCGCGCGTGATGCGGCCGCCTCAGGGCAGTACGCCCGCCTTGATCGCGTAGATCAGGATCGGGATCGTCAGCGCTGAGGCGAGCGTCGTCACGATCACCGCCGTCGATGCGCCTTCCACATACGTCTTGTTCTGGCTCGCCAGGATGAAGGCGTTGGAGGCTGTGGGGAGTGCTGCCATCATCACGGCCACATGCAGCCACATGGGCTGCACGCCCGGCACAAGGCTCACCACGAAGAAGGCCAGCACGGGCTGGATCACCACCTTCATGGCGGTGACCAGTCCGAGTTCAGGTCCGAATCCCTCGAACTTCCGCATGCCGACGGTGACGCCGAGCGCAAACAGAGCCGTTGGCCCTGCCGCGCGCATCAGCATGTCCAGCATGGTGCCGATGGCGCCGGGCGCCTTGAATTCCAGAGCCGATGCCAGAACGCCAAGTGCCGTGGCGATGATGAAGGGGTGCGAGACGACCTGCTTGACGATCCGCAGGCTCACTTCGCCCCAATGGGCTTCCTCGTTCCGCTCGTGTGCGAGGGTGGCCAGGAACGCCGTCATGATGAATTGCACGGCGCAGTCGAAGCAGAAGACGAGTGCCGCAGGCACGGCAGCCTCCGGCCCGAAGAAGGCGACCGAGAGTGGCAGCCCCATGTAGCCGACATTGCCATAGCTTCCCGCCGTGCCCTGAAGTGCCGCCGTCTTGAGTGGTGTCGCAAAGAACAGGCGCGACAGGATGACGATGGCGAGAAAGGCAAAAACCGTGACGGACGTCGTCGCTGTCACGAAGGGCCAGTTGATCAGCTGTTCGAAGGGTGCTGCGGCCACCACCAGGAAAATCAGGGCGGGAAGGGAGAAATAGACGAGGAAGATGTTGAGCCAGGCCAGTCCGTGCTCTCCCACCTGCCAGCGCCGCGACGCGAAGACCCCCAGCACGATGAGGCCGAAGAAGGGCATGGCGAGATTGAGGATTTCGGACATTTCGTAGCAACAAACCCCGGCGGAAGGCCTAGCCTCTTGCCTTCCGCGGCAAGGATTGGCAATCAATTGTTATGGGAACGTCGTCATCAGCCAAGTTCGGCATCGGTCAGGTCGTGCGCCACCGGCTGTTCTCGTTCCGTGGCGTCATTTTCGATGTCGACCCCGTCTTCAACAATACGGAAGATTGGTGGAACTCGATCCCCGAGGAAATCCGGCCGCGCAAGGACCAGCCATTCTACCACCTGCTGGCCGAGAACGACGACACGGAATATGTGGCCTATGTCTCGGAACAGAACCTGCTGATCGACGACACCGGCGAGCCGGTGCGGCATCCGCAGGTGCGCGACTACTTCGAGGGCTTCGACTCGCGCCGCAAGTCCTATCGCCCGCGCGGCAGGCAACAGCACTAGCCAACCCGGCCTGCAACCCAAGGCTTCCCTTTGCGGAATGTGTGGGTTACTGCTTTCGCTGCGACGGATTCCGGGGAGGCGACACATGAAACACGCTGTCAAGTGGATGGGCATTGCTATTGGCCTCGTGCTGGCTTCGCTGGTCGCTGGTTGCGATGACGCGCCGAAAGAGACGGTCACGCAGCAGGCTCCGCCGCCCTCGGTGACGGTCGTCAAGGTGGAGACCCGCGATCTCCGGCCATCGGTTTCCTTCAGCGGGCGGGTCACGGCGCTGCAGCGTGTCGATCTCCGCGCGCGGATCGAAGGCTTTCTCGACAAGCAGAATTTTCAGGAAGGCGCCAAGGTGAAGACTGGCGACCTGCTCTATGTGATCGAGAAGGCGCCCTACGAAGCCAGGGTGACTGCCGCAAAGGGCGCGCTCGAAACAGCGAGTGCGCGGCTGACGCGGGCCGAGATCGAGTATGACCGTCAGGCCACGCTGGTGAAGAAGGAAGCCTCGGCACAGACGAAACTCGATGACGCGCGCGCCGCCCGCGACGAGGCCCGGGGCAACGTCGCCAAGCTGACGGCCGAAGTGGAACAGGCCAATCTGCAGCTCAGCTATACCGAGATCAGGGCGCCCATCGATGGGCGCATCGGTGAATCGATCCTGTCGGCGGGCAACTATGTCAGTCCTTCAAGTGGAACCCTTGCGACTATCGTTGCAGTAGATCCGATTGGCGTGACCTTCCCCGTCAGCCAGCGCGAGATCATCGCGGTGCGCGAACAATCGGCGGCCGATGTCGAGATCGGCGACCGCGTGGTCTATGTCGAATTCGGCAAGGGCAAGCGATACCCCGCCCCCGGCAAGGTTGATTTCATGGACGTCGCGGTCAACCCCGGCACCGATGCCGTCAATATCCGCGCGGTGTTTCCAAATCCGGATGGCCTTCTCATCGACGGGCAACTGGTCACGGCGGTTGTCGAGTCCGACAAGCCGAGGCCCTCGATGGTCATCCCGATCTCGGCGGTGCAGATCGACCAGACCGGCCCCTTCGTGCTGAGTGTGAGCGGAGACAACAAGATCGAAGTGCGGCGGGTGGAACTGGGTCCGGTCACCGGCCAATTGGTCGTGGTCCTGAAGGGCCTCGCCGACGGTGACCGCGTGGTGACGGAAGGCGTGCAGAAGGTGCGGCCGGGACAGGTGGTAGAGCCGGTCGAAGTCAAGCCGGAGGCCTGAGCGCATGTTCTCCAGCATCTTCATCGACAGGCCGCGCCTCGCTGTCGTCATTTCGCTCGTGATCACCATCGCGGGGCTCGTGGCGATGATGCAGATCCCCATTGCGCAGTTCCCCAACATCGTTCCACCGCAGGTCTCGGTGACGGCCAACTACTCAGGCGCCAGCGCCGAAGTGGTGGAGTCGACTGTCGGCCAGCCCATCGAGTCGCGCGTCGTCGGCGTCGACAACATGCTCTACATGAAGTCGACCAGCGGCAATGACGGCAGCTATACGCTGACCATCACGTTTGCTGTCGGCACCGACCCCGACCTCAACACGGTGAACGTCCAGAACCGGGTGAAACTAGCGGAAGCGCAGCTGCCGCAGGAGGTGCGCACCCAGGGCGTGAACGTAATCAAGAAATCGTCCGCCATCCTGCAGCTCATCGCCTTCACGTCAGAGACTGTCGCGCACGACCAGCTTTTCCTCTCGAACTATGTGACGATCAACCTGCTCGACCGCCTGAAGCGCGTTCCGGGCGTGGGCGACGTGAGCTTGCTGACACCTTCGGACTACAGCATGCGGATCTGGATAGATCCGAAGCGGCTGGCGGACTATGCGATGACGCCGGCTGATATCATCTCGGCCCTGAAGCGCCAGAACATCCAGGCCGCTCTCGGCCGCATCGGCGCGCAGCCGGCGCTGCCCGACCAGCGCTTCCAGATGACGATCCAGACTCAAGGCCGGCTCACTTCGGTGGAGGAGTTCGGCAACGTGGTGGTGCGCGCCACGCAAGGCGGTTCTTTCGTGCGGCTCAGGGATGTGGCGCGCGTAGAGCTTGCGGCGCGGCTCTCCGAAAACCAGGGCCGCTATGACGGCAAGCCCGCCGCCGTGATCGGCATCTATCAGGCGCCGGGCGGCAATGCGATTGCCAGCGCCGAAGCGGTGCGGCACATCCTCGAAGAAGCCCGCGCGCAATTCCCTCAAGGCATGGGTTACTCGATCACCTACGACACGACGCAGTTCGTGGAGGAAAGCATCCATGAAGTGGCGAAGACCCTGCTGGAAGCCTTCGTGCTGGTGGTTATTGTCGTGTTCCTGTTCCTCGGTTCGGTGCGCGCTACGATCATTCCGCTGATCGCTGTTCCGGTGTCCCTCATCGGCACCTTTGCCGTGATGATGGCACTTGGCTTTTCCGCCAACACCGTGTCGCTGCTGGCCCTTGTGCTCGCCATCGGCATCGTGGTCGACGATGCCATCGTGGTCGTGGAGGCGGTCGAAGCCAAGATGGAGGCTGATCCCAGCCTCGCCCCTGCTGAAGCCGCACGTCAGGCCATGGCGGAGATCACGGCACCCATCATCGCGATCACGCTGGTGCTGATGTCGGTCTTCGTTCCGGTGGCATTCATCCCCGGCATCTCGGGCGAACTGTTCAAGCAGTTCGCCGTGGTGGTGACGGTGTCGATGATCATTTCAGCCATCAACGCGCTGACCTTGTCGCCAGCACTTTGTGGCGTGCTCCTGAAACACAGCCACGGGCCGAAGCGTTTTCCGGTGCGGCAAATCCTGTCCGGCATCAACCTCGCGCGTGACGGCTACGCGGCCATCGTCAAGCGGCTGGTGCGGGTGGCCATTGTCGGCCTTCTCGGATTGGCCGTGATCTTCCCGGCCACGGGTTGGCTGTTCAAGACCACGCCCACGGGTTTCCTGCCGTCTGAAGACCAGGGCGCCATCTTCGGCGAGGTCGTTTTGCCTGAGGGTTCATCCGTGAACGTGACGGCGGAGGTAACCAAGCAAGTCGAGGATATGGTCCGCGCCACGCCGGGCATCGCTGGCGCCATGTCTGTCGTCGGCTACAGCATGCTCGACGGGCAAGTGAAGTCCAACGCGGCGCTGATGGTGCTGACGCTCGAGCCCTTCGCCAAGCGCACGTCGCCGGAACTTTCAGTCAATGCGCTCATTGCGAAGCTCACTGGAGCGGGCCAACAGATCCGCCGCGCCAACGTGATCTTCTACAACCTGCCGCCGATCATCGGGCTCGGCAGCGGCAGTGGCTTCGAGTACCAGCTTCAGAGTTTCGGAGGTGCGTCCGCAGCCGACCTCGCGGCCGTATCGCGCGGTCTTGTGTTTGCTGCGAACCAGGACCCCGACCTGTCGCGGGTATTCACAACCTATGCCGCGAACACGCCACAGCTCTATCTCGATATCGACCGCGACAAGGTGCAGACACTGGGGATCGACCTTGCCGACGTGTTCAGCACGTTGCAGGCCGTTCTCGGCAGTGCCTATGTCAACGACTTCAACCTGTTCGGCCGCACCTGGCAGGTGCTGGTGCAAGGCGAGGCGGCGGACCGCAGCAAGATCGACGACATCTACCGGATCAACGTCCGCAACAACAAGGGCGAGATGGTGCCCGTCCGGGCCTTCGCGGAGGCCAGCGTCATCCTGGGCCCGCAGTCGATCATCCGCTTCAACAACGTGCGGAGTGCCACTTTGAACGGCGGCCCCTCGCCGGGCAAGAGTTCGGGCGATGCCATCGCTGCCATGGAACGTGTTTCAGCCAAGGCATTGCCTGCGGGCTATGGCTTTGAATGGACCGGCACGGCGCTTCAGGAAAAAGAAGCCAGCGGCAAGACAACCATGATCCTCGGGCTCGCCCTGCTCTTTGCCTATCTCTTCCTCGTCGGTCTTTATGAAAGCTGGACCATCCCCATCGCCGTGCTGCTCTCGGTTTCGGCGGGCATCCTGGGATCGATGGTGGCCCTCAAGGTCTCCGGCCTCGACAACAACCTCTATGCCCAGATCGGGCTCGTCGTGCTGATCGCGCTCGCCGCCAAAAACGGCATCCTGATCGTGGAGTTCGCGATGGAAGGACGCCGCAAGGGCCTCAGTATTTCCGATGCAGCCATCTCGGGCGCCAAGGAGCGGTTCCGTGCAGTGATGATGACGAGCTTTGCCTTCATTGCCGGTCTCATCCCGCTGGTGGGTGCCGAGGGTGCCGGCATGCTGAGCCGCAGGGGCGTCGGCACCGCCGTATTCGGCGGGATGCTGGCCGCCGCCGTCCTCGGCATCTTTCTCATTCCGCTGCTCTACGTCATCTTCCAGTGGATGCGCGAGAAGGTGAAGGGGAAGCCGAAGGTGGCGGAGCAACCTGGCGGTTCTCCGGTGCCAGAGCCTCATCCGGGCTGACCAATCCCGTCTGCTGATGACATGGACTGTCAGCAGTCGGCTGGCGTCCTGTAGGGTTTTCCTTTATGGGCGGTCGCCCGCTCAGGAGTAAAAAATGTCCGCCGCCGCACCGGGCAAATTTGCCGTCATCTTCGTCTTCATCACCGTGTTCATGGACATGGTGGGCTTTGGCCTCATCATGCCGGTGCTGCCGCGCCTCATCGAGGACGTGAGCGGAAGCGATCTGGCGGGTGCATCGATCTGGGGCGGATGGCTGTTCTTCGCCTATGGCGGCATGCAGTTCCTGTTCGGCCCGGCGATCGGCAACCTGTCGGATGCCTTCGGCCGGAGGCCCGTTCTGCTGCTCTCGGTGTTCGGGCTCGCGGTCGACTACCTGCTGACCGCCTTCGCGCCGAGCATGCTGTGGCTGTTCGTGGGCCGCATCTTCGCAGGAATCTGCGGCGCCTCCTACACGACGGCCAACGCCTATCTGGCTGACATCACGAAGCCGGAAGACCGCGCCAAGGTCTTCGGCATGATGGGGGCGGCCTTCGGTCTAGGCTTCGTCATCGGCCCCGCCATCGGCGGTTTGCTGGGTGAATTCGGACCGCGCGTGCCCTTCTTCGTTGCGGCGGGACTGTCGATCCTCAATTTCATCTATGGCTGGTTCGTTCTGCCCGAGACGCTGGCAAAGCAATACCGCAGGCCCTTCTCCTGGCAGCGCTCCAATCCTGTCGGCGCGCTGAGGGTGTTCAAGCAATACAGAGGTGTCGTTCCGCTGAGCGCGGTGATGTTCCTCTATTTCCTGTCCACCGCCGTCTACCCGGCACTATGGGCGTTCTGGGGCATCGCCGCCTTCGGCTGGTCGGAAGCAACGGTGGGCCTGACGCTTGCCGCCTTTGGGTTGGTCACGGCCATCGTGCAAGGGGGACTGACCGGGCCGACTGTGAGGTGGCTCGGCGAATGGAACACGGTGGTATTCGGACTGGTGATCGCGGTCATCGCGCTTCTCGGCTATGGGCTGGCGCCAAACCTGCTCGTCGTGCTGATCCTGCTGGTGATCCACGCTCCGGAAGGCTTCGTCCACCCTGCGCTGACCGCCATCATGTCAAAGGAGGCGCCGGAGGATGCGCAAGGCGAATTGCAGGGCGGCATCGCCAGCCTGCAGAGCATCGGCATGCTGATCGGCACGGTCATCTTCACCCAAATGTTCGGCTGGTTCATGCAGCCGAACCCAATCATCGTTTCGCCAAACGTGAGCTACTTCGTTGCAGCAGCGATGCTTGCCGGAACGCTTGCCTACTTCATCACACTGAAGAAGCAGCAGCCTGTCACTCCACGGTAACGGACTTTGCGAGATTCCTCGGCTGGTCCACGTCGGTGCCCATGAAGACGGCGGCGTGATAGGCCAGAAGCTGCACGGGAATCGCATAGAGCAACGGACTGATGAAGGCGTGGGCTTTCGGTACGCGGATTGTCTGGAAGGTCTTGTGGCCGCTGTCCTTCAACCCATGGTCATCCGTGAGCAGAACGATCTTGCCGCCGCGCGCCGCCACCTCTTCCATGTTGGAAATCGTCTTCTCGTAAAGCTCGTCGTGTGGCGCGATGACGATGACCGGCACATTTTCGTCAATCAGTGCGATGGGGCCGTGCTTCAGCTCACCCGCCGCATAGCCCTCGGCATGGATGTAAGAAATCTCCTTGAGCTTGAGGGCACCTTCGAGCGCAATCGGATAGTTGATGCCACGGCCGAGGAAGAGCACGTCGCGGGCATTCGCCACCTCGCGCGCAACCGCGCCGATGTGCTTTTCATCCTTCAGGATTTCAGCCATGTGGCGTGGCGCCTCGATCAATGCGCCGACCAGTTCCTGCTCCTGCTCGCGGGTGATGGTGCCACGCATCTTGCCGGCGAGTATCGCGAGGCAGGCCAGTGCCGTGAGCTGGCAGGTGAAGGCCTTGGTGGATGCCACGCCGATCTCGGGGCCTGCAAAGGTGCGGAACACCAGTTCGCTTTCTCGCGCGATGGTCGATTCCGGTACATTGACGATGGCGAGGGTGTGCTGACCTTGCGTCTTGCAATAGCGCAGGGCGGCCAGGGTATCGGCCGTTTCGCCGGACTGCGATACGACGATCGCCAGGCCATTCTTCGGCAGCGGCGCCTCGCGGTAGCGGAACTCCGACGCGATATCGACCTCGGTCGGAAGTCGTGCCACGCGCTCGAACCAGTACTTGGCGGTGAGGCCAGCGTATGAGGCCGTGCCGCATGCCGTGATGGTGATCCGGTCAAGCACCTTGAAGTCGAACGGGAGTTTTTCCGGCACGCGGATGGTGCGCTCTGCGAAGTCCACGTATTCGGCCAGCGTATGTCCCATCACTTCCGGCTGCTCGGAAATTTCCTTGGCCATGAAATGACGGTGGTTGCCCTTGTCCACCAGCATGGCAGAAGCCTGGCTGAAGCTCATGGGACGAATGATGGGTTTGTCATTCGCATCGAAGATTTCGAGCGACTTGTGCGTGAGCACCACCCAGTCGCCATCTTCGAGATAGGTGATGCGATTGGTAAATGGTGACAGCGCTATGGCATCCGAGCCGAGGTACATCTCGCCCTGCCCGTGGCCAACGGCCAGCGGCGGACCGTTTCGCGCACCGATCAACAGGTCATGCTCACCTTTGAAAAGGATGGCCAGCGCGAAAGCCCCCTCGAGCCGCTTCAACACGATACGCACGGCCTCGCGCGGGGCCTTGCCGTTCCTGATCTCGCGGGCCAGAAGCTGGGCCACGACTTCGGTGTCGGTCTGTGTGGTAAAGACAGTACCCTCCGCGACCAGCTCGTCCTTCAGTGTACGGAAGTTCTCGATGATGCCGTTGTGGACGACGACCACATCCCCCACGACATGCGGGTGGGCGTTGGTCTCGGTGACGCCGCCATGGGTGGCCCAGCGCGTATGGCCGATGCCGGATGTTCCGCCCAGCGGCTCGCGCTCCAGCAGGCTTGCCAGGTTCTTGAGCTTGCCCACGGCGCGGCGGCGGACGATTGCGCCGTTCTCGAGCGTCGCCACGCCAGCCGAGTCATAGCCGCGATACTCAAGGCGGCGCAGCGCCTCGACGATATTGCCTGCCACCGGCTCCTTGCCGAGAATACCTACGATGCCGCACATGCCTGTTGTCCTATGTCTTGTTTTTCGCGGCTTTCTTTGCCGCCTTGATTTCACGGTAGCGCGCGGCCCAGCCGTCGCGGATCTCGAGGCCGGGCCTGGTCATCGCGAGTGCGTCGGCAGGAACGTTGCGGGTAATGACGCTGCCCGCCGCAATCGACGCACCGTTTCCGATCTTGACCGGCGCAACCAGGGCCGTGTTCGACCCGACAAAAACATTCTCGCCGATGTCGGTGAGGTGCTTCTCATAGCCATCGTAGTTGCAGGTGATCGTCCCTGCCCCGATATTGGTCTTCGCGCCCACGCGGGCATCGCCGATATAGGTGAGGTGATTGGCCTTTGCACCCTTGCCGATGATGGATTTCTTCACTTCCACGAAATTGCCGATATGGGCTTCGGCGCCGATTTCGGCACCGGGCCGCAGCCGCGCATAGGGGCCGATGCGGGCGCCCTCACATATTGTCGCGCCCTCGATATGCGAGAAGGCGAGAATTTCGACTCCATCACCTACCGTGACACCGGGGCCGAAAACGACATGGGGCTCGATCACAACGTCCCGCCCGATCAGGGTATCCGCTGAAAAGAAGACAGTGTCGGGCGAGACCAGCGTGGCGCCGTTCAGCATGTGCATGCGGCGGTAGGCGGCCTGCAACGTGGCCTCGATCCCGGCGAGTTGGACACGGTCGTTGACACCCGCCACCTCGAACTCGGGACAGGTTGCAAGCGCACAAGTGGCGCCAGCCGTAGCTGCGAGTTCAACAAGATCGGTGAGGTAGTATTCGCCCTTGGCATTGGTATTGCCGATCCTGGGAAGCAGAGCCCACAGCAGATCGGAGTCAATCGCAATAATTCCAGAATTACAGAGTGTTATAGACTTTTCTTCAACACTCGCATCAAGCTCTTCACGGATGGCGATGACGTTGCCCGCGAAATTGCGCAAGAGCCTGCCGTAGCCATGCGGATTGGCCGCCTCGAAGCCCAGAACGGCCATGCAGCCGGGCCCGGCGAGCGAGGCCAGATGGGTAAGTGACCGGGCCGAAATCAGCGGCACGTCGCCATAAAGGATCAGTACCGTGCCCGCGAAACCGCCCAGAACCTCGCGCGCCATGGACACGGCGTGGCCTGTGCCGAGCCGGTCCACCTGTACTGCCTGCCGCGCCGATGGGATGACGCTCCGTGCCTCGGCGGCTACGGCTTCCATGCCCGGCCCGATGACGACGACGGCCTCTTTCGGATTCAGGGCGCTGGCGGCATGGAGCGCGTGGCCCAGCAGACTGCGCCCTGCGGCGCGGTGCAGCACCTTGGGCAGGTCGGACTTCATGCGGGTGCCCTTGCCTGCGGCGAGCACGATGATTGCGATTTCAGTCATTGAGGCCGTGCCAATTCGAGAATCTCCCTGATCGATGAGCATGGCCCATGCCCGGCGGCGAATATGTGGCGTGAGTGCTTAATGCACGGTTGCCGGGCACCCTATGCCCCTCTGGCCCGTGCTGGGCTATTGACCGGACTCGCCCCCACCCCTATGGTCCGCCGCGATTTCCCCGGGACATCCCCGGCTTGTGGGCCCGTAGCTCAACGGTAGAGCATCTGACTTTTAATCAGAGGGTCACGGGTTCGAATCCCGTCGGGCTCACCAATTATTTTAATGACTTAGACGGTTTCCTCGCTTCATCTTCCTCTTGAAAACACCGATTGGGCTAACGATGGGCTAACGCCATGAAACAAGCCGCCCGGTTGCCCGAACGGCCTATCCTGTCTGAATTGTCGAATCGCCCGGAATCAGCCGTTCCGCTCTCAGGCGGCCGATTTGCCCTCGGCGTCCGGAATCATCGCTTTGAGCAGGGCCTTTGCCTCTTCCAGCCGGTCGATGATTACCGATGACAGGGCGGTCAAGGCCGCACCATCTTCGCTCCCGACACTTTCAGCCGCCATGAAAAGGGCCTCGGTCAAGTCCTTCGTCTTGTTAATGTGGTCAATGCAATCGAGCATGTCCTTCATGACCGCACCGCCACCGCGCAGCGAGAGGCTTGGGATTTGGGCAAAGGAAGGGTATTCGGAGAATCAGCCATGACGGCCTCCACAACAGGTTGACAGGGTTAGGGCCGGGAGGAAGCGGAACTTTCTTTCGGCCCGGCACTGTGTTATCATGGTTTTTATGGCGAAGCAAGATACTGTGATAACAAAGAAGCGGCGCGGCCCAGCGCCAACCGGGAAGGGAACGCTGATAGGCGTCCGCCTTCAGCCCGACATGCTCGCGGCACTCGATAGCTACATTGAAGATCGTGAAACCGGCCTCACCCGGCCTGAAGCCATCCGGGCCATTCTTTCAAAGACTCTGAAGCTCAACGTCCGATGAAAAAGCCGATCGATCACGAAACCCGGAAGGCGGGCAAGGCTGCAACTGACACCTATTTCGAAGTACCTCCGCCCGACGCGGTCGAACTCCGCCGGGTGCTGCGGGCCGTGAAGACGCAAAGCCGCGAGGACGTATCCGCCTGGAAAGCGAGGGAGTTGTGGCAGCCTGTTTACGACGGCGGCCCCATGCTGTTCGAACAGTACCAGGCCCTTCTGCTGGCGGCTCTCAAGGGGCAGGTGCCGGATTCCATCCGCCGCGTTCGCGCGTCGAGGCCGGTCACCAGCCGGACCCGGAAGATCGTCGAAGCGCTTCTTGCCCTGGGAAGACTCAAGCGGCCGTCCTAAAGGTTGCTCACGTCATCCAGCGCAGCGATGCTGGCCTGACACCAGGCGGCTGAAGGGTCTTCGGCTTGCCATCGCGACTTTTCAGCCATTAATCAGGGGACGGAGGAACACCGCGCTTCACGGTTCCTTGCCGAGCAAGTTCAGTCAGCGTTGACAGATTGGCGCTTTCAATTTGAGAAGTCGAGACTATCGAAGCAGCCAAGGCAGCGATCCGGGAAGCTTTCGATGCATGGCTGAAATGGGCATTGGAGCAGGAGAAGCCGGTTGTCTGGTACGGATAGTTTATTCATTTTGTCTGGTACGGATAGTTTATTCATTCCGTAAAACCTGCCGCCGTTCACCGTCAGATCACTAACCACTGCCAGTGGAGTTAACTCGGAATCGGTCGCCGTTAACCTTTCACTGTGATGGAACGTTCAGTGTGAATTGGCCTGGACGATGGGTTCAGGACACGGGATTGAAGCCGTTGACAGCACTCGCAATCATAGTGGTCATCGTCTGCACAATGGTGTGGATGGTCCTTTTGATGAGACAGCCGAAGCTATAGGTCTCTCGCGCGGACCTTGACGGGGGGTGGCCCGGGCTTGGATGAACCCTTCAGACCAAGGCAGACACAGACCATGGATGCGGCGTAGACAACCAGCGCGGTATGAATCAGTGTCATTGTTGAATTGCCTAGGTTGCATCTGCCCTCAAGCTATTGCCACAAGTGTTACTGAAAGATTGACAGCCTTGGGTGCAGTAGGTTTGCCTTGGGTCACAATCAACAAATTATAAATTGGACAGCCGAGCAACGTGTTGATGGTAACCATCTGCAGCGACAGTCAAGGGGATGTCCCGTACTCTGTTGAAAATGCCAAGGCTGGCGTCGCTGGTTGAACCTTATGCAGCATCGGCCAAGCGGTCAACTGCATGGGAGGCTGGCTGCTCGGTCCGATGGTTTTGAAGTGCGGCCTTGAGGATTGG